>NZ_AKJC01000015.1 GCF_000282535.1 Pseudomonas sp. GM84 | reverse complement strand
GGCTGATGCGGCTGCCGCTGACCACAGCGTCGGCACCGCTATTTACATAGACACCGTGGGCGCGGACCCCGCCCACGTCTACCTGGCTGTCGCTGACACTGGCGCGGCTACCGCTGCCCTCGACCAATACGCCATGGCCATAGGTGCCCTGGGTAGATAGCCGGCTGCCTTCGAGGACCACCTCAGCGCCATTGCTGGCCCGGGCCCCGGCAGCGATCTCTGCGGCGTTGCCGGCCCCCGAGATGGCCACGTCGCTGTCGCTCAGGCGCACCAGGCTGGCGCTACCGTCGGCCCGCACGCCACCCACGAAGTTGCCGGTGGCTGTGGCCTGCACCGCATCGGCCAGGATGCTCGCGCCGCCAAGCGCATGCAGCACAGCCGTGCCGGTGGTGCTGGTGGCGGCACCGACGCTGGTGAACTGGCTACGCTGGAGCTGAATTTGCGCGCCGTCCTCGGCGCGAGCGCCACTGGACGAGATGGCACTGCTCTGCACCTGGATGTCGCTGGCGTCTATCCGGCTGCCTGCGCCCGTCGCCTTGAGCGCATGGCTGGCCGTCGTCGGGCTGTTTGCGCCCGTCACGGTAATTTGTGTGCCTTGCCCGAGCGACAGGCTTCCACCCTCCTGGGCAAGTGCCGCCACCGAACCCTTGGATTGGGTGCTGACGCTGCCACCGGTGAAGGCGATGTGGCTGTCTTTACCGCTTGCCACCAGGCCCTGGTTGTTCAGGGCGCTGGCGCCACCCCCGAGGGTGACCTGGGCGTCGTGCAAGGTGACCTTGCCACCCCCGGTGGCACGCACGCCTGTCATGTTGCTGGCGGTGACCGCGGCGCCATTGGCGGCCTGGGGTACCAGGCTGATGGTGACATGCGAACCGCTCAGCTGGCCGCCATCCCGTGCCACCAGGGCGCTCTGACCATTGGCGTTGGCAGCGGTGAGCGCACTGGAGACGACGCTTGCGTGATCGAAACCGATGCTGCTAGCTGCCGGCGCCAGCACACCGATGGTGCGGGCTGCGGCCAGTAGCACACTGGCCTGGTCATGGGGGCCACTGACGTTGATGCCGATACCGTCTGCCGTGTTGACCACAAGGGGGGCCGGCGCGCCCAGCAGCAGGCCCGGAAACGCCAGGGGCACGATACGCGTGTCGGCGGCCCAGCCCTCGATCGGCTGCAGGCTGAACAACCCAACAAGCAGCAGGCCCAGTGCTTGGGCTAGGCGGGTTCGCTCAAATCGCGGCGAGCCGGAATGGGGGGTGTGGTAGTGGTTCATGGCAACCTCGCGGGCGCTGGAAAAGTGATGCCAGAAGCTTGCGCGCGCGACTTCGCAACAGATGTCGGAACAGTTTCAGTGCAGTTGTAGGAATGTTTCCCGACTTGAGGGCTGGTCTATGCTTGGCAGCGGGGAATGGACGCGAGGAAACAGTGCATGAGCAGCGTGCTGGTCGTGGACAACCAGCCCATCGTTCGCGACGGCCTCAGGGCGCTGCTCGAACGCACGGGCCATCAACTGCTCGCCGAGGTGGACAACGGCCAGGATGCCTTGCTGCAGTGCCGGCTGCTGCACCCGCAAGTGGTCAT
This sequence comes from Pseudomonas sp. GM84, assembly GCF_000282535.1. Lineage (GTDB taxonomy): Bacteria > Pseudomonadota > Gammaproteobacteria > Pseudomonadales > Pseudomonadaceae > Aquipseudomonas. The sequence goes on along the minus strand of NZ_AKJC01000015.1, from coordinate 23,978 downwards.
CGTCGAGCTGATGGTGCCGCGTTTGGGTGGGCTGGACCTCGTGCGACGGCTAAGGGCGAGCCATGAAGGCATCAGGCTGCTGGTGTACAGCGCCCAGGAGCCGGGGATCTACGCCGCAAGGTCGTTGCAGGCCGGTGCCGATGCCTATGTCAGCAAGTCCGACGCCGTCGATGAACTGCGCAATGCCCTGCATGCGGTCAGTCATGGGCGAAGCTACTTCCCCAGCGACGCGACCCACCCGGCGGCGCCAGCGGTGCCAGCGGGGACGAGTGAACTCACCCAGCTGTCGGCCCGGGAACTGAGCGTCCTGCAACTGCTCAGCCAAGGGCTGAGCAGCAAGGAGGTCGCGGCGCAACTCAGTCTCAGCTACAAGACGGTCAGCACCTACAAGGTCCGGCTTTATCAGAAGCTGGGGGTGGACAGCCACTTCCAGCTTCTGGAGGTGGCCCGCAGCCACGGCATGTTTGCCGGAGAGCAGTCCGAGCGCGCCACGGCAGATGCGCTGGACCCGGCTCTGAAGCGTGAATACGGGTTCTTGCGGGGGTTGCTGGATTCGGCACCCTATCCCATGTTCGTACGCGATCTGCAGGGCCGCTTGCTGATGTGCAATCGACGCTACCTGGTCTATGCCGAAACCACCTTCGAACAGATCCAGGGCCAGACGCTGCACGAAGCGCGTTGGCTGCCGGAGGCGATGCGCAACCGTTCCCATGACCGGCTGCGTGAAGCGATCGTGCGCGAAGAGCCTTTCATGACCGAAGTCGTCATCGACTACGCGGGGGTAGCCACGTCGTTTTTTGTCTGGTGCACACCCTTTCGGGATGCAAGCGGCAACCAGGTGGCGATAGTCGGCGGTATGAGCGACCTGACTGAACGTGACCGGATGTTGGCGACCATGCGCCATGAAGGGGCGCAAGCGCGCTTGCAGAGCACGCTCAAGAGTTCGACCCTGGTCGCCATCAACAACCAATTGCGGATCGGGCTCGAACGTATGCAAGAGGCGATCGACCAGGCACGGCGGGCCACTGCGGCCAACACCCAGCCGGCCCTTGACGCGCTGGTGGTCGAGATCGATCAGATGGGCCGCAGCCTGGACAGGATCAACGCCCTCGCCTCGGTCGAGCGTCACGAGCTGCAGACCCAGGCCCAAGCGCACAATCTGGGCATTCTCACCGAGGAAATCCTGGCGCCGCATCGTCACCAGTTAGCGTTGCTGGGCTGCACCCTCGACGTCGGTCCCGGCCTGCGTGCACTGGCCCGTGCCTGGATCGATGCACATCATTACCGAAGGCTGCTCGACTGCCTGTTCGAGCAGGTGCGCCAAGGGCCATTGCCCGCGCAGCTCGACCTGCGCGTGATGACCCGCATCCTGCCGCGCGGGTGGCTTTGCCTGACCCTGGAGCTGAGCCCATGGTACGAGCCGGCCGAGGCGGACTCGGCCGCCAGCTGGGCGTTCGCCGAGCTGCAACACCTGCTGCAGACGCTGCATGCCAGTGCCCGTAGCATTCCCGGGCAACTGGGGTCGGAATCCACCTGGCACTTCGAACTGGAACTGCCGTTGGCGTTGTCTGACGCCTGAACACTGCCAGCCTCCCACACCGCTTGGCGAAGAGGCTGGCGCGAGCACTGCAAGCCGCTCAAGACGGGAAGCCAAGCCCCGAAGAAAGGTCAGATCCTTCACCTTTGCGCTCAGCCGGCGTCGCCTGTTCGTCAGTCACCCGTTCAAGCGACTGCTGCACCGTATCCTTGACCTCTTCACCCTTGGCCTTCAGGGTTTCCGTCAGCCGATCGCTAGTGGCCCCCATCAGCTGATCTTCCTTCCGGGTACTGGGTAACGCCGCCCCCAGTGCTGCCCCTAGCGCAATGCCCAACGCGGCGAGCACCAGCGGCTGCTCTTCGAGCAAGTGATTGAACTGGCCTTTGAGCGCGGAGGCCTGGTCCCCTACCCTGTGCGCGGAACTGCGCACCGTGTCGGCAGACTGGCCCATGCTTTCGCGTGCGCCCTGGCCCAGCTCGCTGGCCCGGTCGCGCACATCATGGGCCTTCATGCGCATCTTCTGGCTGGCATCGTGCACCGCGTCCCCGGCATGGGCGAAGGCATCCTTCACCGAGTCGACCGCATCACCGAGCTTCTCGCCCAGCCCTGGCCCTTGAGAGGCAGGCCCGGGGTTGAACGGACGGTTCTGGTTGAGCCCCAGCCACGCCAGGCCCAGGACAGTCAGGGTTGCCGGCACAGGGTTGTTCTTCAGCGTAGTGCCCAGGTTCTGGAAGAACTCGCCACCATTGCCCCTGGTGTAGGCCAGTACCCTGTCGACCAGCTGGCCCGGGCTCAGGCGCTGCTCCAGGGCATCGACCAGGTCACTGATGTGCTCGCGCTTGGCGTTGACTTCCTGTTCGAGCAGGTCTGGGTCCTTGTGCGATTCATGTTCGAAGGAAGTGGTCATGGCAATTTCCTCTTCAGCGCGTCCTTGTCTTGCTGCATGGCATGCAAGGTACGATCAGGGGCCAGATGCCCGGGCTCGAACTGCTTCTTGCCCGACTGCAGCATGATGAAGCCGATCAGCACCGTGACCGCCCCGACGATCAAGGCCGCCAGCCACGGTTGGACCACCAGTGCCAAGGCATACACCGCTGCCAGCAGAAGAATGACGAAGCCCGCCAGAAGCACTATCGCCCCGGCCGCTACCGCTGCTGTAGCCGCCTTCAAGGTGGCCAGGTTCTGTTGCAGCTCTGCCTTGGCCAGTGCCAGCTCCTTGGTGAACAGCTCCGGCACTTCCCGCATCAATTGGCGCAGCAGGCTTCCGACGCCGACAGGGTCGCTATCGGCTGCGTGCAACCCGGGACTCGTGTGCAAAGTATCCTTGTTCATCATTCGCCTCCTTTGAGCGGGTCACGCTCGAACGGGCTTGCGCCTACCGAGGTGCCAGCACCAACCCCGACGGGGTCGACCGGGGTGTAGGGCTTATGGGTGGACACGTCGCTCGCCTTGTCTGGCGTGGCCGACAGCGGGTGACGAGGCTCGTTGACGCCTTGAGCCGGTGCGCCAGGCGTATCTGCAGTGGAATGGCTGGCGCTTGCGCGCAAGAAGCGCGACAGGGCAAACCCGACCGCCACGCTGCCTGCCAGGAACGCTGCCGGATTACCCCGTGCCAGCTGCGCGCCGCGGTGCAGCAGGCTTTCGGCACTTTCATGGCGCATCTGCTCGGCGAAGGTGCCGACGCATTCGGCCGCCTCGCTCAGGTATCGCGAAAGGCCCAGGCTGTCATGGCCTTCCAGCGCCGTGGCTGCCGACCGCGCGCCTTCCTTGAGCGAATCGAGCTGTTCGGCGGCGCTGTCGCGGTAGTGCTCGTACTGCTCGCTGCTTTTTTGCCGGGCTTCTCCCAGCAGCGCTCCGGCTTCGTCGCCGAGGGTGTGAAGGTGGTCCTGGGTGCTGCCAGGTGGGGCGGTTGAACCTTGATCGGTCTTTTCCATTGTGACGCCCTCGAAGCTGATGGGTGGACGAACGCCGAGAACATGCGGCATTCATTCGGGGGACGTAGGCACTGGCGTGGGAGTTCAGTCACGTCGATCTATGACAGGTACCTGATCCACCAATGAACGGCACCCGGTCTACCGCAGGAACATCCATTGGCGTCCGATCACTGAGCGTGGGGGTAATGGGTAGCGGTGGCACGTCGCCAAGGCATTTACGACGCAACACATTGAGCCTCGGGAACTTTCGCGCCTCTGGTCCGCTACTGCGAAAGTTGTGGGAGCACTCCTGCGAAGGCCGGCATCGGAAGTAAACACAGGTTTCCCTGTGTCAACACACGAGGTGCGAGATCATGGCCAACGACCAAGGCAAGACCGGACAGCAAGGCGGCACCCCTCAGACCACCCCTGGCAACGTTCCGAATGACCGAGAAAAAGCCTCGCAACCGGGTCAGCAAGGAGGCCAGTCGTCGGGAGGAACCAACGACCCGCAACGCGGCTGGGACGAAGGACAGAAAGGCGGGCAGATGCCAGGCGGCCAACCCGACAGGCAAGATCAGCGGGGTACTCAGCAAGGTGGACAAGGTGGCGGCGTGAATGATCAGGACGATCCTCAGCGTGCCGGGGGTGGCGCCCAGCAGGGCGGCAAAGGAGGCCATCGTTCTGGCTCCAAATCCGACACAGAGCAAAGTGACATGGACGATGCGTCCCAGGCTGTTCAGGACGAGGACAGCGGAATGAACGACGAAAACCGTTAAAAACGTGCTGCAGGCCAGGGTGAAGGAATCGCCCTGGCCATGCTTGGCAGAAACCGTCAGGGAGTTCTCAAGCGCGAGCCCGTTTCCCACCCTCCTCGCTCGCAAGCCATCTGGCACGCCCAACACCCCAGGCCAGCGCCCGCGTCATCGATTCCCCGGGCCGTGAATCGAACGCTTCTTCGTGAAGCACCATGCCACTGGCGGCGTACACGCCAATGAACATCTGTGTATTGCCTGTGCGCGACAGGCGCACCTGAACCTCCAGCATCTTGCCATCGTCCAGTGTCTCGCCATGAGTTCGATGGTGAAGCGTAGGATCTGCCCAACCCCAGAAAACCTCACCGCGTATGCGCATGCCGCCCTCCTACGACTTTAGTATTAGATATGGGTTATCCCACCTTAGCCCAGCAACGGGGCAATGCAATCGAACGGACAGAAGACGGTGCCAGCGCCTTCCCGCGCAGCAGCCACCACCGTTTGTCGCGCCAGTGCGTGATCCATTCCAACACTCCCTGTCCGGATCATTCGAAAAGGTAAGAGCGTTCCCAACTGAAGGAGCTTTCCCCATGCGCGACTTCCCAACGCCTCCGTTTCCCTCGCAACCACAAGACGTCCCAGGTTCACAGCGCAAGATGGAGCCCTACCCCGACTGTGGTGAGAAAACCTATGCCGGCAACGACCGGCTGGAAGGCAAGGTAGCGCTGATCACCGGTGGCGACAGCGGCATCGGGCGGGCCGTCGCCATTGCCTACGCCCGCGAAGGCGCCGACCTTGCCATCGCCTACCTGAACGAGCACGAAGATGCACAGGAGACCGCGCGGTGGGTCAAGGCTGCGGGCCGACAATGCCTGCTCCTGCCGGGCGACCTGGCTGAGAAACAGCACTGTCATGACATCGTCGACAAGACCGTGGCGCAGTTCGGGCGTATCGATATTCTGGTCAACAATGCAGCCTTCCAGATGTCCCACGAGACCCTGGACGAGATCGACGATGACGAGTGGCTGATGACCTTCGATGTCAACATCACGGCCATTTTCCGCATTTGCCAACGGGCGTTGCCGTCGATGCCCAAGGGCAGTTCGATCATCAATACCAGTTCGGTCAACTCCGACGATCCCTCGCCCAAGCTGCTGGCCTACGCCACGACCAAGGGTGCAATTGCCAACTTCACCGCAGGCCTGGCGCAGTTGCTGGGCAAGCAAGGCATTCGGGTCAACAGTGTGGCGCCGGGTCCCATCTGGACACCCTTGATCCCGGCCACCATGCCCGACGAGGCCGTCAGGAACTTCGGTTCGGGCTACCCGATGGGACGGCCGGGCCAACCCGTCGAGGTCGCGCCGATCTATGTGCTCCTTGCCTCCGATGAGGCCAGCTATATCTCAGGCTCGCGCTATGCCGTGACAGGCGGCAAACCCATCCTTTGACCGACCAGCCCAATGCCTGCCATGCCGGCCTTGGGCTGTCCGAGATCAGGTAGCTCGGTGCTTCCACGCTTCGTATCGGGCAAGCAGCGGCTGCACGCTGAGGCCGTGCAGCAAGATGCTCAACCCCACGACCGACAGGACCAGCTGAGTACTCTCCACCGCGAAAGCGGGCAGCAAGCCGTGGTTCAGCGCGTAGAACAGGTAGTAGAAGCTGCCGATGCCGCGGATACCGAACCACCCCATCAGCCCCCGCTGCAGTGAATTCAACATCCCCCGCGACGGTATGAGCGCAATGCTCAAAGGACGGATCACGAAAAACAGTGCCCCGGCGACGATCAGCGCACGCCAGTCCCAATGCTCCAGCAGCACCACGCCGAGCAAGGTCACCAGGAAAACTTCCATCGATCGCTCCACCAGGCTGCCAAAAGCCAACATGTCGCCCAACATGATCCCGGCGGCGATCTGCGAGTCGTCCAGATGCTCCACGTCCCCTTTCACCGCAAGTTCTGGCGCGACGTGCTGGTGTCCTACCACGGGCTGCACCAAGTGTTCGGCAGCAGGTTCATGTGGGTTGGTTGACGTCTGCACTTCGGCCTGGCGCAATCCCAAACCGGCGGCGAACACGGCCAGAAAACCATAACCCTGGACGGATTCGGCAATCACGTAGGCCATGGCAATCAGCGCCAAGGCAAGATAGTCGTTGGGCGAGACGGTGCTGTCGTCGTTGCGCAGCCGAAGGTAGAGCGTCAACTTGCCCAGCCCGCGCCCCATCCAGTAGCCGCAGAGCAGCCCGGCCAGCACCGCCCAGAGCACGTCTTTGATCAACCAGTCGCTCAGCCACGCCTGCCCGGTGTCCTGTTGCAGCAGCAAGCCCAGGATGACGAAGGGAAAGGCGATCCCATCGTTCAAGCCCGCCTCCCCCGACAGGCTGAAACGCACCGGGTCGTCATCCCGGGCATCGACCACCTGCACCAGGGTCGCAAGGACAGGGTCGGTAGGGGCAAGGATCGCCCCGATCAACACCGCCAGGCCCCAACCCAGGTTCAAGCCGTAATGCAGCACCAGGCTCACGCCCCCGATGCAGATCAACATCACAGGCCCGGCCAGACAGAACGCCAGCCACCATCTGCGATCGCGCAGCGGCAAGCGCAGTTTCAAGCCGCTGAAAAAGAGTGAGAACAGCACCGCGACCTCGGTGAGGTGCTCCATCCAGCCACTCGACTTGGCGACATCGAGCTGCAGCAAGCCCAGCCCGGAAGGGCCAAGGCCGATACCCAGGCCCAGGCAGACGACCGACGACGTTACCGGCATCCAGCGCAAGTAGGAGGATGAGAGCGCCAGCAACAACAAGACGGCGCCCAGCATGGCGAACCAGACGATGAAGGTCATCTGCGCGGCTGCCTTTGAGAGTGGTGCATCGAGTCCTTTTTCGACTGTTTCCCCGTTCCGGTCGTTCCGTACGCTGCGGTTCACTCGGTTGCCCATTCGTCAACCTTGCTGAACCCGGCCGACGTGGCCCCGGTCGTCAGTGATGAGTGGACGAATGAAGGATGCCCCCCGTGAGCGACATTCGCATTGGTATTTCCGGTTGGCGCTATGGCCCATGGCGCAAGGACTTCTACCCCGCGGGATTGCGCCAGGATGACGAGCTGGCGTTCGCCTCGCGAGCGGTCAACAGCATCGAGATCAATGGCTCGTTCTACGCGCTGCAGACTCCCGAACGCTACTGCCAGTGGCGCGACCAGACGCCAGACGACTTCGTGTTTTCGGTCAAGGCCCCGCGCTATATCACCCATGTGCGCAGGCTCAAGGAAATCGATGAAGCGCTGGCCAACTTCTTTGCCTCAGGCCCGCTGTTGCTGGGCGACAAGCTGGGCCCCTTCCTTTGGCAGTTTCCCCCGACACTGAAATTCGACGCCCAGCGCTTCAGTGACTTCCTCGACAAGCTGCCCAAGGACCGCAAGGCCGCCCGGGCCTGCGCCAAACAGGCAGACGAACGCCTGCAAGGCAACGCAGGCACCGCCATTCGCGGCAATGCGCGTCTGCGCCATGCCGTGGAGGTTCGCCATCCGAGTTTCCTCTGCGACACCTTCATTGCCTTGTTGCGCAAGCACAAGGTGGCGCTGGTGGTCGCCGACAGTGCCGGCAAGTGGCCCTACGTCGAGGATGTGACCGCCGATTTCATCTACATGCGCCTGCATGGCGATGTCGAGCTCTATAGCAGCGGCTACACCGCCAGGGCGCTGCGCCGTTGGCGAATGCGCATCCAGGCGTGGGCCCAGGGCGGCCAGCCTGAGGATGCCGAGCTGGTGGTGCCCCGCGCCCCGACCAAGCGCACCACGCGTGACGTGTACTGCTATTTCGACAACGACCAGAAGGTGCACGCCCCTTACGACGCACGTCGGCTGCTGGGCAAGCTCGGCCTGGACGGCGAGCTGGTCACTGAACCTGGCATCGAGCCGCACGTGCAGCTGTAAACACACACTGACGCAAAAGGAGCATCACCATGCCCCGTGGAGACAAAGACAAGTACACCGACAAGCAGAAACGCAAGGCCGAACACATCGAGGAAGGCTACGAGGCCAAGGGTGTTTCCAAGGACGAAGCCGAGGCGCGGGCCTGGGCGACCGTCAACAAGCAATCGGGCGGCGGCGAACGCAAGGGCGGCTCGGGGCAGAAGAAAAGCCCGGCGGCCAAGGCCAAGGCCCGCGAATCGTCGGCGCGCCGGGCCGTGGCCACCAAACACGGCGTGCCCCGGCCCGGACAGCAGTTGGAAGAGATGACCAAGCAAGCGCTGATGGATCGGGCGCGCCAACAAGGAATCGCCGGTCGCTCGACCATGCGCAAAGGTGAATTGATCGACGCATTGCGCAAGGCAGCGTAGGCATTTTTCGAGGTGAATACCCAATGGCGCTGATGATAGACCTGCTGCAATGGCCTGCCATGCTGGTGACCCTGGCCGCTGCCTGGTGCATCGGCTCGTGCCGCCCCGGCCGTCGCCGGGTCGGCTTCTGCTGCTTCATCGCCAGCAACGTGCTGTGGGTGATCTGGGGCTGGCACGTGCAGGCCTGGGCGTTGATCGTGCTGCAGTTCTGCCTGTGCGCCATGAACTTGCGTGGCTGGAAGAAGAACACCCAGGCACAGCCCTCGTCCGACGTGGCGAGATGAGGGTCGCTCAGGGGTTCTGTGGCTTCGGCTCGGCCGGGGGTTGAGCCGGTGGTGTGTCAGGTTGCTGCATCTGCAACGACGGTTTGCTGGGATCGCTGTCCTTGCCGGGGTGGTTGTTGTCGCGATCGAAGCAACCGGCGGACAAGGCCAGGCTCAAGGACAGGCACATCAAGGGGATTTTGCGCATGGTCGGCTTCCTCGTGGATACAGGCATGCAGGGCCGGCATGCGGCCCCACTCGCACCTCATTTCTTTTCATCGTCCCTGGGCGGTTTCGCCGGGCCCTGAGGATCTACTTGTGGGTCCTCCAGGTCCGGAGAGTCAGGATCGAAACCCAATTCCTGCTCGGTGCTTGCGTGCTCGGAAGAATGCGGGCCCTGCCGTGGATCGGCGCTTTGGTCTGGCTTTTTCATGATGCGGTCTCCAGGGAATGTTCTCAGAAGAACCCGCCCGCCCCTGGAAGTTTGATTCATCCGCCCCTGCGGTGCACCGCTGAACCCGTTCGGATGAACTTTGCCTTCCCCCGCGACTTCCCCTGCATAGGCCATCACCACAACCCGCCTCTGCAGGAGTCAACCCAATGAGAGCATTGACCTACCACGGTGCCAACGATGTCCGGGTCGATACGGTCCCCGACCCCACCCTACAGCACGACGACGACATCATTCTGCGGGTGACCGCGACCGCCATCTGCGGTTCGGACCTGCACCTCTACCGCGGCAAGATCCCCCAGACCGAAACGGGCGACATCTTCGGCCACGAGTTCATGGGCATCGTGGAGGAGACCGGGCGCGGGGTCACTAACGTCCAGGTCGGTGATCGGGTGGTGATTCCTTTCGTGATCGCCTGCGGCAGCTGCTTCTTCTGCCAGCATGAGCTGTTCGCCGCCTGCGAGACCACCAACACAGGGCGTGGCTCGCTGATCAACAAGAAAGGCATTCCCCCCGGCGCGGCCCTGTTCGGCTACAGCCATCTGTACGGCGGCATACCTGGTGGCCAGGCAGACTACGTACGGGTCCCCAAGGCCAATGTCGGCCCGTTCAAGGTGCCCAGCGCCCTGGCTGACGACAAGGTGCTGTTTCTCTCGGACATCCTGCCCACCGCCTGGCAGGCGGTGCTCAACGCCGAAGTAAGCAAGGGCTCGACCGTCGCCATCTACGGCGCTGGGCCGGTCGGGCTGCTGAGCGCTGCGTGCGCGCGCATGCTCGGCGCACAGGCCATCTTCATGGTCGACGACAACGATTACCGTCTGACCTATGCGCGCGATGCCTACGGCGTGATACCGATCAATTTCGAGCAAGACGACGACCCCGCCGACAGCATCATCCGCCAGACCCCTGGCATGCGCGGCGTTGACGCTGTCATCGACGCGGTCGGCTTCGAGGCCAAGGGCAGCACCACCGAGACAGTACTGACCGCCCTGAAGATCGAAGGCAGCAGCGGCAAGGCCTTGCGCCAGAGCATCGCCGCGGTGCGCCGAGGCGGCGTGGTCAGTGTGCCCGGCGTCTATGCAGGGTTCATCCATGCCTTCATGTTCGGCGATGCCTTCGACAAGGGCCTGACCTTCAAGATGGGCCAGACCCACGTGCAAAGATTCCTGCCTGAACTGCTCGAGCATATCGAAGCCGGGCGCCTGCACCCGGAACTCATCGTCACCCATCGCCTCGCCCTGGAAGAAGCCGCCACGGGCTACAAGCTGTTCGACCAGAAGCAGGACGATTGCCGCAAGGTCATCCTCGTGCCCGGGGCCGCTGCCGGCACCCTGGGGCCTGACACCATCTGACGCGATAACGGGAGGGTTGACCATGTTAGCGACGGCAACCGGAATGAAACCAGGCGAGCGCTACCGGGTTGAAGCCCTGGAGCGCGCGCACCAGTTCCCCGGCTTCTTCCTCGACGGCAAGTATTTCCTGGGCCCGGAGCTTCTGACGGCTATCGGCTGGCTGGAGGGCCAGCGTTTCATCTATGACAACCTCGATGCCACGGGCGAGCCGGTCTTCGCCGATCGGATCGCCGGGGATATTGCCGACCTCAAGCTCACCCTGGTGGACGGCACGGTACTTGAGCTGGTCAGCATCCAGGACTGGGCTTGCGAGCCCATCAGCGACCAGGCCGAGCCCCCGACGCCGGTGCAAGCCGACCGGCGCAGTGCGTCACCGCGCGGCAAGCGGCAGCCTTCTGCACCCTGGTTGATGATTGCAGCCGTGACGATTCTGGGAGGCTGCGCGCTGGCGCTGCTACGCGGCAAACGGCACTGAATGCGCAATGAGGCAGCGCGAATCCTGTGGGAGCGGGCTTGCCGGCGAAGGGCCGGAACGCAATCCATGTGGGAGCGGGCTTGTCCCGCGAAACAGGCAGCGCAGTGTATGGCACCGGCTCCGCCGGTGTTCGCGGGACAAGCCCGCTCCCACAGGATTCGTGCCAACTTTCAGAAATTGAGCACAGGGAAAACCAGCGCTTTCAAAGCCACATTCGTACGTCAGAGGACAGGCAAGACCTGCCCGCCAACACCGGCCATCGTCAGCATTGAACCCTGCCGCTTGCGGCCCACTCCATGGCAGGTAAGCCGCGATCTTGTTACCCACGATGAGGTGCCACCATGAATGCCATCGAGCTGCTGATGCAGGACCACAAGCTGGTGAAGAAACTGCTTGAGGAACTGTCCACCACCACCGAGCGGGCCGTGAAGAAACGTGCCGAACTGCTGCAGCGCATCGAGCACGAACTGCAGATCCATACCGCGCTGGAGGAAGACATTCTCTACCCCGCCATCAAACAGGCCGGGGGCAAGGAAGAAGCGAAGATGTACTACGAAGCCAAGGAAGAACATCGCACCGTCGATTCGCTGGTACTGCCCGACCTGCTGCACACCGAAACCGACACCGTGGCCTTTGCCGGTCGGGTGAAGGTCATGAAAGAGCTGCTCGAACACCACATCGAAGAGGAAGAAAGCGAGCTGTTCCCGACGGCGAAGAAGTTGCTGGGCAAGGATGTGCTGGAGCAACTGGGCCAAGCCATGCAAGCACAGAAGAAAATGCTCAAAGGGACGCCGCACGCTGCTTGACGATTACCTGCGCGCCCTCTGCGGCGCGCGGCTCACCATTAAAGGCACATTGCCACCCCGTCATTCACCTGTCATCTGCCTGTCGTATTTTTCGCCCACTACCCAGGGTCGGGAATACCAGTCGTGATACGCCGTTCACTCTCGTCCACAGGCCTTCTGCGCCTGTTGATCCTGATGCTCTGCGCCGCCACCTTGACGTTTCTCTGGGGGCTGCACTTCTCCCAGAAGGCCGCCTCGCGCCAGGATGCCCTGTCGGCCAAGGCAGCTGCGCACCTGAACCTGGCCAGCCTTGTCGCCGAGAGCTTGGGCCAGCTGGTCGATCGGGCCCAGGCGGTGGGCCGCGTGACCCAGGACGACCTGAAGGGGCTGCGCCAGGACAACCACAGCCTGGCCCGTCTGCTCGCCGAGGACCCGGTGTTCAAGCGCATGAGCCTGTATGACCGGCAGGGTCGGCTACGCTCGGCGAGCCATGGCGATGAAGCCACGCAACTGCCGGCAGACTGGCTCCAGCAATTGCGCCTGCACGTCGCCCGCTACGGTTTCAAACCCTTCCTGCCCCGCATCACGCCCGACAGCAACCCTGGCGCCATGCCGAACTGGCGCCTGCCCTTCCTGCTGCCCTTGACCGACCTGCAAGGTCGCGAGATCGATCATGTTCTCGTGGTGCAGTTGGACATCGGTTACCTGGCCGTACTGTTCCAGCACATCGACCTGGGCAACAGCGGGCTGATGCGCCTGCTGCAGGACAATGGCGAGGAACGCCTGCGCATCGACAGCCGTGGCGTGGTAGTGGCGGACGACAGCTTCGAACCTGGCCTGCAGGGCTCCGACAGCGCATCCGGGCTATTCACCCAGTATGCGGCCGGCACCCCTTACCAGAGCGTCTACCGGCGTGACGCCGAGCGCGGTTTCAGCGTGGTCGTCAGCCAGCGTCACGACGAGATCCTTGCGCCGTCCGCGCTGGCCTACACGCGCCAGTTCTGGCTGAACCTGAGCATGACCCTGATGATCCTCGCCAGCCTGGCCTGGACCCTGCGCCTGCTGCGCAAGCGCCAGGAAGCGTTCAGCGCCCTGGAGCATGCGCAGCAGGTCAACCAGCAGTTGATCGGGCGCCTGGAAGACGAACACCGGCGCAGCAGCCACGCCGCCGCCACCGACCACCTCAGCGGCCTGCACAACCGCCGCCAGTTCGTCGAGGTCGCAGGCCAGGCCCTGACCCGGCAACGCGGCAAGCGCCAGTTGATGGCGATCCTGTTCATCGACATGGACCGCTTCAAGTCGATCAACGACTCACTCGGGCACAAGGTCGGCGATCTGCTGCTGCAAGCCGTGGCCGGGCGCATCCAGCGCCAGCTGGAGCCGGGTGATGAAGCCTCGCGCTTTGGCGGCGACGAATTCGTCGTGCTGCTGGCCGGCGAGCGCAGCGAAGAGCAGATCAACACCTGGGTGGGCAACCTGGTGCAGAAGCTGTCGGCCACCTATGCCCTCGATGGTCAGGAGGTCAACACCAGCCCCAGTGTCGGCGTCAGCATCTGCCCTCGGGACGGCCAGGAAATCGACAGCCTGATCCGCTTTGCCGATGCCGCCATGTATTCCGCCAAGCAGGCCGGGCGCGCCCAGTACCGCTTTTTCGACCCTTCGTTGAACGTGACCGATATCCAGGCCTTCACCCTGGAACAAGCTTTTGGCAGCGCGCTGGCCGGGCGCCAGTTCGTGCTCCACTACCAACCGCAGATACGCCTCGACACCCAGCGCGTGCTGGGCTACGAAGCGCTGGTGCGCTGGGATCATCCCGAGTTCGGGCTACTGTACCCGGACCGTTTCATCGACCTGGCCGAGCGCAGCGGGTTCATCGTCGAGCTGGGTTGGGAGGTGTTGCGCCTGGCCTGCGAAGAGCTGGCCCGTTGGGACGCCCAGGGCCGTGACAGCCGCCTGGCGGTGAATGTGTCGGCACTGCAACTGCGCCAAGGCGATTTCAGTAGCCGTCTGCTGGCCAAGCTGCAGCGCCATGGCATCGCCGCGCAGCGGTTGGAGCTGGAGATCACCGAAACCACCATCCTCGACCCGGAAGGTACCGCCGTCGAACACCTGCAGCGCCTGCGCGCGGCGGGGTTGGGTATCAGCCTGGACGACTTTGGCCGAGGCTACGCCGGTTTCGCCCACCTGCAGTCGCTGCCCCTGAGCAAGCTGAAGATCGACCGCGCACTGATCGCCCCCCTTTCCAACAGCTACGACGACAGCCCGATCGTCTCTTCGACCATCATCCTGGCCAAGCGCCTGGGCCTGGAGGTCGTGGCCGAAGGGGTCGAGACCCGCGAGCAGGTGGTGTGCCTGAAGCTGGCCGGCTGCGACATTGCCCAGGGCTATCACTTCAGCCGGCCGTTGTCGCCCGTGCAGTTGCGTGAGTACCCGCCTTTCAATGGTGTCGAGGAAAAGCCATGCATGGTGTGAGGGCCCTATCGCCGCGGTTCGTCGCCACGACAAGCCGGCTCCCACAGGAATCGGTGGCAACGCGGACGGTGTGGGAGCCGGCTTGCCGGCGATAGGGCCGGGACAGACAAGCAAATAACCTTTATCGTGTCACCCACCATCACCACCCCACTGACCATGACCGACATCGAGCGCTACGTCCGCGCCGCCACCCGCGACAACACCCGGCGCAGCTACCAGGCCGCCATCGAGCATTTCGAGGCGCACTGGGGTGGCTTTCTGCCGGCCACCGCCGAGAGCATTGCCCGCTACCTGGCCGACCACGCCGAACAGCACGCGGTCAGCACCCTGCGCCAACGCCTCGCAGCGCTCAGCCAATGGCACATCAGCCAGGGCTTTCCCGACCCGACCAAAGCGCCGCTGGTGCGCCAGGTACTGCGCGGCATCCGCACCCTGCACCCGACCCCGCCCAGGCAGGCCGCCCCCCTGCTGTTGCAACACCTGCAGACTGCCGTGGCGTGTTTCGAGGAAGAAGCCCGCCAGGCCCGTGAGCGCCACGATCTGCCCGCCCTGCGCCGCGCCCGCCGCGATACGGCGCTGCTGCTGTTGGGTTTCTGGCGAGGCTTTCGTGGTGACGAACTGGCGCGCTTGCGCATTGAGCATATCCAGGCCGAAGCCGGTGTCGGCATCACCCTGTTCCTGCCACGCAGCAAGGGTGACCGCGAGGCGCTGGGCGTGCAGCACCGCACGCCGGCGCTCAAGGCGTTGTGCCCGGTCACGGCCTACCTGCAGTGGATCGAGGTGGCCGGTATTGCCCACGGCCCGGTGTTCCGCAAGCTCGACCGCTGGGGCAACCTCGGCGAGGCAGCGCTCAACAGCAACAGCCTGGTCGGCCTGCTGCGGCGCATGCTAGCGCGGGCTGGGGTGCCTGCCGCACTGTACACCGGCCACTCCCTGCGCCGCGGCTTTGCCACCTGGGCCACGGCCAACGGCTGGGAGTTGAAGTCATTGATGAGTTACGTAGGCTGGAAAGACGCCAAGTCGGCACTGCGCTACATCGACTCGGCGCAACGCTTCGGTGAGCTGGCCGTGCTACCGGCCAGCCAGGGCCAAAGCCTCATTCCTTGAACGCGAAGCGCGCAAGGCCACCCACCTCCGGGCGAATCGCATAGAGGTCGCCGGCATCGGGGTAATGGCGCAGTTCCGCAGGCGACATGCCGAAGCGCGCGGTGGTGATGTACAGCGTATCCATGGCCGCGCCGCCGAAGCAGCAACTGGTCGGGCGAGGCACGGGCATCACCACCTGGTCGGTCAGGTGCCCGTGGCGGTCATAACGCAACAGGCAACTGCCATTGAACTGGCAGACCCACAGCCCGCCTTCGCGGTCCAGCGCGATGCCATCGGGGCGCCCCAGTTCTGCCGGCGTCTCGGCGAACAGCGTGACATGCTCCAGGCGGCCTTCCTCAAGGTACTCGGCGCGATAGATCGAGCGGCTGACCGAATCGACGAAGAACAGCGTTTGCCCGTCCTGCGACCAGGCCAGACCGTTGGGTAACGCCAGGTCATCGTGGATCACTTCGTCGTGCAGCTCGCCATCGAAACGGAACAACGCGCCGGTCTTGCCGCTTGGCCCTTCATCCATCAAGCCGGTGACAAATCGCCCCTGCGGGTCGCAGGCACCATCGTTGAAGCGGTAGCTGGAGCGGTGGTGCACCGATGCGGAGTACTGCCGTACCTTGCCCTGCGCCACGTCGAGGATCGCCACGCTGGCGTCTTCGGTGAAGACCAGGTTGCCCTGGTCGGTCAATGCCAGGGCACCGATCCGCGCGGCCGATTCGTACAGCACCGTCACCTCGCCATCGGGCAGCAGCTGATGGATGCGCCCGCCGGTAAGATCGACGAAGTACAGGGCACCGCTACGGGGATCCCAGACCGGGCTTTCGCCAAGGTCGGTGCGGGTGTTGGCGACCTTGAACGGCAGGTAATGGCATTCCTTGATGCTGCTCCAGCGCTCGGCCACTTCAGCCAGGCTCGAGGCCTCGACCCGTGCCAGGTCACGCGGGTAGCTGACGCCGCTATTCTCGCTGAAGCGCGTGGCCGTGAACTGGCCGTTGCTGGCGCGCAGGATGTAACCGGTGTCGCGGCACAATGCGCTGGCCAGGTAGAGCACGCCCGGCGTGACCCACTCGGGCTTGAGCTCTTCTGGCGGCAGCGTCACGCCCCACATGCGGGTCTTGGCCACCGGCGAGATGGCGTTGACCAGGATGCCGTGCGCCAGGCCCTCCATGCTCAGGGCGTTCATGATGCCGACCTGGGCCATCTTGCCCGCCGAATAGGCCACCAGCCCAGGCTGCGAGTAGCGCTGGTACATGGCGCGGTCCGAGGTCGTGAGCACAATGCGCGGGGCTGCGGAAAGCTTCAGGTGCTTCCAGGCATGCTTGGCCAGCCATACCGGGGCATGCACGCTGATGCCCAGGGCACGATCGAGAAAGGCTTGCTCCTGGGTCTCGATGCCCTGGTAGTCGACCCAGCCGGCGTTGTGAATGAGGATGTCCAACGCGCCGAACTGGGCGATGGCCAGTTCCACCAGCTGCCGGCATTCGTCTTCGTTTTCCAGCTGGCCGACATGGGCGACCACATCGAAACCCTGGTCCTTCAAGGCTTGCAAGGCGACGCTGACCGCCGAAGGGTCCCGCCCTTCGCCAGACCGGTCGGTCCCCAGGTCGCTGATGACCACACGGGCGCCGCGCGCGGCCAGCGCCGCCGCATAGTCCAGGCCAAGGCCTTGGGCAGCACCGGTGACGATGGCCACTTTGTTCATGAAGGGGTCTGTGCTGGGCATTCTAAAGCTCTTCCAATTCTCCTTTTTACGATAACAATAAAAAAATCAATGACTTAATATTAAAAGCATGCAACTTTGATATCTCACGGATATCACCCAGCACCCCCGCACCTATATCATGGCCGCCTTGCACGGCTGGGCGCTGGAGAACGCTCTACCGGCCCCCGCTCGACTCGATGAAGGAACGTAGAATGATCGAGACACGTTTGCTCAGGCAGTTCATTGCCGTGGCCGAGGAACTGCACTTTCACAAGGCAGCCATTCGCCTGCACATGGCGCAACCTCCCCTGAGCCAGGCGATCAACCGACTCGAAGAGAAGCTGGGCTTCAGCCTGTTCCTGCGCAACAAGCGTGGGGTCAAGCTCACCGCGGCCGGCACGGCGTTCCTGGAAACCGCCTACCGCACGCTCAAGGAGCTGGAACAGGGCATCGAGTACGCGCGCAACGTTTCCGAAGGCATCTGCGGCAAGCTGACCATCACCGCCATCTCCATTGCCTATTACGAGTCGTTGCTCACCACCCTGAAGCGATTCCGCGAAATCTACCCGAACGTGCGCCTGACCATCCGCGAAATGCCCTCGGCCTCCCAGGCCAAGGCCCTGATGGCCGGCGAGGCGGACATCGGTTTCATGCGCAAGCTGCCGATGCCACCCGAGACCATCGAATCGCGCCTGCTGCTCAACGAGCAGATCGTCATGGCCCTGCCCGCCAACCACGCCAAGGCGCAGCATGCGATGGTCGACCTGCGCGACTTCGCCGAGGAGGACTTCGTGTTCACCCCGCAGGCGCTGGGCAGCGGTTACCACAGCCAGCTGATCGCCCTGTGCGAATCGGCCGGTTTCTACCCCAAGATTGTCCAGGAGGCGGCGCAGATCCACACCCTGATCGGTCTGGTGGCCTGCGGCTTCGGCGTTGCCCTGGTGCCGGAATCGATTGCCTACTCGACGTTGCGCGACCGCGTACAGTTCCGCCCGATCCGGCCGATCAAGGATCAACCCACGCCGACCATGGGCCTGTACATGAACTGGAACATCCAGAACGCCTCCCCGGCCCTGGGCAGCTTCATCTCCATGCTCGACCTGGGGGCGCCACGGCGCTTCACCGACACCATCCAGAACCCGGTGATCCTGGATGGCAGCGAGCTGCCCGAACTACACCGCTAGCCGGTACTCGCGCAGCCAGGCGTCCAGTGCCAGCGCCGTCTCCAGGTTGTTGCGCCGCAACTGCGAGTTGAAGTACCCCTCGGGCTTGCGCAGTTCAGCCGTCAGGCGCGCCCGGTCGATGACCTGGAACGCCGGGCTGCTCGCCTCCCCCAACAATTGCTGCGCCCGTGCACGCAGGAACCGCTCGTAGGCCAGGTTGGCCGAGGTCGGGTACGGGCTCTTGCGCCGCTGCAGCACCGCCGCCGGCAAGAGGTCGGCACAGGCCTGCTTGAGCAGCCACTTTTCCTCCCCCTCCTTTCCCTTGATCGCCCAGGGCACGTTGTACACGTATTCCACCAGTTCATGGTCGGTGAACGGCACCCGCACTTCGAGGCTGGCGGCCATGCTCAGGCGGTCCTTGCGGTCGAGCAGGATCGGCAACCAGCGCTGCAAGTGCATATGGCCGATCTCGCGCATGCGCCGCTCCTGCGGGCTGTCGCCTGGCAGGTGCTCGACGCTGTCAAGCGCCTGGTGGTAGCAGCTGTCCTGATACCGGGCGAAGTCGCACAGGCGGTTGAAGTCCGGGTTGATCAGCGCCGGCTGCAGCAGCTGCATGCGCGACAGCCAAGGGAAGCGCGGCGCCGCCAGTGCCTCGGGGTCGCGGAACCAGGCGTAGCCGCCGAACACCTCGTCTGCCGCCTCGCCGGAAATGGCCACCGTGGAATGCCCGCGGATGGCCTTGAACAGCAGGTACAGCGAGGTGTCGACGTCGCCGAACGTGGCTGCCGAGTCATTGGCCCGGTAAACCGCCCCGCGCGCGGCGTCGTCCACCAGTTCCCGGTTGTCGATGAGGATGGTCTGGTGCTGGCTGCCGATGTACTCGGCAGCGGCCAAGGCATAGGGCTGGTCGCGCTCGGGGCGAAACGCATCGCTCTGGAACTGCTCCGCTTGACCCACGAAGTCCACCGAGAACGAATTGACCCTGCCGCCCTGCACCGCGCCCAGGCGTTGCTGCGCCATGGCGGTCAGGGCGGTGGAGTCCAGCCCGCCGGAGAGCAACGAACACACCGGCACATCGGCGTACAGCTGCTCGCCCAAGGCCTTGCTCAGCAGTTCGCGGGTGCGCTGCACGGTCGTCGCCAGGTCGTCCTGATGCTCACGCCGCTGCAGTTGCCAGTAGCGGCTGAGCTTCGGCTGGCCATTGGGGCGCCAGGACAACCGGTGCCCCGGCGGCAGTTCGTCGACCCCACGCAGTGCCGAGCGCACGGTGCCGCGCGATAGGCTCAGGGCATCCACCAGGCCGACCACATCCAGCGCGCGGGTGAAATCCGGGTGGGCCAGGATCGCCTTGATTTCCGAACCGAACAGCAGCCCCTGCTGGTGCCGGGCGTAGTACAGCGGCTTGACCCCCAGACGGTCACGTACCAGCAGGAAGTGGCCGTCGCGCCCGTCGAACACGGCGAAGGCAAACATCCCGGTCAGGTGCTCGCAGCAGTGCTCGCCCCACTCCAGGTAGGCGCGCAGCACCACTTCGGTATCGCTGCGGGTGTGGAACTCATGGCCTGCCTTGCGCAGGCGCTCACGCAGTTCGTGGTGGTTGTAGACCTCGCCGGTATAGACCAGGGCGATTTCCTCGCCGCTGGCACAGCGGTAGGTCATCGGCTGCACGCCGCCGCTGAGGTCGATGATCGCCAGCCGTCGATGGCCCAACAGGGCATTGCGGTGCTGCCAGCTGCCACTGGCGTCCGGCCCGCGCAGGGCCAGGGTGTCGGTCATGGCGCCAATGGCCTGGCCGGCCTGGGTCAGATCGCGGGTGTAGTCCACCCAGCCTGTGATTCCGCACATGCGCTGTTCCTTACGCCTGAAGTCGACGGGCTGGCAGCAAGCCGGTCACGGCCTGCAGGCGTTTGGCGATGTCCAGCAGCTGCCGCTCGCTGTCGCGCCTCCCCATGATCTGCACGGCCAGCGGCGCCTTGCCGTCGGCACTCAGGCAAATCGGCACGGTGATCGCCGGCAGGCCGCTGAAGCTGGCCAGCGGGGTGAAGCTGATCTTCTGCTCATAGCCGGGCTCGGCCGGCGATGGAATGGTCGAGTCACCGGGCTGCGGGTTGCGCCGATCGAACGGCCGGTTGGGGTCCATCGGGAACACCACGAAGTCCACCTGGGCTTCGTCGAACCAGGCATCGATGCCGGCGCGGATGCTGTCCATGCGCTGGTGGATACGCCGGTAGTCACAATCACTGACGCCCTCGCCCACCTTGAGCGCGCTGAGTGTCGACCAGTGCAGCTCACAGTCGAATCGGCGCGCCCAGGCCGCCGAGGCCAGCCAGGCATCGCGCGCACACAGCTGCCAGGCGTCACCACGGCAGGCCCATAGTGCTGGCATAGCGACCTCACTGGCGGCCATGCCCAGGTCGCCCAGCGCGCTGCGGGCCTGGCCGAGCATGTCGAGCATCGCCGGGCTGGTCAGTGCAGGGTCCAGCGCCTGTTCCAGCACGGCAACGCGGTAACGGTCCTTGAGCGGCTGTTGCTGGCCGAGCAGCGGCTCCAGGCCCAGCAGCGGGAACAGCAGGTCGAGGTCATCGGCGCTGCGGGTCACCCAGCCCAGGGCGTCCATGCGCGGCGACAGCGGGAACACCCCGGCCAGGCTCGCGGCCTTCTGGGTCATGCGCAGGCCGACCATGCCACAGTGCGACGCCGGCCAGCGCACCGAGCCGAGCACATCGGTGCCCAGGGAGATATCGCACAGGCCGGCAGCCACCGACACCGCGGAACCTGTGCTGGAGCCCGACGGATCGATGGTCGGGAAATGCGGGTTGCGGCAGCCTGCGCCAAACGCGATGTTCAGTTCAGTGGTGGCGACCTTGCAAGTCAAGGCGATGCGCGGGTCGAGGAAGGTCAGTGCCTCGGCGCTGCGCTGGGGGTAGTGGCGATAGCTGCGCAGACCCAGGCGGGTCGGCAGGCCCGCGACATCCACCGTGTCCTTGACCCCCAGGCGATACCACGGCGCTTCGGCCGGGCGGGTGCTGGTCAGGCAGCGGTAGTGGCTGTCGGCGTGTACGGACCAGTGTGCGTACTGGGCCGCCCACTCGGCCGCCAGGGCCGGGGTGCGCTGCAGCACTTCATGCCGTTTGCGCAGGCTGAGCCCGAGGTATTCGGGTTGCTCCTGGCCGGTACTGGGGTCGGCGCCGCAGGTGGCCAGGTAGTCGGCGATGGTGGCTTGGGTATCAGCGTGGGTCATGGGTGTATTCCTTGACAGAGGTAGAGGCCGCCCACGGCTGAGGTTTGCCGGTGGCGGATAAAGGCAGGTGGTTGACGCGGCGAACCGCGACCGGGCGCGGATGGCCTGGGGGCAACTGCGCGAAGGCCTCCAGCACCGCACGCTCGCTCAGCGTGGCCGAACTGAACAGCACCTCGAAGGCTTCGCCGCGCAAGGCATCGCGCACGGCCACGCACGCCAGCGCCGGGCAATCGAGGTGCTGGCCGAGCTCACTGGCCAGGCGTGCCAGGTCCAGGCGCAGGCCGTTGACCTTGATCAGGCTGCTGGCGCGGCCCAGCCACTGGAAGCGGCGCTCGTCCAGCACCCGTACCTGGTCATCGCAGCGGTGCGTGGCTGGCGCGCTGGCCTGACCGTATTCCCGCGCGATCCGCGGGCTGGCGACTTCAAGGGCGCCGACTTGCCCAGGCGGGCTGAGCAAGCGCACATCGTCCAGCAGTGTCCAGGCTTGCTCGGTGGTGCTGTTGGCATCCAGCTCGCGGTAGGCCATGGCACCGGTTTCCGTGGCGCCCAACAACTCGACGAAGCGCACCCGGGGCCCGGCATGCCGCTGCACGGTGGCCAACGCCCCTGGCGGCAGCAGCGAAGCGCTGTGCACCACCAGCACCGAGCGCCGTGGCGCAAGCCGGGCCAGCAACGCCGGTAGCAGGTGCCAGGTGCTGGCGATGGCGAGGATCACGCAGGTGCCTTCACCGTCGAGCACCGGCAGCCGTTGCTGCTCCAGCGAACAGCGTTGCAGCCGCGCGTTAACGACCCGCGCACCGACTTCGCCGAGAATCTTCCCGTAGCTGTGGCGGGTCGGCGCGAATGCCAGGATCTCCCGCGCCTCGGGCGCCCAGCGGCCGAGAATCAAGGCCGCCTCGCGCTCCATCTGCGCCAGGCTGCGCAGCCATTGGCGCGGCGCGCCAGTGGAACCGGAGGTGGTAAACAGATGCTCGGCGTTCACTCGGCACCTTGCAGGGTCAGTTGATCTTCGCGTTTCTGCGCCACGAACTGCGCCATCTTTTCCAGCGTTTCGAACCAGAAGCGCACGTCATCGCTGAGGTAATCCACCTCGATGTCGAATGCCCCTTCGATGGCGGTGATCACTTCGACGGCCATGAGGCTGTCGAAGCGCTCGCCGAGAAAGTCGCGGAAGCTGTCGCGCGGGCCGATGGCGTCGATCTGTTCGCCGAGCAACTGGCCGAGGGTCTGGTGGATACGCTGTGCAATGCTGAGGTCGTTCACGAGTCGGTGTTTCCTTGCGGGTGGGCCGCGTTGATCAATGGCGCGCCGGCACTGAAGAACACGTGCTCGGGCAGGATCGGTTCGAACTGCAGGTAGAGGAAGGCGTTCGGGTAGTGCCTGCGCAGGCACGCGTGCAGCCCTTCGGCCAGTGCCTGGTGGGCCAGCCGGTCACGCGCCGCCGACAGGGTGATGCGCACATGGAACTGCGCCGGTGTGCCGTCGCGGTCGGCAATGGGCATCGGCATGCCGGCGCTGAAGACGCAGTCCTGGGGCAAGGGGTTGAAGAACACCATGCAGTGGGCGGTCTCGGCACCCAGCGCCTTGAGCTGGCGGGTAAACGCCAGGGCCAGGCGCTTGCGCTGCAGCGGTTGCAGCGGCGCGCAGGAAACATTGAGGGTGGGCATGGCGGCTCCTTACGAAAGCTGCAGGTTGGGTAGGCGCTGACGCTGGCCGTCGGCAAAGGCTTCGAGCAGGCGGCCCAGGCAGCTGGACAGCGCATCGACCCCTGGCAGGAACAACGGCGACCAGGCATGCCCGGCTGCGCCGCGCACCTTGTCGAGGAAGAAACGCAGGTGCGGCAGGTCCACCGGCAGGCCGAAGTCGGCGGCCAGTGCCACGGCCTGGTAAGTGCTGAGCAGGTCGGGAATGCGCTGGCCGTGGTTGGCGTAACCGCCCTGGCGCACTTTGTGCGCGGCCAGTAGCTCGGCTGCTGCCTGAGTCACGTCGTGGCCGATATAGGCGAGGCAACCCAGCGCCTGCAGCCCGGCGCGCAGAGAGGTTTCGCCACGCGGGAACGCTGCATGACCCTGCACTTGCCTGCAGCTGGACACGTAGGTTTCGATTGCCGCGAGGTCTACACCGCTGTTGTCACCCAACTGACGCAAGATCGACACCGCCGAAACCGTGGACACCATGTCCGAGCCGCGGCCCTGCCAGAAGCCGAAGCCACCGTCGGGATTCTGCAGCGAGGCCAGCCAGTGACCGATCGCCTGGCGCGGCCCGGTCTGCTCGGTGAACGCACCGGCAGCCAGGCCCCAATTGGTGCAACGCACTTCGGCGCCCCGTCCGGGCATGTACATGATCCCCGGCTCGTTGGGCATCTGGCAGCCTTCGATCCAGCGCAGGGCAGCTTCACTTTGTGCCGCCGACAGGCTGCCGCCCAGCACGGCAGCCGCC
>NZ_AKJC01000014.1 GCF_000282535.1 Pseudomonas sp. GM84 | reverse complement strand
CCCCGCGCCATTGGCTGTTACCCGACAGCCGCAGCGGCGGCGGCGAACTGGGCCGTCGGCTTGGCGCCGCGCTGGGCGAGCGCCCGGCGACGCGGGTCTGGCAGGTCAAGGACGGCCAGTGCATCGGCCGTGCCGGTGCCGGCCAGCAAGACCTGCAACGTGCGGTGCCACGCTTGATCCTGGGCGCTGCAGAGTGCGCCGAGCCGGTCAGTGAAACCCGTCATGAGGCGCTGCCGGTGGAGTTGTCCACAAGCGTGGCGCGCAGCTTGTCGCGCATCGAAGACCTTGGCGCGGTCGCCGTCGACCCGGCCACCATCGCCATGGCCGAGGCGGAGTTCATCGTCTCGGGCGGTAACGGGGTGAAGGACTGGGACCTCTACCACAAGGCCACGGCGGCCCTTGGCGCCACCGAAGGCGCCTCGCGGGTGGCGGTGGACGACGGCTTCATGCCGCGCAACCGCCAGGTCGGTGCTACCGGCACCTGGGTCACGGCACGGGTCTACGTGGCTGTGGGTATCTCGGGCGCGATCCAGCACCTGCAGGGCATCGGCGCCTGCGACAAGGTGGTGGCGATCAACATGGATCCGGGCTGCGACATGATCAAACGGGCCGACCTGTCGGTGATTGGCGACAGTTCGGCGATTCTCCAGGCACTGATCGAGGCTGTGGATAATTTCCGCAGTGGCGGCCAGCGCGACGCGGCATAAGGGCATGAGCATGAGTACGAAAGTCATCAGCCTGGTTTCCATCGGTGCCCACCCCAGTTCCGGCCGCGCCCGCCGCGCCGAACAGGATGCGCGTGCCGTGGAGCTGGGCTTGCAGCTGGCTGGGGATAACTTGCAGGTGGTGCATGCCGGCGACCCGCAGGAAGAGGCGCTGCGGGCTTACCTGGGCATGGGCCTGGATCATCTCGACGTGCTGGAGCAGCCGGCTGGCGCGGATGTACTGGCTGTCCTGGGTGACTACTTGCGCGATGCCGGTGCCCAGTTGGTGCTGACCGGTAGCCAGGCCGAAACCGGTGAAGGTTCGGGCATGTTGCCGTTCCTGTTGGCCGAGAAGCTTGGTTGGCCGCTGGTGGTGGGGCTGGCCGAAGTGGAGTCGATCGACAACGGCTCCGCCCAGGTCCTGCAGGCGCTGCCCCGTGGGCAACGGCGCCGGCTGAAGGTGCGGCTGCCGTTCCTGGCGACTGTGGATAACGCTGCGCCCAAGCCGCGTCAGAGCGCGTTTGGGCCGGCTCGCCGGGGTGTGCTGGCGGCGCGCAATGTGGCGATCGTCGAGGATGAACTGCTGGCGGAGGCCGAGTTGCAGCCTGCGCGGCCACGGCCCAAGCGACTCAAGGTGATCAAGGCCAAGAGCGGCGCGGACCGGATGAAGGCGGCGACGGCCAAGGCCAGTGGCGGGGGTGGCAAGGTATTGAAGGATGTTTCTCCACAGGAGGGCGCCGAGGCGATTCTCAAGCTGCTGGTGGAGGAGGGGGTGTTGCGTTGAACCAGTAGCGGCCTCATCGCCGGCAAGCCGGCTCCCACACAGAAACCCCACCGCCTGTGGGAGCCGGCTTGCCGGCGATGAGGCCAGTGCAGACAAACTTTTGCCCACCGAATCTGTTCGCCAAGGTGTGGATAAAGTGTTCATCCATCGCTACAGCCGCCATCTGACAAGGCCTGCAAGCTTTTGAGCGAAAAATGACCAGCCTTCTCGCAGGTTCTTGCCCAGTCCTCAGGCCCAGACGAGCTAAAGTTTCCCACAATCGCTGTTAGCGCCTCTGTGGATAATATGTTCGGTAGCTGCTGTGAGCCACGTATATCAAGGCTTTCACCAATTCGATCAAAAAACGCTCAATCCGTCTTTCAATCCTCCTGATCAATGGAAATCAGGGCTTTGAGTGGGTTACCCACAGGCTGAAGGCTGAGCTGTAATCAGTTGCGCACAATCTCTGTTGGTGTCTCTGTGGATAAGGTGTACGGAGTCGTCTACAGCCCAACAAGCATGGGGCTCTGCGGATTGTGATCAAAAAATGATCAGTTGACTCACCTGATATTTATGCCAGTAGGCAACCCTTCCAGTCACCGCTACGGTATTCAAAACAGTTAAAGGCTGTGGATAACCAATGGCGACTCATTTGTTCACGACAGATCGGCAACGCTCCGTGTTGCCAGGTCTGCACGCTTATTCACCCTACGGCTTCATGAAAACCAGCCCAGCACCGGCGCTGGGTTTTTGTGGCCAGCATCGCGATCCGTCCACGGGCAGTTATCCGTTGGGCAATGGTCGTCGCTTTTACAATCCAATCCTGATGCGATTCCAGAGCCCTGATAACCTCAGTCCATTTGGTCGAGGAGGCATGAATGCTTACGCATATTGCGCAGGCGATCCTGTGAATCGAACCGATACTGCTGGCAGCTTCTGGAGCACCATAAGCCATGCAATGTTCGGTCTAAGCGCTGTGGCCGGTGTGTCGAACATGGTCGTTTCACGCATGCGGGCCATTATCAATCGAGTGGATTTACCGCCAGGCAGGAGCGAGCCTGTGCAGCCATTGGTTCATGCTCAAGTACACGCTGTTGCCAATGTTCTGGACACCTACGCATATACCTTCTCCGCAGCCATCCGCCCAGTTCACTTCAGAGCTGCGCAAGACCCTTCGCTGCTCACAGCAGCCACCCCTGGACTGATTGGTGTTGACGTAGCACGTTCTACGGGGGGGTTCTTGGGCTTTGCAGCACTGCCTCTGAATGCCAGGCATGAATGGCGTCGTGCAGGTGTTCGTGATATGCACCGAGGCAGATTGATTGCAGAGGCCGTGGGTGACGCCTATGGCATTACACATGCGTGGAGTTTTGTACGAAACGCGGTATCGGACGTTTGGAAATGGATGTGGGAACCCCGCGAGGGACAATCTTCGAACTTCGATGTTGAGGCGCAGACGGGCAGCGTGAGGGAAGACACGCGACTGTAGCCTGTTAGCTCGGGCTGACGCAGATCCCCGCCACTCTGGAATATGAGTGGCGGGGCTCGTGGCCTACTGCGCCTGCACTTCCTTCAGATAAGGCGCAGGCTCCGCGCCCAGGTTGGCCAGCACGCGCTCGCTGTACCAGTCGATGAAGTTCACCACACCAAACTCATAAGTCTTCGAGTACGGCCCTGGCTGGTACGCGGTGGAGTTGATCCCCCGCTGGTTCTCTTCCGCCAGGCGACGATCCTGGTCGTTGGTCGCATCCCACACCTTGCGCATGCGCTCGGGGTCGTAGTCGACGCCTTCGACGGCATCCTTGTGCACCAGCCACTTGGTGGTGACCATGGTTTCCTGGGCGCTGATCGGCCACACGGTGAAGACGATCATGTGATCGCCCATGCAGTGGTTCCACGAGTGCGGCAGGTGCAGGATGCGCATCGAGCCCAGGTCCGGGTTCTGGATGCGGCCCATCAGCTTCTGGCAGGCCTGCTTGCCGTCCATGGTCATCGATACGGTGCCCTTGAGCAGCGGCATGCGCACGATGCGGTTACGCAGGCCGTGGCTCTTGTGCAGGTACGGGATCTTCTCGGCTTCCCAGGCGGCGGCCGAGGCGGCCACGTGGTCCTTGAATTCCTGGCTGGCGCGCGGATCGTTGGTGTCGTCCCACTCCAGCAGGGTTTGCAGCAGCTCCGGGTGCGAACCGCTGCAGTGGTAACACTCGCGGTTGTTTTCCAGCACCAGCTTCCAGTTGGCCTTTTCCATCAAGGTGGTTTGCACCGCCACCTTGGTGTTCTCCATGTCGTACGGTTCCATGTAGTGTTCCAGGGTGGCCAGGAACTCGTCGATGGCGGGCGGGTTTTCCGCCAGGCTGATGAAAATGTAGCCACCGGCTACTTTCACGTTCACCGGCTTCAGGCCGTACTCCTTCATGTCGAAGTCGGCGCCCATTTCGGTGCCGGCGAACAGCAGGCGGCCGTCCAGCTCGTAGGTCCACTGGTGGTAATGGCACACCAGCTTGGCCACCTTGCCTTTCTCGCTGACGCACAGGCGCGAGCCGCGGTGACGACAGACGTTGTGGAAGGCATGCACCTTACCTTCGGCACCGCGCACCACGAGGATCGGGTTCTTGCCGATCTGCAGGGTGATGTAGTTGCCTTTTGCCGGGATCTCGCAGGTCATGCCGGCGATCAGCCATTCCTTGTGGAAGATCTCCTGCATGTCGATCTGAAACAGACGCTCGTCGGTGTAGAACGGCTGGGGCAGCGAGTAGGTGCGCTCGCGGGTCTGCAGCATCTCGGCGGTGGCCTTGCGTGCAGGTTCCAGTGGATCGCCCAGGCTCAGGGTTGCGGTGACGTCCATCGTGTATTCCTCGGGGCCGTGTACGGCCGGCAAAAGGTGGCTAATCGTTGTTGTGGTGCCGCAAGGCTGTCTTCAAGAAACAGCGTGTTTATTTGCCGAGGAGTGTGCGTCCGAAGGCGGCGCGAACCGTATCCATGGGCGACATGGCCGATTTGAATTACGACGCGCCAGCCCTTGTAGCACGGGGCTGGTCGCGATGAGCACGCCGATGTCGCAGGCAGGAATGTGCGTCGCGTTCAGCTTGCGCATTATCCCAGCCATAAAAAGGCCAATTGTCGGCCGCTGGAGAAGAACATGTCCGATACCTTCCTCAATCCGGTCACTACCCAGACCTGGGCCAACGGCCGCCACATCGTGCGCTGCGTCAAGGTCATTCAGGAGACCTGGGACGTTCGCACCTTCTGCTTCATGGCCGACCAGCCGATCATGTTCTTCTTCAAGCCAGGGCAGTTCGTCACCCTGGAGCTGGAGATCGAAGGCAAGCCGGTGATGCGCTCGTACACCATCTCCAGTTCGCCGTCGGTGCCCTACAGCTTCTCGATCACCGTCAAGCGCGTGCCCGGCGGGTTGGTGTCGAACTTCCTCCACGACACCATGCACGAAGGCGCCGAGCTGCCGGTGCATGGCCCGGTGGGTCTGTTCAACGCCATCGACTTCCCGGCGGGCAAGGTGCTGTACCTCTCGGGTGGCGTCGGTATCACCCCGGTGATGTCCATGGCGCGCTGGTTCTACGACACCAATGCCAATGTCGACATGGTCTTCGTGCACAGCGCCCGTTCGCCGAAGGACATCATCTACCACCGCGAGTTGGAGCAGATGGCGTCACGCATCCCCAACTTCAGCTTGCATATCATTTGCGAGAAGCACGGCCTGGGCGAGCCTTGGGCGGGGTATCGCGGCTACCTGAACCAGCGGCTGATGGAGCTGATCGCGCCCGACTACATGGAACGCACGGTGTTCTGCTGCGGCCCGACGCCGTACATGACGGCGGTCAAGCGCATGCTCGAAGCGGTCGGTTTCGACATGAAGAACTACCACGAGGAGTCGTTCGGCGCGACGCCGGCGGAAGCCAAGGCCGATGCCGTGGAGCATGCCGAGCAGGCTGCCGACGCACCGGAAGTGGCTGCATCGGACCTGAACCTGGTGGAGTTCATTGGCAGCGAGAAGAGCATCCGCGTCGCCCCGGGCGAGACCGTGCATGCGGCGGCGGCGAAGGTCGGGCTGATGATTCCGAAAGCTTGCGGCATGGGCATTTGCGGTACGTGCAAGGTGCTCAAGCTGGGGGGCGAGGTGGAGATGGAACACAACGGCGGGATTACTGAAGAAGATGAGGCCGAGGGGTACATCCTGTCGTGCTGCTCGGTGCCCAAGGGGGACGTGCGGATCGATTACTGATCCTTGGATCACTGGGGCTGCTTTGCAGCCCATTCGCGGGACAAGCCCGCTCCCACAGGTTTGCCGCTGAACCTGAGTGCAGCGCAGAACCTGTGGGAGCGGGCGTGTCCCGCGAAGGGGCCGCAAAGCGGCCCCAGCATTATCAGGTGCGGAAACGGGCCACCAGGCCATTGAGGTCCACGGCCAACCGCGACAGCTCGGCACTCGCCGCACTGGTCTGATGCGCCCCGGTCGCGCTCTGCACCGACAGGTCATTGATGTTCACCAGGTTGCGGTCCACTTCCCGCGCCACCTGAGCCTGCTCCTCCGCCGCACTGGCAATCACCAGGTTGCGCTCGTTGATCTGCGCCACCGCCCCGGCAATGTTGTCCAGCGCCAACCCCGCACCACGCGCGATGTTCAAGGTCGAGTCGGCCCGTTCGGTGCTGGTGCGCATCGATTCCACGGCTTGTTCGGTTCCGCTCTGGATGCTGCCGATCATCCGCTCGATTTCGCTGGTCGACTGCTGGGTGCGATGGGCCAGCGCGCGCACCTCGTCCGCCACCACGGCAAACCCTCGGCCCGCTTCACCGGCGCGCGCGGCTTCGATGGCGGCATTGAGCGCCAGCAGATTGGTCTGGTCGGCCAGGCCACGAATCACATCGAGCACCTTGCCGATATCGCGCGACTGCTCGGCCAGGTGCGTAATCAACTGCGCAGTGGCTTGCACGTCGCCACTCATGCGCTCGATGGCGCCCACGGTTTCCATCACCAGGTCGCGGCCATCGCCGGCCGAACGGCTGGCTTCGCCAGAGGCTTCGGAAGTGCTCACGGCATTGCGCGCCACTTCTTCCACGGCGCTGGTCATCTCGGTGACCGCAGTGGCGGCCTGCTCGATTTCGTTGTTCTGCTGCTGCAGGCCACGGGCGCTCACGTCGGTGACGCAATTGAGCTCTTCGGCGGCCGAGGCCAGCTGGGTGGCGGAGCCGGCAATCAACTGCAGGGTGTCGCGCAGCTTGTCCTGCATGCGGGCCATGGCGCGCAGCAGGCGGGCGGCTTCGTCGGTGCCTTCGGTACGGATGATGTGGGTCAGGTCACCGTCGGCGACCTGCTCGGCGGCCTTGAGCGCCTCCTCGATCGGCTTGACGATACTGCGGGTGAGCAGGAAGGCGCAGAGGAAGGTCAGCACAGTGGCGGCAATCAGCAAGCCGATCACCAGGGCAAACGTCGCGGCGTACTGGCTGGCGGCGGTTTCGTTGGTCTGGCGGGTCTGGGCGGTGTTGATCTGCACCAGGGTGTCCATGACCTTGTTGATCTGCTCGGAGTTGGCCAGCAGGTCGCGGTTGAGCAGGTCACGCAGTTCGTCGGTGCGGCCAGCCTGGTTCAGGCTGCGCATGCGGGCTTCCAGCTGGCGGTACTGGTTGAGCAACTGGGTGTACTGGTCGAAGGCTGCTTGCTCGTCGACGGCACCGATCATCGGCAGGTAGGCCTGGCGGGCGCGGTCGATCTGGGCGTTGCGCTGGTCCAGCAGGCTGAGGGTGTCGCGCTGCACGTCCGGCTCGCGGTTGAGCAGCAGGCGGTAGGAGAGGGTGCGCAGGCGCAGGTTCAGCGCGGTCAGTTCGTCCAGGGTCTTGATACTGGGGACGCTGACGTTCTCGATGGCCACGCCGGCCTGTCGGATGTTGCCCATCTGCATGAGCGAGAAAATGCCGAGGCCGAGCATCAGCAGGCTGATCAGGGCGAACCCGAGCAGCGCACGCGGGGCGATATTCATGTTGCGTAGAGACATGGGGGAAGGAAATCCGTGCGACAAAACAAGACGTACTGGTCTATCGGTCGTGACTGGGCAGTCTTGAGCGCGAGCGGGAAAAATTGTGAGCCAGCTATCGATTTACCTGACCGGCGGTTGATCCAAGTCGGAACAAGGTGCCACTTACCCTGTCAATCTGGCAGGCAGAAGCCTTATGAATCCGATATTTAATGGCGATGGCTGACACTTTTCTTTATCGTGTGCGCCCTTTGCAACAACCCGAGATATCCCCATGCTTGAAGCATCCCTGAATCAAATCGAGCAACTGGTCAGCGACCTGATGCAGAAAAACGCTCAACTCACCGAGCAGAACGCCACCCTCGGCCAGGAACTGGCCCAGGCCAAGGAAGAAAACGAAACCCTGCAGCTGTCGCTGATGGAGCAGGAAGAGAAGAACGGCGCTACCGCTGCGCGCATCCAGGCGCTGGTTGACCGCGCCAGTGCGGGTGTCGTCGGCGCATGAGACTGCAAGCGCAGCCGATCAATGTCGTATCGATCCTCGGCAGCGACTATTCGATCAAGGCGCCCGAAGGCCAGGAAGAAACCCTGGCGCAGGCGGTGCGGATGCTCAACACCGCCCTGGCCGAGACCAAGCGTCAGTACCCGAGCCTGATCGGCGACAAGCTGCTGGTACTGGCCGCGCTCAACTTGTGTTCCAAGCAGGTCGAACTGCAAAAGGAACACCAGCAGACGCTTGAGCGGACCCAGGCGCAGATCGACGCCACGGTGGACGCTATCGTTCGGACCATCGCCGAACAGTAGGAGCGGATTCATCCGCGATGCGGTGGTGAATTCAATGCCGCTTCGCGGATAAATCCGCTCCTACAAGGTTCATCTGTTTGTTCCAGGTCACTGGAATAACTGGATACTCAAGTGTATACACTTCCCGTAAAACAATAATTACGGGGAGCGGGGCATGGGTATCTGGCGTAAAAGTATCCAGTGGCAGTTGATCGCGAGCATGGGCGCTGCCCTGCTGGCGAGCATCCTGGTGGTGGTGGTGATTTTCACGGTGGCGCTCAACCGCCTGACCGAACGTTATCTGCTCGACACAGCGCTCCCGGCCAGCGTCGAGGCCATCCGCAACGATATCGAACGCATGCTCGGCCAACCGCTGGTGGCCGCAGCCGACATTGCCGGCAATACCCTGCTGCGCGACTGGTTGGCGGCGGGCGAAGACCCTGCCGAACGGGCCCCTTTCATCGAGTACCTGGAGGCCGCCAGGGCACGCAACCAGGCCTTCACCACGATGTTCGCCGCCACCGATAGCGGCCACTACTACAACGAAAAAGGCCTCGATCGCACCCTCAGCCGCGACAACCCCAAGGACAGCTGGTTCTACGGCTACATCGACAGCGGTGCCCAGCGCCTGGTCAACATCGACATCGACGGCTCCACCGGCGAGCTGGCGCTGTTCATCGATTACCGCGTGGAAAAAGACGGCAAGCTGGTGGGCGTGGCGGGCATGGGCCTGCGCATGAGCGAGCTGTCGAAGCTGATCCATGACTTCAGTTTCGGCGAGCGCGGCAAGGTGTACCTGGTGCGTAACGACGGGCTGATCCAGGTGCATCCCGACCCGGCCTTCAGTGGCAAGCGCCAACTGGTCGAACAGCTCGACGCCAACGCCGCCAAGGCGCTGCTCAGTGGCGACCACGGCCTGCGCAGTAGCCGCTTCCAGCGCGATGGCGAGGATTACCTGGCCCTGAGCCTGCCCTTGCGCGACCTGAACTGGACCTTGGTCGCCGAGGTGCCCGAGGCGCAGATCTACGCACAGATGAACCAAGCCCTATGGCTGACCACCCTGATTGGCGGCGGTGTCGCGCTGCTCTCACTGTTGCTGGTGGTCGTGCTGGCGCGCGGGCTGGTGAAGCCGATTCGCCGGGTTACGGCGGCCTTGGTACAGATTGGCAGCGGCGCGGGCGATCTCAGCCATCGCCTGGATGATGCTCGCCAGGACGAACTGGGCGACCTGGCCCGGGGTTTCAACCGTTTTCTCGACAGCCAGCGTGGGCTGATCGGCGACGTGCTGCGCACCACCGAGCGCCTGCACCGTGCGGTCGAGCAGGTGACTCAGGTGGTGGACAACACCGCCGAGCGCTCCGGTCGGCAACAGGAAATGACCGAAATGGTCGCCACGGCCGTGCATGAAATGGGCCTGACCGTGCAGGAAATTGCGCGCAACGCCGGCGATGCCGCACAGGCTTCGCAATCGGCACGTGACGAAGCCCTGCAGGCGCGTGACGTGGTGCGGCGGTCGATCCAGGGGATCGAAGGCATGTCCGGGGATATCGGCAAGGCGGCTGATGCGGTGAGCCAGCTGGCCGATGAAGTCGCGTCCATCGATGAAGTGCTGGCGGTGATCCGCAGTATTTCCGAGCAGACCAACCTGTTGGCGCTGAATGCTGCTATCGAGGCCGCGCGGGCAGGGGAGATGGGGCGAGGTTTTGCGGTGGTGGCCGATGAGGTCCGCACCTTGGCACGGCGCACGCAGCTGTCCACCGATGAGGTGCAGCAGATGATCCAGCGGCTCAAGCAAGGGGCGGGTTCGGCGGTGACCTCGATGCAGGCGGGGCAGCAGGCGACGGGCAGTGGTGTGGCGTTCAGCCAGCGTACCGGGACATCGCTGGGGGCGATTACGGATCAGGTGGAGCACATCAGCGACATGAACCACCAGGTGGCGACGGCGACTGAAGAGCAGTCGGCGGTGACCGAGGAGATCAATCGTACCGTGCAGGGGATTTCGGACTTGGCGCGGGAGACGGCGGCGGAGGTGCAGGGGTGTCGGGAGGAATGCCGGGCATTGCGTGGGTTGGCTGATGACCTGGCGCGGCAGATGGGGGGGTTCAAGTTATAGTTCAAGGTGGCTGCTGCCATCGCATTCGCGGGACAAGCCCGCTCCCACAAGACCTCTGCAACCTTTGCGGCTTGCATGGATTCTGTGGGAGCGGGCTTGCCCCGCGAATACGGTGTTTCAGGCGCCGATGATGGCGCGGATGTCCGCCGCCAGCTCGCGCACCCGCGCTTCTTCGGTATCCCACGAGCACATGAACCGTGCCCCACCGCTACCAATGAAGGTATAGAACCGCCAGCCCCTGCCACGCAGTGCTTCGATCGCCTGTTCCGGCATCTGCAGGAACACCCCGTTGGCCTCCACCGGGAACATCAGCTCCACCCCCGGCAAATCACTCACCAACGACGCCAGCAACTGCGCGCAATGGTTGGCGTGCGCGCCATGGCGCAACCAGGCACCTTCCTCCAGCAGACCCACCCACGGCGCAGACAGGAAACGCATCTTCGAGGCCAACTGCCCGGCCTGCTTGCAGCGGTAGTCGAAGTCTTCGGCCAGATCACGATTGAAGAACAGGATCGCCTCACCGACCGCCATGCCGTTCTTGGTGCCGCCGAAGCACAGCACGTCGATGCCGGCCTTCCAGGTCAGTTCGGCCGGGCTGCAGCCGAGGAACGAGCAGGCATTGCTGAAGCGCGCGCCATCCATATGCAGGTTCAGGCCCAGCTCCTTGCAGGTGGCGCTGATGGCCTTGAGCTCGTCGGGGCGGTACACGGTGCCCACTTCGGTGGCCTGGGTGATGGTCACCACGCGCGGCTTGGGGTAGTGGATGTCCTGGCGCTTGAGCGCCACTTCGCGGATCGATTCGGGTGTCAGCTTGCCGTTCACGCTGGGCGCGGTCAGCAGCTTGGAACCGTTGGAGAAGAACTCCGGCGCGCCGCACTCGTCGGTTTCGACGTGGGCGGTCTCGGAGCAGATCACGCTGTGGTAGCTCTGGCACAGCGAGGCCAGGGCCAGGGAGTTGGCGGCGGTGCCGTTGAAGGCGAAGAACACTTCGCAGTCGGTTTCGAACAGCTTGCGGAAGTATTCCGACGCGCGCTCGGTCCACTGGTCGTCGCCGTAGGCGCGGTCGTGGCCCTGGTTGGCCTTGGCCATGGCGGCCCAGGCTTCGGGGCAGATGCCGGAGTAGTTGTCGCTGGCGAATTGTTGGCTCTTGTCTGTCATGGCACTGTCCTTTGAACGACGCAGAACAGCACTCTAAACCATTGCTGAAACGGTTGCCTATACAAGCTGTACCGGCCTCTTCGCGGGACAAGCCCGCTCCCACAATGGTCCTGCACACGCCAAACATTTGTGGGAGCGGGCTTGCCCCGCGAAGAGGCCCGCATGAACAACCCAAAGCCAATGTCGTAAACGCGCCATTGCAAGGCGTGCGCAGGCATCTGACCCACCCCGGCCAGTCATACCATCGCCACAAAGGGCCACAGTGCCTTGAAGACAAGAACTGATCGCTGCCGGGAGAAACAAGATGTTCAGCAAGCAAGACCAGATCCAGGGTTATGACGACGCACTGCTGGCGGCGATGAATGCCGAAGAACAACGCCAGGAAGATCACATCGAGCTGATCGCCTCGGAGAACTACACCAGCAAGCGCGTGATGCAGGCCCAAGGCAGCGGCCTGACCAACAAGTACGCCGAAGGCTACCCAGGCAAGCGCTACTACGGCGGCTGCGAGCACGTCGACAAGGTCGAGGCGCTGGCCATCGAGCGCGCCAAGCAACTGTTCGGCGCCGACTACGCCAACGTCCAGCCGCACTCCGGCTCCTCGGCCAACGGTGCGGTCTACCTGGCCCTGCTGCAGGCCGGCGACACCATCCTGGGCATGAGCCTGGCCCACGGCGGCCACCTGACCCACGGCGCCAAGGTGTCGTCCTCGGGCAAGCTCTATAACGCCGTGCAGTACGGCATCAACACCGACACCGGCCTGATCGACTACGACGAAGTCGAGCGCCTGGCCGTCGAGCACAAGCCGAAGATGATCGTCGCCGGCTTCTCGGCCTACTCCAAGACCCTCGACTTCCCACGCTTTCGCGCCATCGCCGACAAGGTAGGCGCGCTGCTGTTCGTCGACATGGCCCACGTGGCTGGCCTGGTCGCCGCTGGCCTGTACCCGAACCCGATCCCCTTCGCCGACGTGGTCACCACCACCACCCACAAGACCCTGCGCGGCCCGCGTGGCGGCCTGATCCTGGCCAAGTCGAACGAAGAGATCGAGAAGAAGCTCAACGCTGCCGTGTTCCCCGGCGCCCAGGGCGGTCCGCTGATGCACGTGATCGCCGCCAAGGCGGTGTGCTTCAAGGAAGCGCTGGAGCCTGAATTCAAGAGCTACCAGAAACAAGTCATCGAAAACGCCCAGGCCATGGCCCAGGTATTCATCGACCGTGGCTACGACGTGGTGTCCGGCGGCACCGACAACCACCTGTTCCTGGTCAGCCTGATCCGTCAGGGTCTGACCGGCAAAGATGCCGACGCCGCCCTGGGCCGCGCGCACATCACCGTCAACAAGAACGCCGTGCCGAACGACCCGCAGTCGCCGTTCGTCACCTCGGGCCTGCGCATCGGCACCCCGGCCGTCACCACCCGCGGCTTCAAGGTCGCGCAATGTGTAGCCCTGGCCGGCTGGATCTGCGACATCCTCGACAACCTCGGTGACGCCGACGTCGAAGCCGATGTGGCGAAGAACGTCTCGGCCCTGTGCGCCGACTTCCCTGTTTACCGCTGAGTGGAGAAGACGACCATGCAACGTTACTCGGGCTTCGGCCTTTTCAAGCACTCCCTCAGCCACCACGAAAACTGGCAGCGCATGTGGCGCACGCCGACCCCGAAAAAGGTCTACGACGTGGTCATCGTCGGCGGTGGCGGCCACGGCCTGGCCACGGCCTACTACCTGGCCAAGGAACACGGCATCACCAACGTCGCGGTGATCGAGAAGGGTTACCTGGGCGGCGGCAACACCGCCCGTAACACCACCATCGTGCGTTCCAACTACCTGTGGGACGAGTCGGCGCAGCTTTACGAGCACGCCATGAAACTGTGGGAAGGGCTGTCCCAGGACATCAACTACAACGTGATGTTCTCCCAGCGCGGCGTCTACAACCTGTGCCACACCCTGCAGGACATTCGTGATTCCGAGCGCCGCGTCTCCGCCAACCGCCTCAATGGCGTCGACGGCGAGCTGCTCAACACCGCCCAGGTCGCGGCCGAAATCCCGTACCTGGACTGCTCGAAGAACACCCGTTACCCGATCCTCGGCGCTACCGTTCAGCGCCGTGGTGGCGTCGCCCGTCACGACGCCGTGGCCTGGGGCTATGCCCGCGCTGCCGACGCCCTGGGCGTTGACCTGATCCAGCAGACCGAAGTGATCGGTTTCCGCAAGGAAAACGGCGCGGTCATCGGTGTGGAAACCAACAAAGGCTTCATCGGCGCCAAGCGCGTCGGCGTGGTCACCGCCGGTAACTCCGGGCACATGGCCAAGCTGGCCGGCTTCCGTCTGCCGCTGGAATCGCACCCGCTGCAAGCACTGGTATCCGAGCCGATCAAGCCGATCATCGACTCCGTGATCATGTCCAACGCCGTGCACGGTTACATCAGCCAGTCCGACAAGGGCGACCTGGTGATCGGCGCCGGTATCGACGGCTGGGTCGGCTACGGCCAGCGCGGCTCGTACCCGGTGATCGAGCACACCCTGCAGGCCATCGTCGAGATGTTCCCGAACCTGTCGCGCGTGCGCATGAACCGTCAGTGGGGCGGCATCGTCGACACCTCGCCGGACGCCTGCCCGATCATCTCCAAGACCCCGGTCAAGAACATGTTCTTCAACTGCGGCTGGGGCACCGGCGGCTTCAAGGCGACCCCGGGCTCGGGCAACGTCTTCGCCGCCAGCCTTGCCAAGGGCGAGATGCACCCGCTGGCTGCGCCGTTCTCCATGGACCGTTTCTACAACGGCGCACTGATCGACGAACACGGCGCCGCCGCCGTCGCCCACTAACCGGAGCCACCGTCATGTTGCATATTTTCTGTCCCCACTGCGGCGAGCTGCGCTCCGAAGAAGAGTTCCACGCCTCTGGCCAGGCGCACATCGCCCGCCCGCTGGACCCCAACACCTGCTCCGACGAGGAGTGGGGCACCTACATGTTCTTCCGCGACAACCCGCGCGGTATTCACCATGAACTGTGGGACCACGTTGCCGGCTGCCGTCAGTACTTCAACGTCACCCGCGACACCGTGACCTACGAGATTCTGGAAACCTACAAGATTGGCGAGAAGCCGCAAGTGACCGCAGGCGGCAAGCCCAGCAGCGCACCGTCGACCGTCAAAGGCCAAGGGGAAAAAGTATGAGCCAGACCTATCGCCTCGCCAGCGGCGGCCGTATCGACCGCAGCAAGGTCCTGAACTTCACCTTCAACGGCAAGACCTACCAGGGTTATGCCGGTGACAGCCTGGCCGCCGCGCTGCTGGCCAACGGTGTCGACATCGTCGGCCGCAGCTTCAAGTACTCGCGCCCACGCGGCATCATCGCCGCCGGTACCGAAGAGCCGAACGCCATCCTGCAGATCGGCTCCAGCGAATCCACCCAGATCCCCAACGTGCGCGCTACCCAGCAGGCCCTGTACGCAGGCCTGGTCGCCACCAGCACCAACGGCTGGCCGAACGTCAACAACGACGTCATGGGCATCCTGGGCAAGGTCGGCGGCAGCATGATGCCGCCGGGCTTCTACTACAAAACCTTCATGTACCCGAAATCGTTCTGGATGACTTACGAGAAGTACATACGCAAGGCCGCCGGCCTGGGCCGTGCGCCGCTGCAGAACGACCCGGACAGCTACGACTACATGAACCAGCACTGCGACGTGCTGATCGTCGGTGCCGGCCCTGCGGGCCTTGCCGCCGCACTGGCTGCTGCGCGCAGCGGTGCCCGGGTGATCCTCGCCGACGAACAGGAAGAGTTCGGCGGCAGCCTGCTCGACAGCCGCGAAACCCTCGACGGCAAACCCGCCGCTGACTGGGTGAACGCCGTGGTCAAAGAGCTGGCCAGCCTGCCGGAAGTGACCCTGCTGCCGCGCGCCACGGTCAACGGTTACCACGACCACAACTTCCTGACCATCCACGAGCGCCTGACCGACCACCTCGGCGACCGCGCGCCGATCGGCCAGGTTCGCCACCGCGTGCACCGGGTCCGCGCCAAGCGCGTGGTGCTGGCTGCCGGCGCCCACGAGCGCCCGCTGGTCTACGGCAACAACGACGTGCCGGGCAACATGCTGGCCGGCGCTGTGTCCACCTACGTGCGCCGTTACGGCGTGGCACCGGGCCGCAAGCTGGTGCTGTCGACCAACAACGACCACGCCTACCGCGCCGCACTGGACTGGCATGACGCTGGCCTGCAAGTGGTCGCCATCGCCGACGCTCGCCACAACCCGCGTGGTTCGCTGGTCGAGGAAGCCCGTGCCAAGGGCATCCGCATCCTCACCTCCAGCGCCGTGGTCGAGGCCAAGGGCAGCAAGCACGTCACCGGCGCCCGCGTGGCCGCCATCGATGTGCAGGCCCATAAAGTCACCAGCCCCGGCGAAACCCTCGAATGCGACCTGATCGCGACCTCCGGCGGCTACAGCCCGATCGTTCACCTGGCGTCGCACCTGGGCGGTCGCCCGGTCTGGCGTGACGACATCCTCGGCTTCGTGCCGGGTGATGCACCGCAGAAGCGCGAATGCGTGGGCGGTATCAACGGCGTGTACGCCCTGGGCGACGTGATCGCCGATGGCTTCGAAGGCGGCGTTCGCGCAGCCACCGAGGCCGGCTTCAAAGCCAGCACCGGCACCCTGCCGAAAACCGTCGCACGCAAGGAAGAGGCCACCGTGGCGCTGTTCCAGGTGCCGCACGACAAGGGCAGCAAGGGGCCGAAGCAGTTCGTCGACCAGCAGAACGACGTGACCGCCGCCGGTATCGAACTCGCTACCCGTGAAGGCTTCGAGTCGGTCGAGCACGTCAAGCGCTACACCGCGCTGGGCTTCGGCACCGACCAGGGCAAGCTGGGCAACATCAACGGTCTGGCGATTGCCGCGCGTTCGATCGGCATCACCATTCCGGAAATGGGCACCACCATGTTCCGCCCGAACTACACCCCGGTGACCTTCGGCGCCGTTGCCGGCCGCCACTGCGGTCACCTGTTCGAGCCGGTGCGCTTCACCGCCCTGCATGCCTGGCACGTGAAGAACGGTGCCGAGTTCGAAGACGTCGGCCAGTGGAAGCGTCCTTGGTACTTCCCGAAAGCCGGTGAAGACATCCACAGCGCCGTGGCCCGCGAATGCAAGGCCGTGCGCGACAGCGTGGGCCTGCTCGACGCCTCGACCCTGGGCAAGATCGACATCCAGGGCCCGGACGCCCGCGAGTTCCTCAACCGCATCTACAGCAACGCCTGGACCAAGCTCGACGTGGGCAAGGCCCGCTACGGCCTGATGTGCAAGGAAGACGGCATGGTCTTCGACGACGGCGTAACCGCCTGCGTCGGCGACAACCACTTCTACATGACCACCACCACCGGCGGCGCCGCCCGCGTGCTGCAGTGGCTGGAGCTGTACCACCAGACCGAATGGCCGGAAATGAAGGTGTACTTCACCTCCGTCACCGACCACTGGGCCACCTTGACCCTGTCCGGCCCGAACAGCCGCAAGCTGCTCAGCGAGCTGACCGACGACATCGACCTGGACAAGGACGCCTTCCCGTTCATGACCTGGAAGGAAGGCACCGTCGCTGGCGTACCGGCCCGGGTGTTCCGTATCTCGTTCACCGGTGAGCTGTCGTACGAAGTGAACGTGCAGGCCAACTACGCCATGGGCGTGCTGGAAAAAGTCATCGCGGCGGGCAAGCAGTACAACCTGACCCCGTATGGCACCGAGACCATGCACGTACTGCGTGCCGAGAAGGGCTTCATCATCGTCGGCCAGGACACCGACGGCTCGATGACCCCGGACGACCTCAACATGAGCTGGTGCGTGGGCCGCAACAAGCCGTTCTCGTGGATCGGCCTGCGTGGCATGAACCGCGAAGACTGCGTGCGCGAGAACCGCAAGCAGCTGGTCGGCCTGAAACCGGTAGACCCGACCAAGTGGCTGCCCGAAGGCGCCCAGCTGGTGTTCGACCCGAAACAGCCGATCCCGATGGACATGGTCGGCCACGTTACCTCCAGCTACGCGGCCAACTCCCTGGGCTATTCGTTCGCCATGGGTGTGGTCAAGGGCGGCCTCAAGCGCATGGGCGAGCGCGTGTTCTCGCCCCAGGCGGATGGCAGCGTGATCGAGGCAGAGATCGTTTCTTCGGTGTTCTTCGATCCGAAGGGTGAGCGGCAGAACGTCTAAGGCACGCAGATAGGTCTGCTTGAAATGCGAGCCCTGTGGGAGCGGGCTTGCCCCGCGAATGCGAGGGTGGCTTCACCGCCCCCTGCGCGGGACAAGCCCGCTCCCA
>NZ_AKJC01000013.1 GCF_000282535.1 Pseudomonas sp. GM84 | reverse complement strand
TCTCGTTTCCCGCTCCAGTTTAAATACTGTGGCGTCTATGCGGTGCAGTGGTGGTGAAGGCCTTCAAGGCGCTTCACGCCGATAGCGGTAAAGTTTCAAAATGCGGGAATAGCTCAGTTGGTAGAGCACGACCTTGCCAAGGTCGGGGTCGCGAGTTCGAGTCTCGTTTCCCGCTCCAATATTGTTGTTCATGGTATTCATGGACAACTGCAAAAAGGGCCGAAGACATTGATCTTCGGCCCTTTTTGTTTGCCTGCGAAAAAGTGGAACAGTGTATCTGCGACCAGGCTGGCGAAAATCGAGCGCCGCCCGCGCGGTGCTCGATCCAGCGTCGCTTCAAAGCTTGTGGCAGCCTCAACGGTACTCGATCGTGAAATTCAGAGCCCCCTTGGCCTCGCCGGGTGCCACCACTGCGTCGGTCTGATAATACCGTGCGCGAAGATCGAGGCGCGTGATGCCGGGTTTCAGGGAGCCCATATCCACGTATTCATTTGCAGCCAGGATTAAAATCATGGACACGCAAAAAGAAAGTAGGAAAACGCTGGAAATGAAGTGACTGAAGTTGCTTCAGTCGCCAATGAACTTGTTGGCATTGTCATCGGCTATGTCGCTGCACCGGTGCTCGACCGTTTGCAACAAGGGAAGGCGGTTGCGGCGTCGAACACGTCCTGGCATGTAATGGCGGGCAATGGCTCGGTTTCTACAGGCGCTTTCAAACCGGCCGCGCAGAACCCGAACCCCTGCTTTGTCGTCGTGGTGGTGGATACGTCCAACCAGTTCATGTGGCTGTGGGGGAACGATCATTCCCCTGCCGGTGCTCGACATCGATACGGTGATGGACTTTTACTCGCGTTGAGCGAGGCCGGCGTCAGTGTCGAGCCGCGGGCGGTGTCTGGGCCAGCAATTGCTTTTCCTGATGCCAGTCGAAGGGTTCGTCGTTGCGCTCGGCCTCGTAGCGACGTTCCTCGAGTTGCTGGTACAGGTCCAGCTCTTCGTCAGGCATGAAATGCAGGCAGTCGCCGCCGAAGAACCACAGCAGGTCGCGGGGGACCAGATGGGCGATCTGCGGGTAGCGCTGGATCACCTGGCAGATCAGGTCCTGGCCCAGGTATTGGCTTTGCAGGGGATCCTGCGGCAGTAGGGTCAGCAACTCGTCGAAGCGCTCGAGAAACAACGCGTGGCTTTCCTCCGGTACCTGTTCGGCCTCACCCAGCGCCACCAGGATGGTGCGCAGGTGGTGGAGCAGTTGCAGGTGGTATTCCAGGTTGGGGTTGGCCATGGAGGGGTCCTCGGGGTGATTGAAACGGGCGCGGAGTATACGCCCGTTGAGGCTGGGGTGGGGAAGGGGGTGGTGGTTCCGGCCCC
Organism: Pseudomonas sp. GM84; assembly: GCF_000282535.1. Classification (GTDB taxonomy): domain Bacteria; phylum Pseudomonadota; class Gammaproteobacteria; order Pseudomonadales; family Pseudomonadaceae; genus Aquipseudomonas. Next base: position 2,703 of record NZ_AKJC01000013.1, on the reverse strand, counting down.
ATCGCCGGCAAGCCGGCTCCCACAAGTATCCCACCGAGCCTGAGAACAGCGGGGTTTCTGTGGGAGCCGGCTTGCCGGCGATGGGGCTGCTCGGCGGCCCCGTTATCAGCGCACCTTGCCTGACTCCGGCAGCAGTTGCGCCTTGTCGAAAGCATCCACATCGATCACCGCCCGGCGTGCGATTTCCGCCTCCTGCAGGCGCTGGCCTTCACCCGGTTGGAGCACGCCCGCTGCAACCGCCGCCTCGATGACTGACTGGCCCGGCGTTGGTTGCAGCTTGCCATCCTTGATAGCTTGGCGAAGTGTCTTGTGCAGCGGCACGGCTTCATCCAGCAAGTCGCTGGCCCGCTGCAGTGCCGCCACCGGATCGCCTTCGGCCTGCGGGCGGAAGCATCCCGCCAGCAATTCCTCCAGTGCCGGGTCGCCTTTGGCCCGGCCGATCAGCGCAGCCACCTCGGCATCCAGCTCATCGCTCGGCCCGGTGTGACGACGACCGAAGGGGAACACCAGCACCCGTAGCGCGCAGCCCACAAAGCGGTTGGGGAAGTTATCCAGCAGGCGGTCCAGTGCGCGCTCCGCCTGGCCCAGGCTCTCTTCCATGGCCCAGCGCAGCAACGGCCGCATATGTTCCGGCGAGCCCAGGTCGTGGTAGCGCTTGAGTGCGGCAGAGGACAGGTACAGGTAGCTCAATATATCGCCAAGCCGTGCGCTCAGCCGTTCCCGGCGTTTGAGTGCGCCGCCGAGCAGCATCATCGACAGGTCTGCCAGCAGGGCGAAGGCCGCTGCCTGGCGGTTCAACGCACGGAAGTAGCCCTGGCTCAAGGCGTCCCCCGGCACGCTTTCCAGGCGGCCCAGGCCCAGTCCGAAGATCAAGGTGCTGGCGGCGTTGCCGGCGGCGAACATGATGTGCTTCATCAACAGCTCATCGAATTCCCTGAGCGCCTGGTCGCGGTCCTCGCGCCCGGCCAGGGCCATTTCATTGAGCACGAACGGGTGGCAGCGGATCGCGCCCTGGCCGAAGATCATCAGGTTGCGCGAAAGGATGTTGGCGCCCTCCACGGTGATGAAGATCGGCGCACCTTGCCAGTTGCGGCCCAGGTAGTTGTTCGGGCCCATGATGATGCCCTTGCCACCGTGCACGTCCATGGCGTGCTGGATGCATTCGCGGCCACGTTCGGTCAGGTGGTACTTGAGAATCGCCGACAGCACCGACGGTTTCTCGCCCAGGTCCACGGCCTTGGCGGTGAGCAGCCGGGCGCTGTCCATCAGCCAGGCATTGCCGCCGATGCGCGCCAGCGATTCCTGGATGCCTTCGAAGGCTGCCAATGGCACGTTGAACTGCTCGCGGATGTTGGCGTACTGGCCGGTGACCAGGCTGGTGTACTTGGCTGCGCCTGTACCCACGGCGGGCAGGGAGATCGAGCGGCCCACCGACAGGCAGTTCATCAGCATCATCCAGCCCTTGCCGAGCATGGCCTGGCCGCCGATGAGGAAGTCCAGCGGCACGAACACGTCCTTGCCGCTGTTGGGACCGTTCATGAACGCAGCACCCAGCGGCAGGTGACGCTTGCCGATCTCCACGCCGGGGGTGTCGGTGGGAATCAGCGCCAGGCTGATGCCCAGTTCTTCTTCTTCGCCGAGCAGATGGTCCGGGTCGTAGGCCTTGAACGCCAGGCCTAAGAGGGTGGCGACCGGGCCCAGGGTGATATAGCGCTTTTCCCAGTTCAGCCGCAGGCCGATGACTTCTTCGCCTTGCCATTGGCCTTTGCAGACGACGCCGGTGTCGGGCATGGCACCGGCATCGGAGCCGGCCAACGGGCCGGTGAGGGCGAAGCAGGGGATCTCATCGCCGCGGGCCAGGCGGGGCAGGTAATGGTTGCGCTGTTCGTCGGTGCCGTAGTGCAGCAGCAACTCGGCCGGGCCGAGGGAGTTGGGCACCATCACCGTGGACGCCAGGTCGCCGCTGCGGGTGGCCAGCTTCATCGCCACCTGGGAGTGGGCGTAGGCAGAGAAACCCTTGCCGCCGTATTCCTTGGGAATGATCAGGGCGAAAAAGCCGTTTTCCTTGATGTGCTGCCAGGCTTGCGGTGGCAGGTCCAGGTCCTGGCCGATCTGCCAGTCGCTGACCATGGCGCACAGTGCTTCGGTGGGGCCGTCGATGAAGGCCTGCTCTTCGTCGGTGAGTTTGGGGGCCGGGTAGGCGAGCAGCGTGCGCCAGTCGGGGCGGCCGCTGAACAGCTCGCCATCCCACCACACGGTGCCGGCATCGATCGCTTCGCGTTCGGTCTGCGACATGGGCGGCAGGGTACGCTGGAACCATTTGAACACCGGGCCGGTGAACACCTTGCGTCGCCATTCCGGCAGCGCCACCAGGGCGATTTTCACGGCCAGGACGATCCAGATCAGGGTCAGCAGCCAGCCGGGGGCACTGCTGAAGATACCCATGAGCAGCACGTAGGCTGCCATGATGCCGAGAATCTGCAAGGGCGCCAGGCGCCGGTGCGTGAGGTACGCCGCGCCGATCACCAGCACTACCAACCACAACAGCAACATAATCGGTCCTCCTTGGAACCAGGGGCTTGGGCCGTCCCACAGAGCTTAGACGGCATCTGTTTCAGTGACAGGGTGGGCGGGCGGGAGTTCTGATTGAATTGCCGGGGCATGTTTGTGTATTGCCTGTACCGGCCGCTTCGCGGGACAAGC
>NZ_AKJC01000012.1 GCF_000282535.1 Pseudomonas sp. GM84 | reverse complement strand
GGACATCGAGGTCGACGGCCTGTGCCGTCACCCTTCGTCGATCCACGCCGACGACCGCTGAACCGCCCTGACACCGCGACTACCTGACAAGAACAATACGAGGTGAGCAACATGACCGTGAAGATTTCCCACACCCCCGAAATCCAGGCTTTCTTCGAGCAAGTGGCCGGCCTTGGCAATGCCGAAGGCAACCCGCGCTTCAAACAGATCATCCTGCGCGTGCTGCAGGACACGGCACGCCTGATCGAAGACCTGGAGGTCAGCGAGGACGAGTTCTGGCACGCGGTCGACTACCTCAACCGCCTGGGCGGGCGCAACGAAGCGGGCCTGGTGGCTGCGGGCCTGGGCATCGAGCACTTCCTCGACCTGCTGCAGGATGCCAAGGACGCCGAAGCCGGCCTTGGCGGCGGCACCCCGCGCACCATCGAAGGCCCGTTGTACGTGGCCGGCGCACCTCTGTCCGAAGGTGAGGCGCGCATGGACGACGGCCGCGACCCGGGCGTGGTGATGTTCCTGCAAGGCCAGGTGTTCGATGCCGATGGCCAGCCGCTGGCCGGTGCCACCGTCGACCTGTGGCACGCCAATACCCAAGGCACCTACTCGTACTTCGACTCGACCCAGTCCGAATACAACCTGCGCCGACGCATCGTCACCGATGCCGAGGGCCGCTACCGTGCGCGCTCCATCGTGCCGTCGGGTTATGGCTGCGATCCGCAGGGGCCGACCCAGGAATGCCTGAACCTGCTCGGCCGCCACGGCCAGCGCCCGGCGCATGTGCACTTCTTCATCTCGGCGCCGGGGCATCGCCACCTGACCACCCAGATCAACTTCGAGGGTGACAAGTACCTGTGGGACGACTTTGCCTATGCCACCCGTGATGGGTTGGTCGGCGAGCTGCGCTTTGTCGAGGATGCCGCGGCGGCGCATGACCGGGGTGTGCAGGGCGAGCGTTTTGCCGAGTTGGCGTTCGACTTCCACCTGCAGGCGGCCAAGGCACCTGAGGCCGAAGCACGCAGCCACCGCCCGCGTGCGCTGCAAGACGGCTGAGTTTCAGGGACCTGAACTCTGTGGGAACTGAGCACTGTAGGAACTGAGCACTGTGGCAACCGAGCACTGTAGGAACTGAACACTGTAGGAGCTGAACACTGTGGGAGCGGGCTTGTCCCGCGAAGGGGCCGGCCCAGGCAATGGAAGAGTATGGCCAGGGCTTCGCCCTGGTTCGCGGGACAAGCCCGCTCCCACAGTAACTCTGCTCCCACAGTAACTCTCTCCCACAGAACTCTGCCCCCACAGAACCCGGTTCCTACAAGCTCATTCCCACAAAGCCAGCCAGCTCCACCGCCATACACCATTCCAATAACAATAAAAGGTCCTTGGTCATGCGTAACCCCGTCCAGCATTCGCTCGCCCAGGCTATCCAGTCAGGAGCCCGAGCATGACGAACCTCACCCAAGAGCAACCCCTCAAGCAGCAGAACAAGCGTTACCTCTACGAGTGGTACGTGGTCACCCTGTGCATGGTGGCCTACATCTTTTCCTTCGTTGACCGGCAGATCCTGGCCCTGATGATCGAGCCGATCAAAGCCGACCTGCAGCTCAGCGACACCCAGTTCAGCCTGCTGCACGGCCTGGCCTTCTCGCTGTTCTATGCCTTCATGGGCATGCCCATCGCCTACCTGGCCGACCGTTTCTCCCGGCCACGCATCATCGCCGTCGGGGTGATTTTCTGGAGCTTCGCCACCGCCGCCTGCGGCCTGAGCAAGAACTTCCTGCAGATGTTCCTGGCCCGCATCGGCGTCGGTGTCGGCGAGGCAGCCCTGTCGCCCTCGGCCTACTCGATGTTCAGCGACATGTTCCCCAAGGAAAAACTCGGCCGGGCCGTGGGCATCTATTCGATCGGCTCGTTCGTCGGTGGCGGCATCGCCTTCCTGGTCGGCGGCTACGTGATCACTTTGCTCAAGGATGCGCAAACCATCGAAGTGGCCGTGCTCGGTGCCATGAAAGCCTGGCAACTGGCGTTCTTCATCGTCGGCCTGCCGGGAGTGATCGTCGGCCTGCTGATCTGGCTGACGGTGCGCAACCCCCAGCGCAAGGGCGCCCAGCTCGATGCCGACGGCCAGGTGCGCAAGGTGAAGCTCACCGATGGCCTGCGCTTCATTGGCCGCCATCGGGCGACCTTCGGCTGCCACTACCTGGGCTTCTCGTTCTACGCCATGGCCCTGTTCTGCATGATGAGCTGGACGCCTGCGCTGTATATCCGCAAGTACGGAATGAGCCCGCAAGAGGCCGGTTTCATGCTCGGCACCATCCTGTTGCTGGCCAACACCACCGGCGTGGTGTTCGGCGGCTGGCTGACCGATCACCTGGCCAAGCGCGGCTACCGTGATGCGGCCATGCGCACCGGGGTGATCGGCGCCGTAGGCATGATCGTGCCGGCGGTGCTGTATTCGCAGGTCGAGCCGCTGTGGCTGTCGGTCACCTTGCTGGTGCCGGCGATGTTCTTCGCCTCGTTCCCGATGCCGGCCTCCACCGCGGCCATGCAGATCCTCTCGCCGAACCAGGTGCGGGCGCAGGTCTCGGCGGTGTTCCTGCTGATCAGCAACCTGCTGGGCCTGGGCCTGGGCACGACCCTGGTGGCGTTGATCACCGACCGCTACTTCGGCGCACCGGCAGCGGTCGGCTCGTCGATGTCGATCGTCAGTTGCGTGGCGTCGCTGCTGGCCATCGTGCTGTTGGCCAAGGGCTGCAAGTGCTTCCGTGCCAGCCTGCAACGCGAACACCCCGCCGAGGCTTGAGATGCTGGAGCGCTTCCCGCTGCTCGATTCCCGGGATGTGGGCGAGATGCAGGTGCAGCTGGCCCGCTATCTCTGCCCCCATCGGCTGCGGGTGCTCAACGACACGCCGCCGCGCCTGCAGGTCAGCGGCGTGGCGTTTGCCGGGGCCTGGTTGCTGGAACTCGATTATGACGCGCCGGTGGAGGTCAGCCTCGAGGGTAGCGGCGCGCACTACCTGTTTCGCACCACCTTGCAGGGGCAGTGCGAGGTGACCCAGGGGCGCCATCAGGCAGCGGTCGCGGCGGGCGGGCTGAGTGTCAGCTCGCCCTTCGCCAGCAGCCGCATCGTCACCGGGGGCGCCTGTCGCAATGCAGTGCTCAGCCTGCCGCGCGAGACGCTGGAGGTGCATCTGCAAAACCTGCTAGGGCGCACGTTGCGCCAGCCACTGGCGTTCGATGTGCCGCTGGCGGCGACGCACCCCGGCGTGCATGCACTGGGGGCTGCCATGGACTACCTGTGCCGCTTGCTGGCGCTGGACCTGAGCCTTGCACCGCTGCGCCAGGGGCTTGCGGATCATCTGGTGCAACTGCTGCTGACCCAGTTGCCACACAACTACTCGGACGCACTCTGCCAGGCCGCGAGCACGCCGCTGCCCAGCCACGTGCGCCGGGCGCGCGACCACATCGAGGCGCACCTGGACCAGCCGCTGGCGTTGTCGACCCTGTGCGCGCTCAGCGGCGTCTCGGTGCGCACCCTGCAGAATGGCTTTCGCCAGTTCCTCGGCCAGACACCGCTGGAGTACATCCGCGACCGGCGCCTGCTGGCCGTGCACCAGGCGCTGCAGCAAGGCGAGGGCAGCGTGACCGAGGTGTTGCTGCGCTGCGGCATCAACAGCCCCGCGCACTTCACCCGCCAGTACTGGCAACGCTTCGGTTGCCGGCCGTCCGACACGCTCAAACGCTGAGAATCTGCGCAATCGGTAGCCTGCCTGCGTGATCGGAAGCGTCGGCAAATGCCGCGTTGGCTAGCATCGGCCTACCTCAACACGCGGAGTTACCCCCTATGCAAGTGACTATCCTGGGTGGCGGCCACGGCTGCTACGCGGCAGCCGTGGAGATGGCCGAACGCTGCCACGCCACCCGTCTCTGGCGCCGTGACAGCAAGGCCCTGCAGGCGCTGCAGGCCATCGGCAGCCTGACCGTGCGCGACTATCGCGGCACCCGGCAGGTGCCCCTCGACGAACGCCTGCAACTGGTCGGCGACCTGTCACAGGCGCTGGAAGGTGCGCAGCTGGTGGTCATACCGCTGCCCGCCACCACCCATGAGGCACTGGCCGCCGAAGTGGCGCCGTTGCTGCGCGATGGCCAGGTGGTGTTTCTGCCGCCGGGCACCTTCGGCAGCTACCTGTTCGCCAAGGCCATGCGCGACTGTGGCAACCGGGCCGAGGTGGCGTTCGCCGAAACCGGCACCTTGCCTTACCTGGTGCGCAAGCACGGCCCCGACCAGCTGGTGATCAGCGCCTACGCCACGCGCCTGCCGACCGGCGTGTTGCCCAGCCGCCTGGCGGCGCATGCGTTCGCCGTGCTGCGCGAAGCCTATCCGAGCGTCGAGCCGATCGAGGATGCGTTGAGCGGCGCGCTGATGAACGCAGGCCCGGTCATCCACCCGCCGCTGATCCTGATGAACGCCGGGCCCTTGGAGCACTTCCCCTCCTGGGACATCCACAACGAAGGCACCCAGCCAGCGGTCCGCCGCGTCACCAGCCAGCTCGATGCCGAGCGCATGCGCGTGCGTGAAGCATTGGGCTACCCCGCGCCGCACTTCCCGCTGGCCGACCACTACAACACCGACCAGGGCGAGGAGTGGATGTACGGCCGTGGCGCCCACGGCAAACTCACCGACAGCGGCGACTGGCGCGAGAAGATCGACCTGCAGCAGCACCGCTACATGCTCGAAGACACGCGCCTGGGCCTGTCGCTGCTGGTCTCCGTCGGCCGTTGGGCCGGTGTGCCGACGCCCGTGGCCGAAGGCCTGCTGGCGCTGGCCTCGGCCGTCACCGGGCGTGACTTGTACGGCGAAGGACGGACCCTGGAAAACCTCGGGCTGGCTGCGCTGGACCGGGCGCAGATGGCCGCCGTGCTGCAGGACGGGGTGGCGGCATGAGCGAGCCACTGCGCCACATTGCCGTGGTCGGTGCCGGACGCATGGGCGAGGGCATTGCCCTGGCCTTCGCCCAGGCCGGGCTGCGGGTGGACCTGATCGACCTCAAGGAGCGCGCCGCCCAAGCCGATTATTTCCAGGCGATAGAACGCAATCTCAGGGCCCAGGCGGACAGCCTGGTTGCCCTGGAACTGATCGGCACCGTACAGGCCGAGCAGTTGCTGGCACGTATTCGCCTGCTGGCGCCGGACGCTGGCGCACGCGCGCTGGCAGGCTGCCGGCTGGTGTTCGAGGCGGTGCCCGAAGTGCTGGCGGCCAAGCGCGAGGCACTGGCCTGGATCGACCGGCATGTCGGGGCGGACAGCATCATCGCCTCGACCACGTCGACCTTCCTGGTCACCGAGCTTGCGCACATGGTCTCGGCACCGCAGCGCATGCTCAATGCGCACTGGCTCAACCCGGCGCACCTGATGCCCTTGGTGGAGGTTTCGCGCAGTGAGCAGACCTGCGACACGGTGGTCGCTGAGCTGTTGGCGACCTTGCAGGGCATCGGCAAGGTCGCGGTGGTGTGCAACGCCGCGCCCGGCTTCATCGTGCCGAGGTTGCAGGCGCTGGTGATGAACGAGGCCGCGCGCATGGTCGAGGAGGGCGTGGCCAGTGCCGAGCAGATCGACCTGGCGGTGCGCAGCGGTTTTGGCCTGCGCTTTTCGGTGCTCGGCTTGCTGGAGTTCATCGACTGGGGGGGCGGCGATATCCTGCACCACGCCTCGGCCTACCTCAGCCAGCACCTGGGCGAGCGCTACCAGGCGGCGCAGGCCGTGCTGGACAACATGGCGGCCGGGCGCAACGGGCTGCGCGAAGGCGTGGGTTTCTACGATTACCGGCACGTCGATGTGCCGGCTTATCGCCACGAGCGCCTGGCCGAGCTGATGCAGCGGGTGCGCCAGGCTGGCCTGGCGCCACGCTTCGCTTCAGGCCTTGAAGCGCTGGATCAGCCCTTGCTGCTCTGACGCCAGGTCGTTCAACTGCTGGCTGATGCCCGCCGAGCGCTCGGCCTGGCCAGACAACGAAGCGGTGACATCGCGCACCGCTTCGACGTTGCGGTTGACCTCTTCGGCCACGCTGCTCTGCTGTTCGGCGGCGCAGGCGATCTGCACGTTCATGTCGGTGATCACACTGACCGCCTGGCGAATCTGCGCCAGCGCCTGCTGGGCCTGGCGCGCCTGCTCGGCATTGGCTTGGGCTTGCTCGTGGCTGTGCTGCATGGCGCGGGTCACCTCGCGGGTGCCGCTGCGCAAGCTGTCGATGATCGCGCCGATCTCCTCGACCGAGGCCTGGGTGCGCTGGGCCAGGCCGCGCACCTCGTCGGCGACCACGGCGAAGCCGCGGCCGGCTTCGCCGGCGCGCGCCGCCTCGATGGCGGCGTTGAGGGCCAGCAGGTTGGTCTGCCGGGCGATCGACAGGATTACCGCCATCACCGTGCCGATCTGCTCGCCGCTGCTGGCCAGGGCATGCAGGCGTTGCATGCCGTCGCTCATGTCCTGGGCCAGGGCCTGGATGCCGAGGCTGGCGTCCTCGATCACCTGCATGCCATCGCCGGTGGCCTGGTCGGCATGCCGCGCCGCCTCGGCCGCCTGGGCAGCGCTGTGGGCAGCGGCCTGGGCGGTGGCGGACATCTGCTGCAAGGCGGCCGCCATCTGCTCGATCTCGCGCAATTGCTGCTGCATGCCGGCGTTGGTCTGGCTGGCGATGCGCGCGGACTGGTCGGCGGTGTCACGGGTATCGCGCACACCGGCCTGAACCTGGGCGACCACCGGTTGCAGGTGCTCGAGAAAACGGTCGAAGGCGCGGCTCAGGCGTCCCAGTTCATCGCGACCTGGGTAGGCCAGCCGGCGGGTCAGGTCGCCTTCGCCTTCGGCGATGTCCTCCAGCACATGGGCCACATGCAGCAGCGGCCGGCTGACGCTGCGCGCCGTCAGCCACATCATCAGCACGCCGAGCACCGCGATGCTCAGGCCCAAGCCGATCTGCAGCGCCAGGCTGTGCAAGCGCTGGTCACGCATCTGCGCTTGCAGGGCGGCTACCGGGGCGCCGAGCACGGCCTTGGGCACGCTGACCAGCACAGCCCAGGGGGTGGCGTCGGGCAGCGGCTGGATGGGTACCAGCATGCGCATGGAATCGGCGTCCTCGAAGGTTTGCCCAAGGCCCGCGCGGGTGGCGTCGAGCATTGCGGTCGCCTGTTCGGGGTGACGTGCCTTGAGCAGAGTGCCGAGGCGCTCGGGGTGGCGGCTGTCGCCCGCCAGCAGGCCGGCCGAGCTGACGATGGCGATATCGCCCTGGCCCTCGTACAGCGCAGCGCTGGCGGCTTCGGCATCGTGCTGCAGCGTACCCAGGTCGATGTCCAGGCCAATCACCGCGACCACCCGGCCCTGGTCGAGCAGCGGCAGGGTCAGGCTGGTGACCAGCCGCGCGGTGCCGCTGGAGCTGTCGACATAGGGTTCCAGCAGGCAGGGCTTGGCGGCTTCGCGCGAGCAACTGAAGAACGCATTGAACGGCGCACCGCTGGGGCCGGGCAAGGTGTCGGCCAGCAGCTGTTCGTCACCCGGCACGGCCTGCAGCTGGCCGGGGGCCGATTGCAGCCAGTACAAGGCGAAACGCCCCTGATCGTTGCTGCCCAGTTCAAGCTGGCCGAGGAAGTCGGCATCGCGGCCGTCCAGGGCATTGCGGTCGAAGGTGATGAACAGCCCCAGCAACTCCGGCCGCCCGGCCAGGGCCTGGCGTAGCACCTGGGTGAGGTCGCGGCGCAGATCGGCCGCAGGCACCTGCCCGCTGGCGTCGCGTTGGCGCAGGTGCATGACTTGGCGGCCCACGCCTTCGGCGAAGCCGTAGGCACGCTCGAAGCCCTGCTGGATCTGCAGCGCTTGGGCCTGGCCTTCGGCGCGCAAGTTGTTCCTCGACGCGGCCAGCAACATGTCGCTGGCGCTGTGCTTGACCTGGTCCTCGCTGGCCTGGCGCTGGGCCAGGGCCAATGCGGTGAGGAGTACGACAACGGTGGCCAGGCACAGGCTGGCGAGCAAGGTGATCTTGTTGTGAATGCTCAAAGCGTTGGTCATGTCGTTGGTTTCCGCGACGCGAGGTGGGCTCGCGGCAGGCTACCGGGCCATCGCCGCCAGCGGTATGGGCGCAGGGCCGATTGGCAGGCAGCGACAAGAGGTTGGCACGCCTGGGCAATGGCGGTATCAGCGGAGCGGGGAGAAGGGCGCTGGCAGGTAGACCGTGGACTGCATCGTCTCCAGCTGCGGCGCCGAATTCTCCGGCGGCCATACCCCGTCGCGCACTGCCCGGGTGCGCACATCGAGGCGCTGCTCCAGGCTGGCGTAAGGCCAGATGTGCAGGTAGCGCGGCAGACGGCCACTGGTGGCGTAGAACGCGGCATAGACCTGGGAGTAGTCATCCCCGGTGCGCGGGCCGACGGCTTTGCGCCAGCCGGCCAGGGTCGGCGCCAGGCCCGAGGTCACCAGGTCGTATTCGCGCAGCTCGTAGAACGGGCCGTGCTTGCCGGGGGCCAAGGGTTCCAGGAAGGGGAACAGCCGGTAGTCGTCCATGTGTTGCTCGAGGATGAACTGGCCAATACCGAACGCATCGCTGCTGAGCAGCACGCGCTGACGTTCGGTGGCCTGGGCGTGGGCATCGGTGAAACGACGCAGTACGGCAATGGTGTTCTGCTGGCCGATTTCCGAGAGCCAGCAGCCGATCAACTCGACGCCTGGGCCCGCTTCCTGCAGCGCCGCCTGGAGCAGCGGCAGGGCCTGGGCCGGTGTGCGTACGCGCAGGGTGAAACGGAGCAGTTCGTAAAGATCAGACATCAACACGGGTTCCTTGGGGTGCAATAAAAAACCCGAACCCTCCCCGCACGGAAAGGCCCGGGCAAAAACGGTGACGGCTGCTTACCAGAACTTCCAGGTGTAGGAGGTGATGAAGCGGTACTCGTCGTAGTCGCTGCCGTACTTCTGCGTGGTGTGCATGTTCTTCAGGTCGAAGGCCAGGTCCTTGAGCGGGCCGCTTTGCACCACGTAGCTGAACATGATGTCGCGCTCGCTTTCCTCGTCCCGGTCCAGGCCGCGGCCGCGGTCGACATCGGTGCCCTTGGTGTAGCGGGTGAACAGCTTGAGCCCGGGGATGCCCAGGGCGGCGAAGTTGTAGCCGTAGCGCAACGACCAGCTGCGCTCGTCCGGACGGATGAACGGGATGCTGCCCCAGTTCGGCAGCCACAGCTGCGGCACGAAGCCGTTCAGGGTCGGGAATACGGTGTCGCCGGTCATGCGCTGGTAGACGACGCCGACCGTGTGGCCGCTCTTTTCCACGCTCACCAGGCCGAAGTAGGCGCGGTTGTCCACCGGTCCGCTGCGCGCGGCGCCGTCTTCCTGGTTGTTGAAGTAGCCGACGTCAGTCTTCAGCTGGTAGCCGTCGGCGAAGCGCAGGGTGTGCTTGATGCCGGCGTAGTCCTGCTTGTAGATGTCGTTGAGCACGCCGTGGAAGTAGCTGCCCTGCAGGTCGGGCGTCACCGCGTAGGTGGCGCCGGCGAAGTCGAGGCCATCGCTGTCCTGGCTGTCGGGGGTGCCGAAGCGGTAGAGGCGCTCGTGGTTGGACGACTCGCGGGTGACGATCGACCAGAAGCGTCCGCCTACCAGGGTCAGCTTGTCGATGTCGCGCGATTCGATCACCGCGCCTTGGTAGATCGTGTCGAGCTGACGGCTCGGGTCGTTGGAGGCGACCGGGTAGAACGGCCGCTGGTCGCCGATCTTCACCACGCTCTTGGCGTACTTGAGTTTGAGCGTCGCACCGCCACGGCTGTACTCCTCGGAGGTCTGCTGGCTGTGGCGGCTGAAGGGCAGCGAGCCATCGTTGCCCGTGGAATCCAGGCGCACGGCGTACTGCCCGTCGAGGTCGAAGCCGAGCGCCAGCGGGGTGTCGGTGTAGCCGGATTCGAACTGCAGGTCGAAGCCCTGGGACCAGTTGCCGACCTTCGACACCGGCGCATTGTCCTGGGTGAAGTTGCGGTTCAGGTAGAGGTTCTTGATGTTCAGCGAGAGGTGGCTGTCATCGACCACGTCGGCCAGACCGGCCTGGGGGAGGGCGCAAGCGACACACAGGCACAACGATTTCGCAGGCAAGGGCCATCCGAGTTCCATGGGGGTATTCCTGGACAGGTGATCAGGACAAGTACCGGGCAGTCGAGCCACGGGCAGGAGGGCGTCAGGTCGCGTGCCCGCTTGTCTGTCACGTTTGTTTTTGTTGTTTTGGGTTTGCGCTACAGGCAGCAACGCTAATGGGCGGGGCAGGGGGGCTCAATGACAGGGGCGGTCAATGTCGTTGCGTTTTGCGCAACGACCCGAGTCGGGGGCAGTGCCAGTCACTTCAGCGCAGGTCACAGCACCCTGCGCATCGCCTTGGCCATTTCGGTCGCCAGCGCCCGGCTCACCTCGTCCAGGGTGCGACCGCGACGGGTGACGATCTGGATATCGGTGGCGTTCATCTGCGCGCAGTCGATGGCCAGCGCCTTGAACGTGCCGCCCTTGATCTCGTCGATGAGCGGCAGCTCGGCCAGCAAGGTCGCGCCCAGGCCCGAACGGACGAAATCGAGGATCACCGCCAGCGAGTTGGAGGTCAGGGTCGGTTCGATGCTCAGCCCCTGCGCCTTGCAGGCCGCGTCCAGCAGCTCGCGGACACGGAAGTTGGCGCCGGGCAGCACCAGCGATTCGCGGGCGATGTCCTGCAGGCTGACCAGGCTGCGTTCGGCCAGGCGGCTGTCGCGGTGCACGATCAGGCGCAGCGGTTGCGCCAGGCTGAACAGCCGGCTCAGGCAGGCCGTCTGGCTGGGCGCGAAGACCACGCCCAGGTGGGCCTGGTCGGCCATCACCATGCGCTGCACTTCCTGCGACGGTGCGCTGATGATTTCGGTCTTGTGCGCACCATGGGCCTGGAGAAACCCCTGCAGGCCATTGATCACCCGCGCGCCGAGCAATCCTTCGCCGATGGCAATCACCGTCGAGGCCTGCTGCTGGGTGCGCAGTTCATCCAGGCGGCTGATCAGGCGGGTGTGCTGGCGCAGGCGCTCGACGTAGTAGTCCACGGCGGCTTCGCCGGCCGTGGTCAGGCTGATGCGATGGGTGCCGGGGCGCACCAGTTCGATGCCCAGTTCTGCTTCGAGCCGGGCGATCTGCCGGCTGACCGACGAGGTGGCGACGCCCAGGGCTTCGGCGGCGGCGCGCATGGAGCCTTTGTCGTGGCTCAGGTGCAGGTAACGCAGGCGGTGATCCTGCAGTTCGATAGGGCGGACAGGCATGACCTGGACCTCGGTGGACCCACGCCAGGCGCTGGCGGGGGCTGGATTGATTGTGTTTGTAGGCTCCATGCCCGGCCATGCTACACCAGCTTTTTTCTCTCCGAAATCATGTGAAAAGTGTATTAAAAATTTTTCGGCATAGCGTCGATTGTCGTTAGTTTTTTTAGCTTCATGGCTGGCTTCGGATTTCCCATAAAAAACATTAAAAATCAGATAGATAACCGTATTTGCGGGAGTGCATTGGCTTTGGGTGGCAGAAAAAATCGCAAATTTAAGCGTGAAAATTCAATTGACAATTCACGTAAATGACCGCAAATATTTGTCACCGGCACCTAAAACAAGAGAGACAGAACATGCCGCACGAACCCGCCTTTGCCCCCCTGCATGGCTGCCGCTTCCCTGTGGCTCGCCTTGCCATTTCACCTCCTGTCTACCGACACCAGCCTCAACAAGAAAACCGCGCCTGAGACGGAGAATGTCCATGGATTCGCTTTGCCTGCGTGCCGCGCCCGAGTCGGCGCTTGCCAGTGGCCCTGCCTTCGAGGCTCTGCTTGACGGTGTTCGTGATCGTGCCCGTCAGGGTGAGTTCGATCGCCAACGCCATATTTCCCGCGACGTGATCGATGCGTTCAAGGCCCACGGCGTCTACCGCGCCCTGGTGCCGAAGCGTTTCGGTGGGCTCGAATGCTCGCCGGGCGCGTTCTGCGAGATGATCGAACGCATTTCCCACGCCGACGGCTCCGCCGGCTGGGTGGCCAGTTTCGGCATGAGCCCGGTGTACCTGGCGGCCCTGCCGCTGGAAACCATCGCCGAGATCTACGGCAACAGCCCCGACACGGTGTTCGCCGGGGGCATCTTCCCGCCGCAGCCTGCCGAAATCGTTGCCGGTGGCTTCAAGGTCAATGGCCGCTGGAAGTACTCCAGCGGCTCCATGGGCGCCGACATCGTCGGCGTCGGCATCGCCCCGCGCAATGGCGACAAGCTCGACCTGCCGCGCCTGGCCGTGATGCCGCGCAGCCAGGCACGCATCGAAGAAACCTGGGACACCGTCGGCCTGCTCGGCACCGGCAGCCACGACCTGCTGGTCGAGGATGTGGTGGTGGGCGAGCAGTGGACCTTCGTGCGCGGCGGCAAGCCGAACCTGGACGAGCCGTTCTTCCGCTACCCGTCGCTGTCGTTCGCCACCCAGGTGCTTTCGGTGGTCGGCCTTGGGATCGCCCGCGCCGCCCTGGACGAACTGTCGGGCATGGCCAGCGGGCGCATCTCGGTGACCGGCGCCCCGGCCTTGGCCGACCGGCCGCTGGCCCAGGTCGATGTGGCCAAGGCCGAGGCCGCGCTGCGCTCGGCCCGTGCGTTCTTCTACGAATCCATCGACCGCGCCTGGCAGCACGTGCTGGCCGGCGACCCGGTGCCGATGGAGGCGACCAACCTGCTGCGCCTGTCCTCGACCCATGCCGCGCGGGTGGCCGCAGAAGTGGCGCGCAGCGCGCAGCTGCTCTCGGGCATGACCGGCATCTACAACGAAAGCCCGCTGGCCCGTTGCGTCAACGATGCGCAAGTGGTCACCCAGCACGCCTTCATGGGCGACGTCACCTACCAGAACGCCGGGGCGATGTTCTTCGGTAAACAGCCTCTTCCGGGCTACCTGTAACTCTCGGGATATTTGTCATGAGCGATAAGAAAGCCTTGCGCGTGCTGTTCTGCATGGGCATCAACCAGAACTTCTTCGATGCACCGCGTGAAGAGCAACTGCAGGTGTGGGCCGCCTTCAGCGCGATGTGGAACGGCATCCACGACCTGGCCGGCGTCGACGTGCTGGGCAACATGGACGACGACCAGAGCATGGTCGGCCCGTCCGACGGCTTCCCCTGGACCACCTACCTGCTGGCCGACGTACCGGACATCCAGACCGTGCACGCCGCCTGCAACCTGTTCCGCACCACCGCCGTGGGCGACGGCCCGTACAAGCTGTGGCGCTACGCCAAGGTCGAGGCCCGTGTCGGCCGCGAACTGATCATCCAGCGCACCTGAAGTGGAGGAGTGTTTCCGTGACTAACCTGATTCCCGCCGTCAACCTGAGCGTAGACCCCGCCGAGCTGGTGCAGCCCGACCGCGTCCACACCTCGCTGTACACCGACCCGGCGCTGTTCGACGCCGAGCTGGAAAAGATTTTCCACAGCACCTGGATCTGGGTCGCCCACGAGAGCGAAATCCCCGAGGCCGGCAGCTACAAGACCACCTACATCGGCAAGCAGCCGGTGATCGTCGTGCGCGACCGCAAGAAGGCCGTCAATGTCCTGCTCAACCGCTGCCGCCACCGGGGCGCCACGGTGTGCGAGCACAAGAAAGGCAAGACCAACAGCTTCGTCTGCCCGTACCACGGCTGGGGCTATGCCCTCGACGGTTCGCTGCGCGGCGTGCCGCACCCGGAAAGCTACGGCGACTGCCTGGACAAGGCCGAGCTGCCGCTGGTCAGCCTGCGCACCGAAAGCTATGCCGGCATGATCTTCGCCACCTTCAAGGACGACATCGAGCCGCTGGAAGACTTCCTGGGCGCGGCCAAGAAGTGGATGGACCTGTTCATGAAGCAAGGCGCGGGCTACGGCATCAAGGTGCCGGGCGAGCACCGTTTCCGCTTCCCCGGCAACTGGAAGATCCAGCTGGAAAACACCACCGACGCCTACCACTTCCCGCTGGTGCACAAGAGCTTCCTGTCGTCCGTGGACGAACAGACCCTGGAGCTGTTCGACTTCGTCAAAGGCCCTGGCTACGTCGAGGACCTGGGCAACGGCCACAGCGTGATGGTGATGATCCCCGAGCTGGTCGACCTGGAAGCCGACCTCGACAAGCCGATCCCCGAGCGCTTCGAGTCGCTGGCCGCCGAGCTGCGTGACGAAGGCATCGACGAGCCGCAGGTGCGCCGCATCGTGCGTGCGGTGGGCGGGTCGGGCTTCAACCTCAACCTGTTCCCCAACGTCGCCTGCTCGATGGCGTTCTTCCGCGTGCTGCAGCCGATCTCGGTCACCGAGACCGAGATCCACCACTCGGTGATCACCATGGACGGCGGCCCGGCCGCGGCCAACCGCTACCGCCTGCGCCTGCACGAGCACTTCCAGGGCCCGATGGGCTTCGGCACCCCGGACGATTCCGAGGCCTGGGAGCGCGTGCAGAAGGGCGCCAATGCCGGCGAGAACCTGTGGATCATGCTCAACCGCGGCTTGCCGGGCGAACGCCCAAGCGAAGATGGCCTGGTCTCTGACGTGAGTGCCGAAACCGGCATGCGCGCGGCGTACCAGCAGTGGAAAAAGATGATGTCGGCCTGAGTGTGGAGAACCCCATGAATTTGCAATTGCTGCAAGAAGTCACCGCCTTCATCTGGCAGGAAGGCGACATGCTCGACCACGGTGAGTACGAAGCCTGGCAGGACCTGTGGACCGCGAAAGGGACCTACATCATCCCGATCAACCCCAAGGAAACCGACTTCGAGAACACCTTGAACTATGCCTACGACGACCACCACATGCGCCGCCTGCGCGTGCAGCGGCTGATCGGCGGCGAATCGATTTCCACCAGCCCGCAGCCGCGCACCGTGCGCAGCATTTCGCGCATCCGCGTGCTGGGCGATGACGGGGTGAACGTCACCGTGCGCGCCGCGCAGAACATCCGCGAGTTCCGCAAGGAAAGCCTCAAGCACTACAGCGCCGACCTGACCTACACCCTGGTGCGTGCCGAGGGCGGTTTCAAGATCGAGCGCAAGGTGATCAGCCTGATCAACAGCGACGATACCCTTGCCGGTATCGGCTACATCCTGTGAGGACCCGGCCATGAACCAAGTCGCATTGGTAACCGGGGCCGGGCAGGGGCTGGGCCAGCGCTTCTGCGCCCGGCTGCTCGCCGCAGGTTTCGACGTGGTGGTCTCGGACCGTGACCTGGGCCTGGCCCAGGCCACTGCCGAGCAGCTGCAAGGGCAGGGCGGACGTGCCCTGGCGGTCAAGCTCGATGTCGCCAGCAAAGGCGATTTCGAGCAAGCCCTGGCCCAGGTGCTGGAGCACTTCGGTGCCCTGCACGTGGTGGTCAACAACGCGGCGGTGACCAAGACCACGCCGCTGATGCAGATCAGCCCGGAAGAGTTCGACGCCGTGGTCGGCCTGAACCTGCGCAGCGTGTTCCTCGGCTGCCAGGTACTGGGCGCGCACATGGCCGAGGTCGGCTACGGGCGGATCATCAACCTGGCCTCGCTGGCCGGGCAGAACGGCGGCACTGCCACCGGCGCGCACTATGCGGCGAGCAAGGGCGCGATCGTCACCCTGACCAAGATCTTCGCCAAGGAATTCGCCGCCCGCGGCGTCACCGTCAACGCCATCGCCCCGGGCCCGATCGACTCGCCCGCGGTGCATGCGGCCGTGCCGGCCGAACGCCTGCAGGGGCTGCTGGCGAACATCCCGGTGCAGCGCCTGGGCGATGCGGATTTCCTGGGCGACCTGATCGTGCAGCTGGCGCGGCCCGAGGCCTACTTCACCACCGGGGCGACCTGGGACGTGAACGGCGGCCTGTTCATGCGATGAATCACTACAGGACACCGGTCATGAATGAACAATTGTTGAATGTCGTCGTGCGCAAGCGCGAGATCCAAGGGGCCGACGTGGTCGTCCTCGACCTGGCGCTGGCCGATGGCGCCGCGCTGCCGGCCTTCGAGGCGGGCGCGCACGTGGACATCCACGTGGCCCCCGGCCTGGTGCGTCAGTATTCGCTGTGCAGCGACCCGGCGGATGCCTCGGTGTATCGCCTGGGTGTGCTCAAGGACCCGGACTCCCGTGGCGGCTCGGTGGGCGTGCATGAGGCACTGGTGGAGGGGCGCGAGGTGCAGATCAGCACACCGCGCAACCTGTTTCCGCTGGCGGCCGATGCGCGCCGCTCGATCCTGCTGGGTGGCGGCATCGGCATCACGCCGATGATCGCCATGGCCCACGCCCTGTACCAGCAGGGCGCTGATTTCGAATTGCACTACTGCGGCCGCTCGCGCAGCCGCAGCGCGTTCCTCGAAGCCCTGGCCAGTGCGCCATTCGCCGATCGGGTGGTCACCCACTTCGACGACGAAGACGCCGCCCAGCGCCTGGATCTGCAGGCCGTGCTCGGTGCGGGTTCGACCGGCACTCACCTGTATACCTGTGGCCCGTCGGGCTTCATGGATTGGGTGATCTCCGGCGCGCGCCAGCAGGGGTACGCCGAGGACCACATCCACAAGGAGTACTTCCAGGTCGAGGTCGATGCCAGTGGCGCCAGCTTCGAGGTGGTCGCCGCGCGCAGCAACAAGACCGTGCAGGTCGCCGAGGGCCAGAGCATTCTCGACGCCCTGGCCCAGGTCGGCATCAAGATCGACATCTCTTGCGAGCAGGGGGTGTGCGGCACCTGCATGTGCGAGGTGCTCGAAGGCGAGCCGGACCACCGCGACGTGTACCTGACCGATGAAGAGAAAGCCGCGAACGACCAGATCCTGGTGTGCTGCTCGCGGGCCAAGTCCAACAAGCTGGTGCTGGATATCTGAGGAGCATGACCATGGTTGACGTAACCCAATTTCGCAACGCAATGGCAATGCTCGGTGGCGCCGTGTCGGTGATCACCACCGATGGCCCTGCTGGACGCTTCGGCTTCACCGCCTCGGCGGTGTGCAGCGTCACCGATGCACCGCCGACCTTGCTGGTGTGCATGAATCGCTCGTCGTACTCCAACGAGCAGTTCAAGGCCAACGGCGCGCTGTGCGTGAACGTGCTGGCCGGCACGCATCAGGAGCTGTCGGGGGTCTTCGCCAACCGCCAGCTGAGCATGGAAGAGCGCTTCGCCTCCACCCACTGGACCGTGCTGGAAAGCGGTGCGCCAGTGATGCAGGAAGCGCTGGTGAACTTCGACTGCCGGATTGCCCAGGTGCATGAAGTGGGCTCGCACAGCATCTTCTACTGCGAGATCGAGCAAATCCGCCAGGGTGGCGCCGATGATGGGCTGGTGTATTTCAACCGCGCCTATCACCGGGTGTGCGAGGCCTCGAAGGCCTGCTGACGGCTAGCGCCCGCGCCGCCGCGAGACCCGCGCCTCGATGTTCTTGCGGCCGATCAGCAGCGGTGGTTTCTCCACCACCGGCTCGTCCGCCA
>NZ_AKJC01000011.1 GCF_000282535.1 Pseudomonas sp. GM84 | reverse complement strand
ACACCCTGCACCAATACTACGGCGCCAGCCACATCCTTCGCGGCCTGTCCTTCGAGGCCAAGGTCGGCGAAGTCACCTGCCTGCTCGGGCGCAACGGCGTTGGCAAGACCACCCTGCTGCGCTGCCTGATGGGCCTGGTCCCGACCCGCGAAGGCAGCGTCGAATGGGAAGGCAAGCCGATCACCACGCTCAAACCGCAACAGCGGGTCCAGGCCGGCATCGCCTATGTCCCCCAGGGCCGCGAGATCTTCCCGCGCCTCACCGTCGAGGAAAACCTGCTGATGGGCCTGTCGCGCTTCCCTGCCCGCGAGGCGCGCGAAGTGCCAACGTTCATCTACGAACTGTTCCCGGTCCTGGAACAGATGAAGCAACGCCGCGGGGGCGACCTGTCCGGCGGCCAGCAGCAACAGCTGGCCATCGGCCGCGCCCTGGCCAGCCGCCCACGGCTGCTGATCCTCGACGAACCGACCGAAGGCATCCAACCCTCGGTGATCAAGGAAATCGGTGCGGTCATCCAGCGCCTGGCCGAACGTGGCGACATGGCCATCCTGCTGGTGGAGCAGTTCTACGACTTCGCCGAGGCACTGGCCGACCAATACCTGGTCATGGCCCGTGGCGAGATCGTCCAGCGCGGGCGCGGTGAAAACATGCAGGCCGAGGGTGTGCGGGGGCTGGTAACCATTTAATCTGCTGCCATCGACCTTGCGAGACGCTGCACATGAGCCACGAAATCCGTGACGCCCTGGCCACCGACCTACCGGGCATCCTTGAGATCTACAACGACGCAGTGCGCAACACGACGGCGATCTGGAACGAAACGCCGGTAGACCTGGCCAACCGTCAGGCCTGGTTCGAGGCGCGGGCACTGCAGGGTTATCCGATCCTGGTGGCGGAGGATGAAACGGGGGTGCTGGGTTATGCCTCGTTTGGCGACTGGCGGCCGTTCGAGGGGTTTCGCAATACCGTGGAGCACTCGGTGTATATCCGTGGCGACCAGCGTGGCAAAGGCCTGGGGCCGGCGCTGATGGCGGTGCTGATCGAGCGGGCACGGGGGTGTGGCAAACATGTGATGGTGGCGGCGATCGAAAGCGGCAATGAGGCGTCGGTGCGCCTGCATGAGCGATTGGGCTTTGTGGTGACCGGGCAGATGCCGCAGGTGGGGGTGAAGTTCGGGCGCTGGCTGGATTTGACCTTCATGCAGCTGGTGTTGAATCCTGGAGCCAAGCCAGCTTGATACCTGTGTCGACCTCTTCGCGGGACAAGCCCGCTCCCACAGGTGCACCCCAGTTCTCAAAACCTGAGGTGTACCTGTGGGAGCGGGCTTGTCCCGCGAAGAGGCCGGCACAGGCAAACACATTCACATCTGGATAAACCGCCCCAACCGCTGTCTCAGCATGCTGTTCTCACTGCGCAATTGCTGCACTTCCTGCAACAGCTCCAGCGCCAGCGCCACCCCTTCCCATTCCAGCTCAAGCTCCTGGTGCAGCTTCACCGCGCGCTTGGCCAGCAGCGGCGCCTGATCGTCGAACAACCACTCCTCCGGCGTTCGCCCCGAAGGTTCAACGATGCCGTGCTCGACGATCTCGACCACGAAGTCGGCCGTGATATCGGCCTCCTGGCAAAGGGTGCGCATGTCCAGTTGAACGATCAGGGTGCTGCTCATGATCACTTACTCCATTGTTTCCTCGGATCGAACGCAGCCTTCTCGGAGAGCTGGGTCCACAGTTCGCGGGCAGAAGCATCGTTTGTCGGCGGCATGACCACCTTGAGCTGGGCGTAGAGGTTGCCGCGCTCGCCCTGCTTGTTCGCCAGGCCCATGCCCGGCACGCGCAGGCGCTGGCCGCTCTGGCTGTCGGGGCGGATGGTCAGGTTGATCTTGCCGGTCAGGGTCGGCACCGCCACCTTGGTGCCCAACGCCGCCTCCCACGGTGCCAGCGGCACGGTGATGATCAGGTCATGACCTTCGACATCGAACAGCGGGTGGGGTGCCAGGCGCACGGTCAGGAACAGGTCGCCATTGGCCCCGCCGCCCAGACCCGGCGCACCCTGGCCCTTGAGGCGGATGCGCTCGCCATCGGTTACCCCGGCTGGAATCTTCACGTTCAGGGTCTTGGTGGTGAACCCGGTGCGCTGGCCGGCGGCGTTGGTCTGCGGCACCTGGAAGCTGATCTGCTTGGATTCCTTGCTCAGGGTTTCTTCAAGGAAGATCGCCAGTTCCAGTTCCACGTCCTGCCCTCGCCTGCCGGCGCTGCGTTGTTGCCGGGCGCCGCCGAACGGGCTGCCGCCGCGGGCGCCGAAGATCGAGCTGAAGAAGTCGGAGAAGTCGCCGCCTTCGAAGCCGCCGCCACCGCCACGGCTTTCCCAGCCCGGCGGGGCCTGGAAGGGCCGCCCGTGCTGACCGCCGTATTTGCGGATCTCGTCGAACTCGGCGCGCTTCTGGGCATCGCCGAGCACCTCGTAGGCCTCGTTGGCCTCCTTGAATTTCTCCTCGGCGTCCCGCTCCTTGCTGACATCCGGGTGATACTTACGCGCCAGCTTGCGGTACGCGGCCTTGATCGCCTTGTCGTCCGCCGTGGGCTCTACGCCGAGTATCTTGTAATAGTCTTTGAAGTCCATCTGTGGATCACCAATGTGAAATTGCGTGTTGCAACTGAAGATAGGGGTCAAGCATAGCCTTTCAAGGTGCGCTTGGCGTTGCTGCAAGGCAGACGACCGGTCTTGATTCTCTGGCCAACTGGCATAAACTGCGCGGCCGTTTTGCCTCCGGAAGCCTGTTTCCCCATGTCTGACGTATCCCCGGCCCGCGCCCTTGGCATCGACTTCGGCACCTCCAACTCCACGGTCGGCTGGCACCGCCCTGGCAGCGAGTCGCTGATCGCCCTGGAAGACGGCAAGATCACCTTGCCCTCGGTGGTCTTCTTCAATATCGAAGAGCGCCGCCCGGTGTATGGCCGCCTGGCGCTGCACGAATACCTGGAAGGCTACGAAGGCCGCCTGATGCGCTCGCTCAAGAGCCTGCTGGGGTCGAAGCTGATCAAGCACGACACCAGCGTGCTGGGCAGCGCCCTGCCGTTCAAAGACCTGCTGGGCATGTTCATCGGCGAGCTGAAAAAGCGCGCCGAGGCCGATGCCGGCCGCGAATTCGATCAGGTGGTGCTGGGTCGCCCGGTATTCTTCGTCGACGAAGACCCGGCCGCCGACCAGGAGGCCGAGGACACCCTGGCCGACGTGGCGCGCAAGATCGGCTTCAAGGACGTGTCGTTCCAGTACGAACCCATTGCCGCAGCGTTCGACTACGAGTCGGGCATCAGCCGTGAAGAGCTGGTGCTCATCGTCGATATCGGCGGTGGTACCTCGGACTTTACCCTGATCCGCCTGTCGCCCGAGCGCCACCAGGTGGCCGAGCGCCAGAGCGACATCCTCGCCACCGGCGGCGTGCACATCGGCGGTACCGACTTCGACAAGCAGCTGAGCCTGCAAGGGGTGATGCCGCTGTTCGGCTATGGCAGCCGGATGAAGAGCGGTGCGCTGATGCCTACCAGCTATCACCTCAACCTGGCCACCTGGCACACCATCAACGCCCTGTACTCGCAGAAGTCGCAGCTGGCTTTGGGCAGCATGCGCTATGACATCGAGGACACCCTCGGCATCGATCGCCTGTTCAAGCTGATCGAGCAGCGCGCCGGGCACTGGCTGGCGATGGAAGTGGAGGCCAGCAAGATCGAGCTGACCGACCAGCAGAGCCGCCGCATCGACCTGGGCCGTGTCGAGCGCGAGCTGGGCGTGGACCTGACCCGTGCGGTGTTCGAAGGGGCCATCGAGGGGCTGCTGGAGCGCGTGCGCGGCAGCGTGACCGAGCTGCTGGCCAAGGCCGGCGTGAGCGAAGGGCAGGTGGATACGGTGTTCTTCACCGGGGGGTCCAGCGGTATTCCGGCGCTGCGCAACAGCGTGGCGGCGATGCTGCCCAATGCGCGGCATGTGGAAGGCAACATCTTTGGCAGCATTGGTAGCGGGTTGGCGATCGAGGCGCGCAAGCGTTACGGGGTAATCTGACAGCCTGAGCTGACCTCTTCGCGGGACAAGCCCGCTCCCACAGGATTACTACCCGCTCGGAGGTAGTGGTGAATCTGTGGGAGCGGGCTTGTCCCGCGAAGAGGCCGGTACGGACACCCTTGAACTCAAACCAGCTCCGCCCGCTTCAGCTCACTCTTCAGGTAGGCGTAATAGATCGGCCCCGCCACCACTCCCGGTAGCCCGAACGCCGCCTCGAATACCAGCATCGCCAGCAACAGCTCCCACGCCTTGGCACTGATCTGCCCACCGACGATCCGCGCGTTGAGGAAATACTCGACCTTGTGGATGACGATCAGATACCCCAGCGCCGCCGCCGCCACCCAGATCGACAGCGACAGGCCGACGATGGTGATCAGGGTGTTGGACATCAGGTTGCCGATCACCGGCAACAGCCCCAGCAGGAAGGTCAGCACGATCAGCGTCTTGGTCAGCGGCAGGTGCACCCCGAACATGGGCATCACCACGGCCAGGAAGATACCGGTGAAGGCGGTATTGAGCAGCGAGATCTTGATCTGCGCGAACACGATGTTGCGAAACGCCTGCACCAGCAGGCTCAGCCGTTCGAACAGCGCGGCCGCCAGCGGCTTGCGCCGGGAAATGTCAGGGATGCGCTGCAGGGCGATGATGGCGCCCAGGATCATGCCGATCAGCAGGGTCACGAACATGTGCGCCATGCCCTTGCCGACCAGTTGCAGATCGCTCAGGTGGCTCTTGATCCAGTCACCGATGGCCACCTTGAACTCGGCGGCGCTGGCCGGCAGGTACGCCTCGATGAACGGCGGCAACTGGCCACGGGCACGCTCCACCAGGCCCATGAACTTGTCCAGCGAGGCGCCGGGGTTTTCCGCCTCGTGCAGCAGGAAACTGAACGCGCCGGCGATCAGTAGCGTCAGGGTACTGACCACCAATGTGCCGAGCAGCGCCACCGCCAGCCAGCGCGCGCGCTGGCCGGCAATCAGCGGTTGTAGCCGTGGCGTGAGCATGTTGACCAGTTCGAACACCAGCAGGCCGGCCAGCAGGCTAGGCAGCAACTTCAGGGGCAGGGCCAGGAGCAACCCGGCCATCACGATGATCAGACTGGCGAGGGTGATCTGGCGGGGGGTGAAGGTCATACAGCCTCGACGGCAGACAGCGGAAAGACCCGCAGTCTGCCAGCCTTGAAGCCAGAGGCATAGGCGCAGGTCATTTCTTCTTCAGGCAGTCGCTCATGAAGGCTTTGCGCTCGTCGCCCTTCAGGGCCTTGGTGGTGGCGTCAGCGTTGCAGGTCTTCATCTTTTCCTGCTGGGCAGTCGGAACGTCCTTCTTCAGGCAGTTGCTCATGAACGCCTTGCGCTCATCGCCCTTGAGCGCCTTGGCGGAGGCGTCGGCATTGCACGAGGTCATCTTTTCCTGTTGTGCGGTGGCGGCGAATCCTTGCGCACTGAACAACACAGCCAACACCAGCAACGGCATTTGCAGCATCTTCATGGAGCGATCTCCTTTTCTCCGCGCCCGATGCACGGTGGTGCAGATCAGTGTAGACAAGAATTTTTACACGCCCGCCCGTGCCTGGCGGCGGTACTGTTCCGGCGTGCACTGGGCCTGGCGCTGGAACATGGCGATGAAGGCCGAGGCGCTGCTGTAGCCCAGGTCGAAGGCGATCGCCTGAATCGGTTGGCCGGCCTCCAGGGCTTCGATGGCGCGCAAGAAACGCAGGCGCAGGCGCCATTCACCAAAGCTGATGCCCAGCTCCCGCAGGAACTGGCGCGCCAGGGTGCGCTCGCTGACATGCACCTGCGCTGCCCACTCTGCCAGCGGGCGGTTGTCACCGGGTTCACCGCCGAGGGCGTCGAGCACCTGGCGCAAACCGTCGCTGCGGGCAAACGGCAGGTAGCAGGTCTGGGTCGGCGCCAGCAGCAGTTGGTCGAGCAGTACCTGGACCAGGCGCTGGTCGCGTTCATCCTGTGCCACCTTGAGATCGCGCCGGGCAAAGTCGCCGAGGATGGCCTTGAGGATCTCGCTGATCACCAGGCTGCAAGGCTGTTGCGGCAAGTCGGCGCACAGGCTGCGGTCCAGATAGACCGAGCGGTAGACGATGGCCTGGGGGTTGTAGCAGCCATGCTCGGTCCCCGGCGGCACCCAGACCGCATAGTGCGGAGGTGAAAGAAAGCGCTGGCCATCGACGTCCAGGTGCATGACGCCGTGGGCGGTGTAGTTGAGCTGGCCCCAGGCGTGACGATGCGGGGCGCTGTG
Organism: Pseudomonas sp. GM84; assembly: GCF_000282535.1. GTDB lineage: Bacteria > Pseudomonadota > Gammaproteobacteria > Pseudomonadales > Pseudomonadaceae > Aquipseudomonas. Next base: position 14,974 of record NZ_AKJC01000011.1, on the reverse strand, counting down.
GGTATCGGCGCCGAATTCGTCGTGACGGAAGTACACCGACGCCGGGAGCTGGTCGAACTGGGGGATGTCGAGGTATTTGCGGGCCATGGTGTCTGCTTGCAGGGGCAGGTTGTCTGGATAGGAGTATAGGCTTGCGAACGGACAGCGGATAATAGGCGCCTATCGGGGACCGCTGGGCGGCCCTTTCGCAACACCTCAGAGAATCACAGCTGTATGAATTACCTGTTCCCCCTCACCGCCATCCTGATCTGGGCCGGCAACACCGTAGTCACCAAGCTGTCCGCCGGTGCCATCCACCCCGCCGAAATCGGCTTCTACCGCTGGCTGCTGGCCGGCCTGCTGTTCACCCCGTTCCTGCTGCCCAAGGTGTGGCGCAACCGCGCGGCGATTCGCCCGCACCTGGGCAAGGTCTTCGTCCTCGGCGTGCTGGGCATGGCCATCTACCAGAGCCTGGCGTATTTCGCCGCAAGCATTACCAGCGCCACCAACATGGGCATCATCCTGTCGCTGATGCCGTTGATGTCGCTGGCGCTGTCCATCGCCTGGCTGGGCCAGCGCCTGAGCTATGGCGCCTTGCTGGGTGCCCTGGTGTCGTTCTATGGCGTGCTCGAAGTGGTATCCGCCGGCCACCCTGCCGCCCTGCTCGAACAGGGTCTGAACAGCGGCGACCTGCTGATGCTGGTGGCCACCTTCGCCTATGCCCTGTACAGCTTCCTGCTGAAGAAATGGCAGCTACGCCTGCCGCCCTTGCAGTTGCTGTACCTGCAGGTGCTGGTGGCAATCATCGTGTTGCTGCCGCTGTTCCTGGTTTCGGACAAGACCGGGCTGAATGCCCACAACGTCGGCCTGGTGCTGTATGCCTGCGTGCTGGCCTCGATGGTCGCACCGCTGGTGTGGATGCAGGCCGTACACCGCCTTGGCCCCAGCCGCACCACGCTGTTCTTCAACTTGCTGCCGGTGGTGACCGCGCTGATCGCCGCCGGCGTACTCGACGAACAACTGGCCAGCTACCACCTGATCGGCGGCCTGCTGACCCTGGCCGGCGTGGTCCTCGCCGAACGCTGGACCACCCCCGTGCGCCGTGCGGCTACAGCCCCGCAGCCTTGAGCCGAGCAGCATGCTCGGTAAACAGGCGCACCGGCGCGGCGCCCTTGCCCACGGCGCCGAGCGACTGGTTGACGATGTCCAGGTGGTCGAGCGGGTAGTCATCACCGATCACCTGCCCCAGGTGTGAACTGAAGCGCCCGACCATGCCGTCGCAGTGGCCCTTCTCCTTGACGAAGCTGCGCGCAAACAGGCGGCAGAAGCGGTTGCTGCCATCGAAACGGTTGCGCCCCTGGTCGGTGAGCCCTGGCTGCAGGGTGCCCGACCAGGAGTAATAGCGCACGCCATTCACCTCGCCCGGCCCTTCACCGCCCCAGGTGTCGGGCAAGCCTTGTGGACAAGCCTGGTTGAACAGCGCCACCCCGGCGCTGGTCAGGGATTGGTGCGAGGCGTGCACGTCGATCGGCAGCGGGTCGCGGCGCCAGCCGGTTTCCAGCCATGCCAGCAGCACTGCCAGTCCATGCAACGCAGCTTTTAGCAGTCGCCCCCGGGCTGAGTCGCCCGGCGCTGTGCGCTCCAGATGATCGGCCAGTTCAGAGCCGTGGTTAGGCCCGGCCACCGAGGTGACCGAGGCTATCCGATCAGGCCTTTTGGTAGCGGCGTAGCGGGCATCCAGGGCGCCCTGGCTATGGCCGATCAGATTGACCTTGTCGGTGCCGGTGCGCTGACAGATGTCCTCGATGATCGCCAGCAACTGCTCGCCGCGTACCTCGCTGGAATGCAGCGGCGAAACCTGTACCGGGAACACCTGCGCCCCGCCCTTGCGCAAGGCGGGGACGATGCCGAACCAGTAGGGGTAGAGCAGCACCCTGACGAAACCGAACATGCCCGGCACCAGCACCAGCGGGTATCGCGTGGCCAATTCCTGTCCCATTGCTCCAGCCCCTGTCCGTGGAGGATCGGCCCACACTACAGCGGCCGCGATGACCATCGCAATCGAACTCCTGGCGCGCGCTGCGGTTCCAAACCAGAACAGACCCTGTGCAAGGAGCGGGACCATGTACAAGCAGACCCTGGCAATCCTTCTGGCAAGCGCCACCCTGGCCGCCTGCGGCAGCCACCCGGAGAACCCGGTGGACTACGCCACCTACCGCGATGAACCGCTGGTCAAGCAGGTGGAAAATGGCATGACCATGCAGAAAGTCATTGCCATCGGCGGCAGCCCATCCAACGTGATCGACTTGCCGCACGGGGGCACCTGCAACGACTACATCCTCAACCGCGACGGCCACCAGCAGCCTTACTACGTGCGTTTCGACGCCACCGGCCATGTCGATGCCAAGGGCTTCAAGACTTGCAAGCAACGAGAAGAGGACAGCGACGCCGTAAGAGGCGCGTGAGCCTGCCCACACCTTGACCCACCGTCCTGATCTGATTGGAGACAACCATGAGCAACGTTGAACTGACCGATGTGCAAACCCTGCGCAAGCGTGCGCGCGAGCATGTGGAACAAGGCGCGGTGACCGAGGGTTATCAGGCCGATCGCGAAAAGATCCTGCGCCTGCTCAACGAGTCGCTGGCCACCGAGCTGGTCTGCGTGCTGCGCTACAAGCGCCATTACTTCATGGCCAGCGGGATCAAGGCGAGCGTCGCGGCTGAAGAGTTTCTCGAGCATGCCACCCAGGAAGCCGAACACGCCGACAAGCTGGCCGAACGCATCGTGCAGCTGGGGGGTGAGCCGGACTTCAATCCGGACAACCTGACCAAGAATTCCCATGCTCAGTATGTGGCGGGCAGTTCGCTGAAAGAGATGGTGCTGGAAGACCTGGTGGCCGAACGCATCGCGATCGACAGCTACCGGGAGATCATTCAGTTCATCGGGGATACCGACCCGACTACGCGGCGGATCTTCGAGGACATCCTGGCGCAGGAAGAAGAGCACGCGGACGATATGTCCGATCTGCTCCAGGGGTTGTAATCGCGAGGGGCTGCGTTGCAGCCCATTCGCGGCACAAGGCCGCTCCCACAGGGTCATCGCACAGTCCAGGCTTAGCGGTGCCCTTGTGGGAGCGGCCTTGTGCCGCGAATGGGCCGCAAAGCGGCCCCCTTGCACTATTTCTTGCCCTTCACCGCAGCTGGCGCCTTGCCCGCCTTCATCTGTTGCAGCAAAGGCGTGCACTGGTTGGGTTCATCGCCACTGCTCGGCGCCACCAGCGCCAACAACCCCGCCGCCGGCCCCGCGAGCACCCCCAGCGCCACCATCCCCGCACCGCGCAAGGCCAGCGGCACCGCCTGTACACCCGCACCGGGCTTGGCGAACGGCCCGCGCACATACAGCGGCGAACGCAGCGAGAACAGCCGCACGCCCTTGGACTCAGGGGTGATCTTCAGGTCCAGCTGTTCGCTGGCGAAATTGGCCGTGCCATTGATGTAGATGATCGCGTTCTCGGTATCGAAGATGAACAGGCGCGTGGTCGCCAGCCCATCCTTGATCCCGACATCCGCTGCCGCGCAATTGATCTTCACGTCCTCGTCGCCAAACAGCTTGCCGATCACATAGTTGCCGACGTTGAGCCCGGCGATCTCCATCAGGCTGCGGCTGATCGCCCCATCGTTGATCAGCATGCGCAGATCGCCATTGGCCGTACCCAGCAACGCCGCCACCGAATTGCCCCGACCGCTGATGTCGGCATCGCCGTTAAGCTCGCCGAAGCTGGTTTGCATGGGCGCGAAGCTTGGGAACAGCTGCTTGAGCTTCATGTCGCGCGCGGTCAGCTGGGCGCGGCCCTGCAGGGGCACGCTGCGCCCGTCCAGGCGAATGTTCGAGGCCAGGTTGCCGCCTGCCACACCAAAACGCAGTGGCTCCAGGCGCAGCAGGCCGTCATCGAGGATCACATGGGCCGACAAGTCATTGAACGGCAGCTGTTCGCTGTGGACGATGCGTTTGCCGGCGAAGGTGACATCGGCATCCATGGCGCGCCAGCGTTCGGTGCGGAACTCCTCGACCGGTAGCACCTTGCCCACGGGCTGTTTGCTGGCGCCGCCACGGGCCTTCTGTTCAGCGTTCGAATCGGCACCGATCAGCGGTGCCAGGTCCTTGAACAGCAGTTGGTTGGAGACCAGCTTGCCCGTCAGCTTGGGCCGTGGCTGGCTGGCGACGAAGGCCAGGTCGCCATGGATATCACTGTTGCCGATCTTGCCGTTGAAACCCTGGTAATTGAAGGTCGCCCCCTCGGCAGCATGCAGGTTGGCCGTGAGGTGGCCATCGGTGTTGTAGGGCGGGGTATCTGGCAGGGTTACGCCCGTCAGCGGGTACAGGTTGCCCAGGCTGGCACCGGCCAGGCGCAGGCGCAGGTCCAGGGCACCCAGGTTGCGCGGGTCGGTCAGGGTGCCGGCCACTACCACGTGGGTGTCACCGATGCGCACATCGCCCTGCAGCGGGAACGGCTGGCTGGCATCCTGCAGCGCCAGCAGGCCGCCGATCTTGCCCGTCCCGGACACGGGCTGGCCCTTGTAGCGGCCTTGGGCCTTGAGCCCAAAGGCGTAGTCCTGGGCGCCAGCGGCTTTTTCCGCACGGGCCTTGCCGACGATATCGCTGAACGGGATCGGCTTGCCCAGGGGGTCGATCTGGACCTTCATGCTGGTTTTCAGGGTCTGGTCGTCGAAGCTGACATTACCTTGGTCGAAACCGATGGCGCCGATGTCCAGCTGCCAATTGGAGGGTTCGGCATGCGCGTCCTTGGGCCCGAAGTCGAACGTCCAGTTGGCCCGGCCATCGGCCAGGCGGGTAAGGCTGGCTGTGGGTTTGACCAGATCGATGCGGGGGATGACGATCTGCTGGAACAGCAATGGCACCATCGCCAGGCGGAACTCGACGCGCTCCAGGCTGGCCATTCGCGGTTCCTTGAGCCAGTCGGGGTTGCCCAAGGTCAGGTCTTCGGCAATGAAGTGCGGCAAGGGCACCCAGCCGCGCCAGCCACCCTCTTCGGGTTCGATGCGCCAGTGCACGGCAAGGTTGCCGTTGATGGCGAACGGCCGCTGCAGGGCCTCTGAGACCTTCTCGTTGAGCAGCGGCTTGACGCGGTTCCAGTCGAAGGTGGCAATCACCACCACCAGTATCGCCAACAGGGTCAGCAGGGTGGTGAGGGTCCAGACGATGATTCTGGCAGGACGCGTCATTGCGTAGTTCTCCTGACGACATGGCACGAAACGGGCGCAGTGATGGCACTCAATATCTCGGACTGATGAAAACCCGTGGGGTTTTATCGGTGGCGTGCATGATAGCGAAGTTTTTCCCTGCTTCTTGCTCATCTATTGGTCTGGGAAAGGCTGGCGAAGTGCTCGGCATAGCTACCGGCCAATAGCCATCAAGCGCGTCGAAACGAGCGTAGTAGAGCGCTTGAGAATCTCTATCAATGCGGTCGATTGTTACCATTACCCGTATGAACTTCTCTCTGGCGCTCCCCGGCGTAGCATTGGCTTCGTACCCACTTTCCAGCCCCGCCGAGGAGCACCGCCATCATGAAACGCCACCTGCTGACCCTGACCCTGTCCATCCTGGCTGCCAACGCCTATGCCGTCCCAGCCGCCGACCAGCACCTGACCGCCGAATCGCGTTCCAGCGCCGCTGAAGTTGCCCAACCGCTGAAAACCGTTGCCGAAGGTGGCTCGGATCGCCTGATCGAACGTAGTGGCCGTGTAGCTGAAGGTGGCTCGGACCGCCTGATCGAACGTAGCGGCCGTGTTGCTGAAGGTGGCTCGGACCGCCTGATCGAACGCGCTGGCCGCGTCGCCGAAGGTGGCTCGGATCGCCTGATCGAACGTAGTGGCCGCGTCGCCGAAGGTGGCTCGGATCGTCTGGTTGAAATCAGCCGTGTGAGCTGATCACCATGGCCGAAAACAACAACCTGCATCACAGTGCCTGCTCCCCTCCCAGCCCGGTCCATTGACCGGGCTTCGTTTTTTTATCTAGAGTGCCCAGCCTCACCGTCTCAGAATTCCTGCCATGCTGCCGCGCGCCGAACAAAAGCAACAGACCCGCCAGGCCCTGCTGGATGCTGCCTGCCAGCTCATGGAGAGTGGTCGCGGCTTCGGCAGCATCAGCCTGCGAGAAGTCGCCAGGGCGGCAGGTATCGTCCCCACTGGCTTCTACCGGCACTTCACCGACATGGACGCGCTGGGCCTTGCCCTGGTCGCCGAAGTCGATACCACCTTTCGCCAGACCATCCGCCTGGTGCGCCAGAACGAATTCGAACTCGGCGGCATTACCGACGCCTCGGTGCGGATCTTTCTCGACGTGGTAGCGGCCCACCGTGCGCAGTTCCTGTTCCTCGCCCGCGAGCAGTACGGTGGCTCGCAAGCGGTCCGCCAAGCCATTGCCCGCCTGCGCCAGGACATCAGTGACGACCTCTCCACCGACCTTGCGCGCATGAAGCGCTGGCGGCATCTGGACAGCGCCGCTTTGGCGGTGATGGCCGACCTGGTGGTCAAGACCGTGTTCGCTACCCTGCCCGAGTTGATCGACAGCCCTGAGCAAGGTTATCCACAGGCGTTGACGGCGCAGGAGAAGATCACCCAGCAGTTGCGCTTCATCTTCGTCGGCGCGCGGCATTGGCAAGGGCTGGGCAACCCTGGTTGATCTGCTGGCCGTACTGGCCTCTTCGCGGGACAAGCCCGCTCCCACAAGTAGCTCTCAGCCCTTAACTGCACATTGAGTTTGTGGGAGCGGGCTTGTCCCGCGAAGAGGCCGGCACAGACAACCGACAATCGCACTTCTGCTACCATGGCGCCCTGCCCGACAGCGACGAGCGCCCACATGCCCAACCCCCGCCCCACCCTGCCCGAACTGGCCCGCTTCAACCAGCACTTCGCCGAACGTATCGTGCCGCTGTGGCAAGGCCCGGGCTGGAACGCCGACCTGGCCCTGCCCTATGAAGCGCTGGACGCCCAGCATCGCCCGCTGCCGGTCCAGCGCTACCGGGCCATGGCCTGTGCGCGTCAGCTGTACCTGTTCAGCAGCCGTATCGAGCAACCGGGCGCCGCCGAGCGCGCCGCGGCGCTGTTCCGCTCGCTGCAGCGGCATTTCCATGACGCCGAGAACGGTGGCTGGTTCTACAGCATCGACGCCGACGGCAAGCCGCTGGATCGACGCAAGGACCTCTACACCCACGCCTTCATCGTCTTCGCCTGCGCACATTACTGGGGCAAGGTGCGCGAGAGCCTGGTGGAGTCGGCGCTGAATGCTGCACTGGAGATCGTCGCCGAGCAGTTCGCCCGCGACGATGGCCTGTACGAGGCGAGCCTGGGCGAGGACTGGTCCGACCTGAGCAGCGGGCCACTGCAAAATCCACAGATGCATTTGGCCGAAGCCTTCCTGCAAGTACTCGCCGTGCGTGAAGACGAAGACGTGCAACAGGACCTTCTGCAACTGTGTGAAGCGCTGCAGGCGCACTTCGTCGAACCGCAGCATGGGTTGATGCTGGAAAAGCCACGCGGTGCTGTGGATAACTGGTTCGAGCCGGGCCATCAGTTCGAATGGTTCTACCTGCTGGAAACTTCGCCGCTGCTACGGGGTACGCCGCTGCATGCATCCATAGACCGCGCATTCGGCTATGCCGAGCGATGCGGGGTACAGAATGCGGCGGTGCTGGCGATGCTCGATGTGGATGGCAAGGTGATCGATGCTACCCAGCGGATCTGGGCGCAGGCTGAGTATCTGCGGGCGCTGGTGTTGCGGGCGGGGAGTGAAGCGAAGCTGGCTGAGCAGTTGCAGGCGATGGAGCAGCGGTTCCTGCATGAAGGCGGCTGGTATGAGTGCCGGGATGGTGCAGGTACTGTCAGCCGGCACGATATGCCTTCGACGACGCCCTATCACCTGGCGACCTGCCTGGAAGGGTTGCAGCGCCTGAGCTGACGCATTCGCGGGACAAGCCCGCTCCCACAGGCTCTCTCCTGCCTTAGGTTCAGCAGAGTACCTGTGGGAGCGGGCTTGTCCCGCGAATGGGCCGCAAAGCGGCCCCAGTTTCTGTAATCACCCCTTGACCGAACGGTCGATCGAGAACCCCGCCCAGTCCTGGCTCACCGGCATCAGCTCAAGGCTGTTGATGTTGATGTGCGCCGGCTGGTTGAGGATCCAGAAGATGGTCTCGGCGATATCCTGCGGCTGGATCGGCTCGGCACCGGCATAGGTGGCGTCGTACTTGGCCTGGTCCCCGCCGAAACGCACCAGCGAGAACTCGCTCTCGCACAGCCCCGGCTCGATGTTGCTCACCCGCACACCGGTACCACGCAGGTCACAGCGCAGGCTCAGCGAGAACTGACCGACGAAGGCCTTGGTGCCGCCATACACGTTGCTGCCCGGGTACGGGTAGTTGCCCGCCACGGAACCGACGTTGAGGATCGACGCCCCACGGCCGTGGGCGATCAGACGTGGCAACAGCAGTCGAGTCGTGTACATCAGGCCCTTGATGTTGGTGTCGACCATGGTCTCCCAGTCATCCAGGCTGCAGTTCTGCGCTGCATCCACGCCCAGTGCCAGGCCAGCGTTGTTGACCAGGCCGCGCAGCTTGTCGAAGCCGGCCGGCAGGGTGGCGATCGCCTGCTCCATGGCCTTGCGGTCGCGCACGTCGAGCACCAGGCCATGCACTTCGGTCTTGGCCGACAGCTCGGCGCACAGCGCGTCCAGGCGTTCCTTGCGGCGCCCGGTGAGCACCAGCTTCCAGCCAGCGTCGGCAAAACGGCGGGCGGTGGCTTCGCCAAAACCGGAAGTCGCGCCAGTGATGAATACGGTGGACGTCATGCTCTGTTCCTCGCGGTGGATAGTCATCGGCAGGCCTTGCAGCATGCCTTCGCTTGGGCCTGGCAGCAAGGTATCAAAGTAGCTGGTCATTTTTTGTACATACTCGCAGAACCCTTGCTGCAGAGGGCCTCGCGCCAGCTATACGCATGTTATCCACAAGCCTTTCCCCATGGATTGGGGGCAACTTGTCCGCCTAGCGGAACCCTTTCAGCGGAATGCGGTCGGCGCAGGTTTTACAGCTGATGGCTCAAGGCTTTCAATCTTGCCGCTTGCAGCGGACTGTCCAAGGGTTTCGCACAGACTTATCCACAGGAATGCGGGCACTCGACCAGATGTTTGGCCTGTGCAAAAAAAGCTCGAAAAATCATCCACAAAGGAAAGCTGATCAAAATATGATCAGAGGCTTGCAGGCCTTGAATTCAAAGGGGTTTAGCGAGGTGCCACCATGTTTTCCACAGGCGGTTCCACATTATCCGTGGAAAAAATACAGCCTGTGGAAACAAGGGCTTGCGAGGGCTTTGTGGTGTGGTTCGAGAAAGATATGCGACAAGTTGTCCACATCCGTTTGGGTGGAAAACCTGGGGGCTGCTTTGCAGCCCCAAACAACACTCAGTGCCCGCCTAGGTAAGCGCTACGCACTTCTTCGTTCACCAGCAACTCCTGCCCCGTGCCGGTCATGCGGATCTGCCCGTTGACCATCACATACGCCCGGTCGGACAGCTTCAATGCATGGTTGGCGTTCTGCTCCACCAGGAAGATGGTCATCCCGGTCTTGGCCAGTTCACGCAGGGTGGCGAAGATCTGCTTGACCACGATCGGCGCCAACCCCAGCGAAGGCTCATCGAGCAGCAACAACTTGGGCCGGCTCATCAACGCCCGGGCAATGGCGAGCATTTGCTGCTCGCCACCGGACATGGTCATGGCCCGCTGGTTACGCCGCTCCTTCAGGCGAGGAAACAGCTCGAACATGCGCTGCATGTCCTCATTGGCAAATTTGTCGCCAATGGGGATGGTGCCCATCATCAGGTTTTCCTCGACGGTCATGTCGGGGAACACCCGGCGCCCTTCCGGTGATTGGGCGATGCCGTTGGAGGCGATGTAGTGCGACGACTTGCGGGTGATGTCGGTGCCGCGATAGACGATGTGCCCGGACGCCGCACGCGGCTGGCCGAAGATCGACATCAGCAGCGTCGACTTGCCGGCACCGTTGGCGCCGATCAGGCTCACCGTCTCGCCCTCGTTGATGTGCATCGAGACTTTCTTCAGCGCCTGGATCGGCCCGTAGAACACGTCCAGTTCCTTCAGTTCGAGAATGGGTGCACTCATACCAGTTCCTCTTCGTCGGCACCCAGGTAGGCGGCGATCACCGTCGGGTTGTGGCGGATATCCTGTGGCGCGCCTTCGGCGATCACGTTGCCGTGGTCGAGCACGACGATATGGTCGGAGATGCTCATGACCATGCCCATGTCGTGCTCGATCAGCACCACGGTGATGTCGTGCTCGTCACGCAGCACGCGAATCATGCGGCTCAGCGCTTCGGTCTCCTGCGGGTTGAGACCCGCGGCCGGCTCGTCGAGGCAGATGATCTTCGGCCGTGTGCACATGGCCCGGGCAATTTCCAGACGGCGCTGCTGCCCGTAGGACAACTCACCGGCCAGGCGGTTGGCGCAGTCGACCAGGTCGACCACCTCCAGCCAGTAGAACGCGTGGTCCAGGGCGTCGCTCTCCGCCTTGCGGTAGGCCTTGGTGTTGAGCACCCCGGCCAGCAGGTTGCGGTTGACCCACATGTGCTGGGCCACCAGCAGGTTCTCCACCACCGACATTTCCTTGAACAGGCGAATGTTCTGGAAGGTCCGGGCGAGGCCTGCCCGGTTCACCAGGTGGGTACCGCCGAACATCTTGTAGTACAGGCGATTGGCAAACTTCGCCGGCGACACGAAGTCGGTTGCCTGGAAGCGCTCGCCCAGCAGCTGGATGACGTTGGTGTGGCTGCCGCGCACGTTCAGCTCGATACGCCCGCCACTGGCCTTGTAGAAACCGGTGAGGCAGTTGAACACCGTGGTCTTGCCGGCACCGTTGGGGCCGATCAGGGCGAAGATCTGGTTGCGCTTGACCTTGAGGCTGACATCGCTGAGCGCCTTGATGCCACCGAACTGCATCATCAGGTTGTCGACCGAGAGAATGATTTCGTCGCTCATGGCGCCACTCCTTTACGCGGGGTCACACCGGTACGGCTGATGCGGATCAGCCCACGCGGTCGCCAGATCATCATCAGCACCATCAGCACGCCGAACAGCAGCACCCGGTATTCGGAGAAGCTGCGCAGCAGCTCCGGCGCCACGGTCAGCACGAATGCCGCGATCACCACGCCGACGGTCGAGCCCATGCCCCCGAGCACGACGATGGCCAGAATCAGCGCCGACTCGAAGAAGGTGAACGACGACGGGTTGACGAAGCCCTGGTAGGTGGCGAAGAACACCCCGGCAAGGCCGGCGGTGGAAGCGCCCAGGGTGAATGCCGAGAGCTTGACCAGCACGTGGTTCAGGCCCATCGAGCGGCAGGCGATCTCGTCCTCGCGCAGTGCTTCCCAGGCGCGGCCGACCGGCATGCGGGTCAGACGGTGCTTGATGTACAGCACCGCCAGCACCACCAGGAACAGCACCGCGTAGATGAACACGAATTTCAGGTTGGCGTTGTAGTCGATGCCGAGAAACTCATGGATTGGCGTCCCACCGTCCTTGGCCCGCCGACCGAACTCCAGGCCGAAGAAGGTCGGTGCCGGCGCCGGCATGCCGTTCGGGCCACCGGTGAACGACAGCCAGTTGTTCAGCACCAGGCGGATGATCTCGCCAAAGCCCAGGGTCACGATCGCCAGGTAGTCACCGTGCATGCGCAACACCGGGAAGCCGAGTATGCATCCCGCCAGGGCTGCCGCGATGGCCGCCAGCGGCAGCACGCTCCAGAAACCCAGGCCGAGGTACTGGTAACCCAGCGCCAGGCCATAGGCACCAATGGCGTAGAACGCCACGTAACCCAGGTCGAGCAGGCCCGCCAGGCCGACCACGATGTTCAGGCCGAGGCCCAGCAGCACGTAGATCAGGCCGAGGATGACCACGGTCAGCAGGTACTTGTTGGCGAAGATCGGGAAGACGATGGCGATCACGATCAGCGCCGGGATGATGTAGCGCAGGCGCGACTTGTAGTCAGGTGCGTTCACGTGCACGCCCGAGCCACCGCTGTCGACCCCCTGGAGCATGCGCCGCCCGGGGGCGCTCTGCAGGTACACGCTGAGCAGGAAACGCCCGACCATGACCCCGCCGACCAGCCAGGCGACACGGCGGGGTTCGGCATTGAAGGTGTAGCCGTCGAGCACTACGCCGACTACCGGGCCGAAGACGATGAGCGCCAGCAAGCCGGCGACGATGGTCTCCAGCAAGCTGCGTTTGAGATCGAAACCGTTGGTTTCGGAAACAGGGGCAGTTTTGGCAACGGACATATTCACACCTTAGCCACGAGCGGGCGACCCAACAGGCCTTGTGGGCGGAAGATAAGGATCATCACCAGCAGCGAGAAGCTGAATACGTCCTTGTAGTCGGAGTTGATCAGGCCGGAGAACAGCGACTCGGAGATGCCCAGGATGATGCCGCCAAGCATGGCGCCCGGTAGCGATCCGATGCCGCCGAGCACCGCGGCGGTGAATGCCTTGATGCCGATGATGAAGCCGGCGTAGAAGTCGAAGGTGCCGTAGTTCATGGTGATCAGCACGCCTGCCAGCGCGGCCATCACTGCACCGATGACGAAGACATAGGAGATCACCCGGTCGGTGTTGATGCCGAGGATCGACGCCATCTTGCGGTCTTGCTGGGTGGCGCGGCACATGCGGCCGAGCTTGGTGTACTTGATCACGTAGGTGAGCAGGCCCATGCCGACGAACGCGGCGACCAGGATGAAGATCTTGGTGTAGGTCAGTTGCACGAAGCCGCTGCCCACGTCGACGCGCAGGGCGCCTTCGAGCAGGGTCGGCACGCCTTGCTGGCGGGCGCCCTGGCTGATCTGCGCGTAGTTCTGCAGGATCAGCGAGATACCGATGGCGCTGATCAGCGGTGCCAGGCGGGTGGAGTTACGCAGGGGTTTGTAGGCGATACGCTCGATGGTGAAGCCATAGACACCCGTGACGACGACGGTGAACAACAAGGTCCCCAGCATCAGTAGCGGGAACGATTCGACGCCGAAATAGGCCAGCAATGCCAGACTGATTGCCGCGAGGTACGCGGAAATCATATACACCTCGCCGTGCGCGAAGTTGATCATGCCGATGATGCCATAGACCATTGTGTAGCCGATGGCGATCAGGCCATAGACCGACCCGAGGGTCAGGCCGTTGACCAGTTGCTGCAGGAAAATACCATCCATAACGCAATCTCACCTGATTGAGATTGCACGAGCGCCGACCACGGCGGGCTTGGGTGCAGCGGCCCTCGCAGCGCAGAACTGTGCAGATCTTCGGATAAAGACAGGTACCGCGGGGCACTGGCCCGGGCATGTGTGCCCGGGCCGTTGGCCGTTATTATTTTTGTTTTTCCAGCTGGTGGTACTTACCGTCCTTGTCCCACTGGTAGACCACGTAGTCGGAGACGGTCAGGTCGCCCTTGCTGTCCCACTTCTTCTCGCCCATCACGGTCTGCACCGGGTTGGCCTTGAGCCACTTGGCAGCGTCTTCGCCCTTGTTCGACTTGGCGCCGTTGAACGCGGCGGCAAGGGCCTGGACCGAGGCGTAGGCGTACAGGGTGTAGCCCTCAGGTTCGGTGCCGGCCTTGCGGAACTCTTCCACCACGGCCTTGCTGTCAGGCAGCAGGCGCGGGTCGGCGCCAAAGGTCATGTACACACCGTCGACGTACTGGGCGCCGCCTGCGGTGGCCACCAGTTCGTCGGTGACGATGCCATCATCGGACATGAACTTGACGTCTTTCAGGCCCTGCTCGCGCAGCTGGCGTACCAGTGGGCCGGCTTCCGGGTGCAGGCCACCGAAGTAGACCACGTCGGCACCGGCGGCTCGGATCTTGGTGACCACGGCGCTGAAGTCTTTCTCGCCACGGGTCAGGCCTTCATACAGCACAGGCTTGACGCCGCGCTTCTCAAGTTGCGCCTTGGTCGCGTCGGCCAGGCCCTGGCCATAGGTATCCTTGTCGTGCAGCACCGCGACTTTCTTGCCCTTGAGCACGTCGACGATGTAATTGCCGGCAACGATGCCCTGCTGGTCGTCACGGCCGCACATGCGGAACATGCCGCTCAGACCACGCTCGGTGACCTGCGGGTTGGTGGAGCCTGGGGTGATGGCAATCACGCCCGCCTCGTCATACACCTCGGAAGCGGGGATGGTGTTGGAGGAACAGAAGTGGCCGACCACGCCGATCACCTTGTCCTGGTCGACCAGACGGTTGGCCACGGACACGGCCTGCTTCGGTTCGCAGGCATCATCGCCCTTGACCAGGACGATCTTCTCGCCGTTTACGCCACCTGCGGCGTTGACCTTGTCGGCCGCCGCCTGGGCACCTTTCATGTACTGCTCGCCAAACGCTGCGTTAGCCCCGGTCATGGGGCCCGCGACGCCGATCTTGACGTCGGCCTGAACAAACGAAGAAACACCCAGCGCCGTAGCCACGGCAAGTGCCAGGAAACCTTTCTTGTAAAACGTCTGCGACATGAGGTGGTGCTCCTAGAGTTTTTTTTGGTTGGCACTACAACTTCTCAGCCCTGTGCTCCGAGCAAGGGCCGTGCCATTGGTTTTGTATTCCGGGAAAACACACTGGACAGGAGGCAAGCAGGCGACCGACGGCCTTTTCTTTATTGAGCGTGCAACCGTCTGCCACGCGGCAGGCGCCACCACTCGTACAGACAAGGAGCAACCTTGCTGTGCCATCATTGCAACCCTGACAAGTGTTTACGTGCAACCGTCCTGTAACAGCACACCGTCACCGAAGTGCACACCGCTGGTGCGCGACTGCTACAGGCGGCACTGTTCCAAGGCTAGCTGGTGCACGAAAAAACACCTGTTTTGCCTGTACTGGCCCCATCGCCGGCAAGCCGGCTCCAACAGGGTTACCCCAATGCCCAACTGTGGGAGCCGGCTTG
>NZ_AKJC01000010.1 GCF_000282535.1 Pseudomonas sp. GM84 | reverse complement strand
GCTGCAACGGCTGCCGCAGGTGCAGTTGCACAACCGCTACGGTCCGACCGAAACCGCCATCAACGTCACCCACTGGCACTGCCGGGCCGAGGACGGCGCCCGCTCGCCAATCGGCCGGCCGCTGGGCAACGTGCTCTGCCGTGTGCTGGATGATGAGCTGCAACTGGCCGCCCCGGGCGTACCGGGCGAGCTGTATCTGGGTGGCGCGGGCCTGGCCCGGGGCTACCTTGGTCGCCCAGGCCTGACCGCCGAGCGCTTCGTGCCCCAGGTCGATGGCGACGGCGCGCGTTTGTACCGCAGTGGTGACCGTGCCCGCTGGCAGGTGCAGGCCGAAGCCCTGGAATACCTTGGCCGCCTCGACCAGCAGGTGAAGGTGCGAGGTTTTCGCGTCGAACCTGAAGAAGTGCAGGCGTGCCTGCTAGGCCAGCCGGGTGTCGAGCAGGCGCTGGTCCTGATCCACCAGGACGCGGTTGGCGCGCAGTTGGTCGGCTATTACAGCGGCACTGCAGCGGCGGATGCACTGCTGGCCAATCTGGCCGAGCGCCTGCCTGCCTATATGGTGCCGGCGCAACTGATCGCTCTTGAACACCTGCCGCTGGGCCCCAGCGGCAAGGTCGATCGCAAGGCCCTGCCTGCGCCGGTCTGGCAGCAGCGTGAACATGTCGAGCCGCAGACCGCGCTGCAGCAGCAGGTCGCGGCGATCTGGCGCGAGGTGCTGAACCTGCCACGCGTCGGCTTGCACGACGACTTCTTCGCCCTGGGTGGCCATTCCCTGCTGGCCACCCAGATCGTCTCGCGCACCCGCCAGGCCTGCGATGTCGAGCTGCCGCTGAAAGTGCTGTTCGAGGCCAGCGAGCTAGGCGCCTTCTGCGCGCAGATCGCGCACATCCAGGAAGCCGGCGAGCACAACCTGCAGGGTGAGATCGCCCGCGTCGACCGCCGCCAGGCCGTGCCGTTGTCATACTCCCAGCAGCGCATGTGGTTCCTCTGGCAGATGGAGCCGCACAGCCCGGCGTACAACGTTGGCGGCATGGCGCGCCTGCGCGGCACGCTGCACGTGGATGCCTTCGAGCGTGCCCTGCAGGCGCTGATCGTGCGCCACGAAACCCTGCGCACCACCTTCCCGGCCATCGACGGCGTGCCCTACCAGTGCGTCGCCCAGGACGGCTCGTTGCAACTGGACTGGCAGGACTTCAGCGCCTTGCCTGACGCCACCCGCCAGCAGCATCTGCAGCAACTGGCCGACGAGCAAGCGCACCAGCCGTTCGACCTGGAGCGTGGCCCGCTGCTGCGCGCTTGCCTGGTGAAGGCCGAAGATCGCGAACATTACTTCGTGCTGACCCTGCACCACATCGTCACCGAAGGCTGGGCCATGGACATCTTCGCCCGCGAACTGGGCGAGCTGTACGAGGCCTTCGTCGATGACCGCGAATCGCCCCTGGCGCCGCTGCCGGTGCAGTACCTGGACTACAGCGTGTGGCAACGGCAATGGCTGGAAAGCGGCGAGGGCGCCCGCCAGCTGGCCTACTGGAAAGCCCGCCTGGGCGATGAGCACCCGGTGCTGGCGCTGCCCGCCGACCGACCACGCCCGGCGGTGCAGAGCCACCGTGGCGAGCTGTACCGCTTCGACCTCGACCCCGCGCTGGTCGCCCGCGTGCACGCCTTCAACAGCCAGCGCGGCTTGACCCTGTTCATGACCATGACTGCCACCCTGGCCGCCTTGCTGCACCGCTACAGCGGCCAGCGCGACCTGCGCATCGGTGCGCCAGTGGCCAACCGCATCCGCCCGGAAAGCGAAGGCCTGATCGGCGCCTTCCTCAACACCCAGGTGCTGCGCTGCGAGCTGGACGGGCAGATGAGCGCCGCCGCCTTGCTCGACCAGGTGCGCCAGGCCGCCATCGAAGGCCAGTCGCACCAGGACCTGCCGTTCGAGCAACTGGTAGAAGCCCTGCAACCGCCGCGCAGCAGCGCCTACAACCCGCTGTTCCAGGTGATGTGCAACGTGCAGCGCTGGGCCTTCCAGCAAAGCCGTGAGCTGGCTGGCATGCAGGTGGACTACCTGGTCAACGACGCCAGCGCCACCAAGTTCGACCTGTACCTGGAAGTAACCGACCTCGATGGCCGCCTGGGCTGCTGCCTGACCTACAGCCGCGACCTGTTCGACGCGCCGCGCATCGCGCGCATGGCCGAACACTGGCAGCAGTTGCTGGCCGGCCTGCTCGACGACCCGCAGCAGCGCCTGTGCGAACTGCCGATGCTGGCAGACGCCGAGCAGCAGGTATTGATCGGCCAGTTGCAGGGCGAGCATCATCATGCCCTCGACCAGACGATCCATGGCCTGTTCGCCGCCCAGGCTGCACGCACGCCGCAAGCCGGCGCGCTGACTTTCGCAGGCGAACACCTGAGCTATGCCGAGCTGGACCAGCAGGCCAACCGCCTGGCCCGAGCGCTGCGTGAACGCGGTGTGGGCCCGCAGGTACGTGTCGGCCTGGCCCTGGAGCGCTCGCTGGAAATGGTGGTCGGCCTGCTGGCCATCCTCAAGGCCGGTGGCGCCTATGTGCCGCTGGACCCGGAATACCCGCTCGACCGCCTGCGCTACATGATCGAGGACAGCCGTATCGGCCTGCTGCTCAGCCAGCGCAGCCTGCTCGAAACCCTCGGCGAGCTGCCGCCCGGCGTGCAGCGCTGGAGTCTGGAAGACGACGCCGCAAGCCTGTCCGCCTACAGCGATGCAGCGCTGGACAACCTCAACCTGCCGCAGCACCAGGCCTACCTGATCTACACCTCCGGCTCCACCGGCAAGCCCAAGGGCGTGGTGGTCAGCCACGGTGAAATCGCCATGCACTGCCAGGCGGTGATCGAAGCCTTCGGCATGCGCAGCGACGACTGCGAGCTGCACTTCTATTCGATCAACTTCGACGCCGCCAGCGAACGCCTGCTGGTGCCGCTGCTGTGTGGTGCGCGCGTGGTGCTGCGGGCCCAGGGCCAATGGGGCGCCGAGGACATCTGCCAACTGGTGCGCGAGCAGCAGGTGAGCATTCTCGGTTTCACCCCGAGCTACGGCAGCCAGCTGGCTCAGTACCTGGCCGGGCAGGGCGAGCAACTGCCGGTGCGCCTGGTGATCACCGGCGGCGAGGCGCTGACCGCCGAGCACTTACAGCGCATCCGCCAGGCCTTCGCGCCGCAGCAGTTCTTCAACGCCTACGGCCCGACCGAGACGGTGGTCATGCCGCTGGCGTGCCTTGCGCCCGACACCCTGCCCGCCGACGCCGGCAGTGTGCCGATCGGCCGGGTAATCGGTGCCCGCAGTGCTTACATCCTCGACGAAGACCTGGCGTTGCTGCCCCAAGGGGGCATCGGCGAGCTGTACGTCGGCGGCGCTGGCCTCGCCCAGGGCTACCACGACCGCCCGGGCCTGAGCGCCGAGCGCTTCGTCGCCGACCCGTTCAGCACTGACGGCGGGCGCCTGTATCGCACCGGCGACCTGGTGCGCCTGCGCGCCGATGGCCTGGTGGAGTATGTCGGCCGTGCCGACCAGCAGGTGAAGATCCGCGGCTTCCGCATCGAGCTGGGAGAAATCGAAAGCCGTCTGCAGGAGCATGCCGATGTCGACGAGGCTGTGGTCCTGGCCCTCGACCTGCCGGGTGGCAAACAGCTGGTAGGTTACCTGGTGTGCAAGCAGGCCAGCGCGGACAGCGAAGCCCAGGCCTTGCTGCGCGAAGCGGTCAAGGCCGATGCCCGCCTGCACCTGCCGGACTACATGGTGCCGGCGCACCTGGTGCTGCTGGGCAGCCTGCCACTGATGGGCAACGGCAAGCTCGACCGCCGGGCCTTGCCTTTGCCTGATCTGGAGCAGGCGCGCCAGCAGTACCAGGCACCGGCCAACGTGCTGGAAGAGCAACTGGCGCAGATCTGGCGTGATGTGCTCAACGTGTCCCGCGTGGGGGTGCAGGACAACTTCTTCGAACTGGGCGGCGATTCGATCCTGTCCATCCAGGTGGTCAGCCGTGCCCGCCAGCTGGGGCTGCAGTTCACGCCGCGCGACCTGTTCCAGCACCAGACCATTCAGACGCTTGCCGCCGTGGTCACCCACAGCGCAGTGGCCAGCGGCATCGAGCAGGGGGCGCGGCAGGGCAAGACCGGACTGACGCCGATCCAGCACTGGTTCTTCGACAGCGGGGTGGTCCAGCCCCAGCACTGGAACCAGGCGGTGTTGCTGCAAGTGCGCCAGTCGCTGGACAAGGCTCAGCTCGAACAGGCACTGATGGCGCTGCTGGAGCACCACGACAGCCTTCGCCTGCGTTTCACCCAGGCCAATGGTCGCTGGCAGGGCGAGTTCGCCGCGCCTGCCCATGTGCAACTGCTGTGGACCGCCACGGTGGCCGACTTCGACGACTGCCAGTCGCTGTACAGCGACGTGCAACGCAGCCTCGATCTTGAGCAAGGCCCCTTGCTGCGCGCGTTGCTGGTAACGGACGGGCAGGGTGCCCAGCGTCTGCTGCTGGCGATCCACCACCTGGTGGTCGACGGTGTGTCCTGGCGCGTACTGCTCGAGGACCTGCAGGCGCTGTACCGTGGCCAACCGCTGGCGGCCAAGACCCACGCCATGGCTGACTGGGCCGCGCGCCTGGGCAGCTACGCCGGCAGCGACTCGCTGCGTGACGAACTCGGCTGGTGGCAAGGTCAGCTGTCCAGCGTGCGCCATGAACTGCCGTGCGATCACCCGCAGGGCGGCAACCTGCATCGCCACGCCGACACCGTGGCCATCGGCCTGGATGTCGAGCAGACCCGCCAGTTGCTGCAGCAGGCCCCGGCGGCCTATCACACCCAGGTCAACGACCTGCTGCTGACCGCCCTGGCCCGCACCCTGTGCCGCTGGAGTGGTGACCAGGAAGTGCTGGTGCAGCTCGAAGGACATGGCCGTGACGGCCTGTTCGAAGACATGGACCTGACCCGCAGCGTCGGCTGGTTCACCAACGCCTACCCGCTGCGCCTCGACCCCGAGGCTGGCGAGGACGATGCCGCGCGCGCCGCGTCGATCAAACGGATCAAGGAGCAACTGCGCCAGGTGCCGCACAAAGGCCAGGGTTATGGCGTGCTGCGCTACCTGGCCGACGACGCCGCGCGGGAACGCATGGCGGCGCTGCCACAGGCACGGATCACCTTCAACTACCTGGGCCAGTTCGACCAGCAGTTCGATGCTGCCGCGCTGTTCCAGCCGCTGGATGCTCCGGCGGGCCTGGCCCACGACCTCGATGCGCCACTGCCGAACTGGCTCAGCGTCGACGGCCAGGTCTATGGCGGTGCCTTGCAACTGCGCTGGACCTACAGCCGAGAGCGGTACCACGAGCAGACCATCGCGCAACTGGCCGAGGCCTATCGCCAGGAGTTGCTGGCCCTGGTCGAGCATTGCCTGGCCGATGGCAATGGCAGTTTCACGCCGTCGGACTTCCCGCTGGCGCACCTGACCCAGGAGCAGATCGACGCGCTGCCGATCCCGGCTGCCGAGATCGAGGACGTCTACCCGCTGACACCGATGCAGGAAGGCCTGCTGCTGCATACCCTGCTGGAGCCGGGCACCGGCATCTACTACATGCAGGACCGCTACAGGATCAACAGCGCGCTCGACCCGCAGCGTTTCGCCCAGGCCTGGCAAGCCGTGGTGTCCCGTCACGAAGCCCTGCGTGCATCCTTCAGCTGGAACGCCGGCGAAGCGATGCTGCAGATCATCCACAAGCCGGGCAACACGCCGGTCGATTACCAGGACTGGCGCGGCCTCGACGAGGCGGCCCAGGAGCAGCGCCTGCAAGCCTTGCACAAAGAAGAACGCGAGGCCGGTTTCGAGCTGCTGCGCGAGGCGCCGTTCCACCTGCGCCTGGTGCGGGTCGACGACGCGCGCTACTGGTTCATGATGAGCAACCACCACATCCTCATCGATGCCTGGTGCCGTTCGTTGCTGATGAACGACTTCTTCGAGCTCTACCAGGCCCTCGGCGAAGGCCGCCAGGCGCAGCTGCCGGTGCCGCCGCGCTACCGCGACTACATCGGTTGGCTGCAACGCCAGGACCTGGACGAGGCACGTGGCTGGTGGCAGGCCAACCTGGCCGGCTTCGAACGCGCCACGGCGATCCCCAGCGACCGACCGCTGCGCAATGACCACGCCGGCGAAGGCATGGTCGTCGGCGACTGCTACACCCGCCTGGAGGCCAGCGATGGCGTGCGCCTGCGCGAACTGGCCCAGGCCCACCAGCTGACCATCAACACCTTCGCCCAGGCGGCCTGGGCGCTGGTGCTGGCACGCTACAGCGGCGACCGCGACGTGGCCTTCGGCGTGACCGTGGCCGGGCGCCCGGTGAGCCTGCCGCAGATGCAGCGCACAGTCGGCCTGTTCATCAACAGCATCGCCCTGCGCGTGCAACTGCCCGAGCCGGGCCAGCGGCGCAGTGTGCGTCAGTGGCTGCAAGGCCTGCTGGAGCGCAACATGGAATTGCGCGAGTACGAATACCTGCCGTTGGTGGCGATCCAGGAGTGCAGCGAACTGCCCAAGGGCCAGCCGCTGTTCAACAGCCTGTTCGTGTTCGAGAACGCGCCCGTGGAAAGCGCGGTGCTCGACCATGCCCAGCACCTGAACGCCAGCTCCGACTCGGGCCGTACCCACACCAACTTCCCGCTGACGGCGGTGTGCTACCCGGGCGACGACTTGGGCCTGCACCTGTCGTTCGACCAGCGCTACTTCGACTTCCCGACCATCGAACGCCTGCTGGCCGAGTTCAAGCGCCTGCTGCTGGCGCTGGTGCAAGGCTTCGACGGCGAGGTCAGCGAGCTGCCGTTGCTCGGCGAGGAGGAACAGCGCTTCCTGCTCGACGACTGCAACCGCACCGAGCAGGCCTATGCCCTGGAGCAGAGTTATGTCGCGCTGTTCGAGGCGCAGGTCGCCGCGCACCCCGAGCGCACGGTCGCCCGTTGCCTGGAGGCGTCCTATGACTTCGCCGGGCTGAACCTCGCGGCCAACCGTCTGGGCCATGCCCTGGTCGCGGCCGGCGTGGCCATCGACCAGCCGGTCGCGTTGCTGGCCGAGCGTGGTTTGCCGCTGCTGGGCATGATCGTCGGCAGCTTCAAGGCCGGGGCCGGCTACCTGCC
>NZ_AKJC01000009.1 GCF_000282535.1 Pseudomonas sp. GM84 | reverse complement strand
CCGGCGGCCGCCGCTAAGGATCGAACATGGATATCAAGAGCGCGTTGAGCCGTATCGTCGGCCACCTGGACCTCAGCACCGAGGAAATGCGTGACGTCATGCGCGAGATCATGACTGGTCAGTGCAGCGAAGCGCAGATCGGCGCATTCCTGATGGGCATGCGCATGAAGAGCGAGAGCATCGACGAGATCGTCGGTGCGGTCTCGGTGATGCGCGAGCTGGCCGACAAGGTCGAACTGAAAAGCCTTGATGGCGTGGTCGATATCGTCGGTACCGGCGGCGACGGCGCCAACATCTTCAACGTTTCCACCGCCTCGTCGTTCGTCCTGGCAGCCGCGGGCTGTACGGTCGCCAAGCATGGTAACCGCGCAGTGTCCGGCAAGAGCGGCAGCGCCGACCTGCTGGAGGCTGCGGGCATCTACCTGAACCTGACGCCGGTCCAGGTTGCGCGCTGCATCGACAGCCTCGGCATCGGTTTCATGTTTGCCCAAAGCCACCACAGCGCCATGAAGTACGCCGCCGGTCCGCGTCGTGACCTGGGCCTGCGTACCCTGTTCAACATGCTCGGCCCGCTTACGAATCCGGCCGGAGTGAAACACCAGGTGGTCGGCGTGTTCACCCAAGCCTTGTGCCGCCCGCTGGCCGAGGTGCTGCAGCGCCTGGGCAGCAAGCATGTGCTGGTGGTGCATTCGAAGGATGGCCTGGACGAGTTCAGCCTGGCTGCGCCGACCTTTGTCGCTGAGCTGAAGAACGACGAAATCACCGAATACTGGGTCGAGCCGGAAGACCTTGGCATGAAGAGCCAGAGCCTGCATGGCCTGGCCGTCGAGAGCCCACAGGCATCGCTGGAGCTGATCCGCGACGCCTTGGGCCGGCGCAAGACCGAAAACGGCCAGAAAGCGGCCGAGATGATCGTGCTCAATGCGGGCGCAGCGCTGTACGCCGCTGACCATGCCATGAGCCTCAAGGCGGGTGTGGAACTGGCCCACGACGTCCTGCACACCGGCCTGGCCTGGGAGAAGCTGCAGGAGTTGGGTGCCTTTACCGCGGTATTCAAGGTGGAGAACGAAGCATGAGTGTGCCGACGGTGCTGGAAAGGATCATTGCCCGCAAGTTCCAGGAAGTGGCCGAACGCAGCGCGCGCGTCAGCCTTGCCGAACTGGAGGCCCTGGCCAGGACGGCCGATGCGCCGCGTGGTTTTGCCAAGGCCCTGATCGAACAGGCCAAGCGCAAGCAGCCGGCGGTAATCGCAGAAATCAAGAAGGCGTCGCCGAGCAAAGGTGTGATCCGCGAGAACTTCGTGCCCGCGGACATTGCCGTCAGCTATGAGAAGGGCGGGGCGACCTGCCTGTCGGTGTTGACCGACGTGGATTACTTCCAGGGTGCCGACGAGTACCTTCAGCAGGCCCGCGCTGCGGTCTCGCTGCCGGTGATCCGCAAGGACTTCATGGTCGACCCTTACCAGATAGTCGAAGCCCGTGCCCTGGGGGCCGATTGCGTGTTGCTGATCGTGTCGGCGCTCGATGACGTGAAGATGGCCGAGCTGGCTGCCACCGCCAAGGACGTTGGCCTGGACGTACTGGTCGAAGTGCATGACGGTGACGAACTGGAGCGCGCGTTGAAGACCCTCGATACGCCGCTGGTGGGGGTGAATAACCGCAACCTGCACACCTTCGAGGTCAGTCTTGAAACCACCCTCGACCTGCTGCCGCGCATCCCGCGTGACCGCCTGGCCATTACCGAGAGCGGCATTCTCAACCGTGCCGATGTCGAGCTGATGGAAATCAACGAGGTGTACTCGTTCCTGGTCGGTGAAGCGTTCATGCGCGCCGAGCAGCCGGGGCTGGAACTGCAGCGGTTGTTTTTCCCCGAGCAGGTGAAGAAGACCGTTCAGCAACTGGACTGATTGAAACGAAGCCGGCTTATGCCGGCTTTTTTGTATGTCCGTTCTGGCCTCTTCGCGGGTCAAGCCCGCTCCCACAGGTTCTCACTGCACTCAGGCATTGGGGTGTACATGTGGGAGCGGGCTTGCCCCGCGAAGAGGCGAGTGAAAACAACATAGAAGGTGGATCAATGATCGATCAACCCCTGGCCCTCACCGTCGAACAAGGCCTTCACGCCGAACAGGATCTGCTGGCTGCCGTATGCCGCGGCGAACGGGAACATGGCGTGCTGTTCTGGCGCCCCACCGACCACGCCCTGGTCATGCCCCGGCGCATGAGCCGCCTGGACAACTTCGAAGTCGCCTGCGCCGAGCTGGCAATCGCCGGCTGGCCGGTGCTGCTGCGCGAAAGCGGCGGCGAGCCGGTGCCCCAGTCCCATTCGACGGTGAACGTTGCCCTGGTCTACGTCGCGCCGCGCAGCGAAGGCGACCATGGCCGAATCGAAAACGCTTACGAGCGCCTTTGCCTGCCGCTGTGCGATGTCTTGCGCGAATGGGGCGGCGTGGCATCGGTGGGCGAAATCGACGGTGCTTTTTGTGATGGTCGCTACAACGTCAATCTGAATGGCCGCAAGCTGGTCGGTACGGCTCAGCGCTGGCGCCAGGGACTGGGCGGCAAGCGGCCGGTGGTGCTGGTGCATGGCGCGCTGCTGCTGGATAACGAGCGCGAGTCGATGGTCGCCGCGGTCAACCGCTTCAACGAATGTTGCGAGTTGGAGCAGCGCTGTCGTGCCGATAGCCATATCGCCCTGCACGAAGTAGTGCCCGAGGCGCCCTGGTTCGAGCGCTTGTCACAGGCCTACAACGACGTGCTGGCGACGCTGCCCAAGGATTAACGGGTGCCGTAGACCACCATGGTCTTGCCCTTGACCTGCACCAGGCTGCGTTCTTCAAGATCCTTGAGGACGCGGCCGACCATCTCCCGTGAACAGCCGACAATGCGGCCAATTTCCTGACGGGTGATCTTGATCTGCATGCCATCAGGGTGGGTCATGGCATCGGGCTGCTTGCACAGGTCGAGCAGGCAACGGGCCACCCGGCCGGTAACATCGAAGAATGCCAGGTCGCCGACCTTGCGCGTCGTGTTGCGCAGGCGCTGGGCCATCTGGCTGCCAAGGGCATAGAGAATTTCCGGGTCTTGCCGCGTCACTTCGCGAAACTTGTCGTAGCTGATCTCTGCCACTTCGCATTCGGTCTTGGCACGGACCCAGGCGCTGCGCTGCTGATCACTGTCGGACGGCTCGAACAGCCCCAGTTCCCCGAAGAAATCGCCGTTGTTGAGGTAGGCAATGATCATCTCATGCCCTTCGTCGTCTTCGATCAGTATGGTGACCGAGCCCTTGATGATGAATGACAAGGTTTCGGCACGATCGCCAGCACAGATAATGTTGCTCTTGGCGGTGTAGCGACGGCGCTGGCAATGCACCAGCAGCTTGTCGATGTTCTTGATCTTGGCGGGTAGGGCTGAGGCAACCATCACGAAATCCTGTTCGATGTGACGCATAGGCTCTTGTTAGTCATTGCCTGGCGCCTGGCGCCAGTCAATTGGCGCCAGCTTATCAGACACTGCAGGATGTTTCGGCACAAATGCGACGCGCATTGAGCTTTTCCGACAGCCATACAAGGCTTAAGCTGACACCCTTTTGCGAATTCCAGGAGTACGGACAGATGAAGGCACGCATCCAGTGGGCCGGTGAAGCGATGTTCCTCGGCGAGTCGGGGAGCGGCCACGTGGTGGTGATGGATGGCCCGCCCGAGGCTGGCGGCCGCAACCTGGGCGTGCGCCCGATGGAAATGCTCCTGCTCGGCCTGGGTGGCTGCAGCAGCTTCGATGTGGTGAGCATCCTGAAGAAATCCCGCCAGGCGGTGGAAAGCTGCGAAGCCTTCCTGGAAGCCGAGCGCGCCAGTGAAGACCCGAAGGTTTTCACCAAGATCCACATGAATTTCGTGGTCAAGGGCCGTGGGCTGAAAGAAGCTCAGGTCAAGCGGGCGGTGGAGCTGTCGGCGGAGAAGTATTGCTCGGCGTCGATCATGCTGGAGCGCGCTGGTGTGGAAATCACCCACGGCTACGAGATCGTCGAGCTGGGTTGATTCCAAGATTTTGGGGCTGCTGCGCAGCCCATCGCTGGCAAGCCAGCTCCCACACCGTCCCTGTGGGAGCCGGCTGGCCGGCGATGGGCCGCAAAGCGGCCCCAGCGGTATATCAGTTGCGCAAGGCCGGCAAGACAACCCGCAACCAACCCGGAAGCCAACTTCTCACCGCCCGGCTCAACCGCTCCCGCCGCTTCTGATACCCCAGCCCCAAGCCAATGACGCCAAGCCCGATCAACGTCAGCACCACCGGGAACAGCAGCGACTCGGCAAACACCTCGTACGACAGGTAGCCGAGATAAGCCGCCACCCCCAGCGCCCCGAACACCATGAATTGCGGCCGGCGCAGCAGTACAGCCATCCCCATCAGGCCAAGGTTGATCAAGCAGTACAGTGCCTTGCCCAGCTCACTGTCGCTTTCCATCATCGTCAGCCCGCCCCAGAACGCCGCCAGCCCGGCCAGGTAGCCCCAATGGGCATAGTCCTCGCGGGTACGGCCGTCCACCAGCAGAAATACCAGTAACAACCCCAGCCCGAACCACAGCGACACCGTGCGCCGCTGCTCCCAGCTGAACGGCAAACCGTACACCCACTCGCTCAGGTCCATCGACATGAACCACAGCGCGACGGCGATCGGCATCACGATGAACGGGTAAGGGATCAAGCGCAGCATCAGCAGGCCGGCCAGCACCGTGGCTGCCTCCATCATCAGCCAGCCACCCTGTACGTAGGTGTAGTACTGGTGATAGTTCGCTTGCGCATCGTCCAGCGGCCACCAGCCAGCCAGGCGTTCGAGAGCGAACACTGCCAACGGCACGATGCTCACCGCGACGGCCGCCAGCACGCCAGCGGCAATGGGCTGCTGGCGCTTCTGCAGATTCAGGGCGAACAGGGTGAGCAAGGCGATGTACAGGGCAGCGATGGCCAGCAGGGCCGCGTCGCCAATGCGCATCCAGGCCTCGGTCAGCAACCAGCCCATGGCGCCCATGATCAACAGGGCGCCGAAGTAGAAGGCGACGTGCGCCAACTGGAAACTGCCACGCGAGGCAGGCTGGTTGTGCAGGAACTCCAGCAGGGCCTGGTCCTGGCCCGGCTGGAGTATGCCGGCTTGCACGGCGCGCGCCAGTTCCTTGGCGTCTATTCGGTCCGTCATGGGCGTGCCCTTAGATGCGGTAGGTGCTCTTGGTCATGACCTTGGCCAGCAGGCTCATGCCAAAGCGTACCGGTGCCGGGAAGCGATAGCCGCCGGCCTCGAGGGCAGATTCGGCGTGCTGTTCTTCATCCACGCGCATCTGTTCGAGGATGGCGCGGGATTTCTCGTCTTCGTGGGGAATTTGCTCGAGGTGTTCGTCAAGGTGCTTGCACACCTGATGCTCGGTGGCGGCGACGAAGCCCAGGCTGACTTTGTCGCTGACCAGGCCGGCGAGGGCGCCGATGCCGAACGACATGCCGTAGAACAGCGGGTTGAGCACGCTTGGGTGACTGCCCAACTGACGGATACGCTGCTCGCACCAGGCCAGGTGGTCGACTTCTTCCTCGGCGGCATGTTCCATCGCCTTGCGTATCTGCGGCAGCTTGGCGGTCAGGGCCTGACCCTGGTACAGCGCCTGGGCGCAGACTTCGCCGGTATGGTTGATGCGCATCAGCCCGGCAACGTGGCGGGTCTGGCTTTCGTCCAGGTCGACATCCGGCTGGATGATGGCCGGGGAGGGCCGGGACGGTTGGCCGCTGAAGGGCAGCAAGGTGCGCATGGCGGTATCGGCCTGCAGCAACAAGCGGTCGAGCGGCGAGTAGTGACGTTCGGTAGCCATCGGGCACCTCCGCTAGAGTGTGCCCGACAGTTTACCGCAATCGCTTCAGGGTCGCTTGCCCTGCATCAGCCCGGTGGCCAGTGCATCTGGCGCTGGCCGAGCACGTGCATGTGGATGTGGTAGACGGTCTGGCCGCCTTGTTCGTTGCAGTTCATGACTACGCGGAAACCGTCCTCGCAGCCGAGCTCCTTGGCCAGGCGCTGAGCCGTGAACAGGATATGGCCTGCCAGGCCTTTGTCTTCTTCGGTCAGGTCGCTGAGGGTGCGGATGTGTTTTTTCGGGATGACCAGAAAATGCACCGGCGCCTGGGGCGCGATATCGTGAAACGCCAGAACCTGGTCGTCCTCGTAGATGATCTTCGCCGGGATTTCCCGGTTGATGATCTTGCAGAATAAATCGTCCACAGCACTTGCTCCATGGTGAGGGTCCGGGCCGAGTGTACTGAGCCAGGCGCCGCTCGCCCAGTGGCTATTCCATTCCGGCCGGGCAGTAACGTCGGTGGATGAACCCTGCCAGCTTGCGTGCCAGCCAGCGCGGCAGCAGGCGCGGGGCGAAGGCCAGCCAGCGGTTGCGCCGCAGCGGCATGATCAGCGGGCGGTTTTTTGCCAGGGCGCGGACTGTGTACAACGCCACTTCCTCGGGGCTCAGGCAGCGGCTGCTGCCGTCGAGTCGGGGAATGCGCCGACGCGCGGAGCGCACCGGGCCGGGGCACAATACCGAGACCTTGATGCCGGTAGGCTTGAGCTCTTCGCGCAGTGCTTCGGTGAAGTTCAGCACATAGGCCTTGCTCGCGGCATAGGTCGCCATCCATGGTCCTGGCGCGACTGCTGCCAGGCCGGCGACATTGAGGATCTGCCCGCCGCCCTGTACCGCCATCAGGTTGCCGATGGCGTGGCACAGGCGGCTCATGGCGAGGATGTTGACCTCAAGCAAGTCTTGCTCATCGGCCCATTCGTGGGCCAGAAACGGACCGTAGGTACGTTGGCCGGCGCAATTGACCAGCAAGTCGATACGCCGTTCGCCTTCCTCAAGCTCCAGCACGAAGCCTGACAGGCGCAGCGGCTGGCTCAGATCGCAGGCGCGAAACAGCACTTCGACACCAAAGCGCTGGGTCAGCTCCATGGCCACCGGCTCCAGGGTTTCTCGATGGCGTGCCACCAGGATCAGACTACGCCCGCGCCGCGCCAGCGCTTCCGCCAGGGCCAGGCCCAGGCCGCTGGAAGCACCGGTGATCATGGCGTAACGGGTCATGCAAGGCTCCTGGGGGCTGAAGAGGGCGCCTAGTGTACAACTTGGCCGGGCAAGGTGTTGCCTTTTGCTACAAGGCCTTGGCGCTTAGTGCCTGGGTGCGCTCCAGCGCTGACCGGTACTCGCCGTGCAGGCGTTCGATCAGCTCGCCAGCTGCGGGCAGGTCATGGATCTCGCCAACACCTTGGCCGGCGGACCAGACAGTCTTCCAGACCTTCGCTTCATCATCGAGGGGCTTGAGTTTGCCGGCCTCGTGCCCGGATTTCAGCGCGGCCATGTCGTAGCCGGCCTGTTCCAGGCTCGGGCGCAGGAAGCTCGCTGGAATCCCGGAAACCGCGGGGGTGTGGATGATGTCGGCGGCATGGGCACCTAGCAGCATCTGCTTGTAGGGCTCCTGCGCACGGCTTTCGCGAGTGGCGATGAAGCGAGTGCCCATGTAGGCCAGATCGGCGCCCAGCAACTGGGCAGCGAGAATCTCGTGGCCGTGGTTGATGCAGCCGGCCAGCAGAAGGGTCTTGTCGAAGAACTGGCGGATCTCGGCCGCCAGAGCGAATGGGCTCCAGGTGCCGGCATGCCCACCGGCGCCCGCCGCCACGGCGATCAGGCCATCGACACCCGCCTCGGCGGCTTTTTCCGCATGCCGGCGGGTGGTTACGTCGTGGAACACCAGGCCGCCGTAGCTGTGTACTGCATCCACCACTTCTTTGACTGCGCCGAGGCTGGTGATGACGATCGGTACGCGATGCTCGACGCACAGCGCCAGGTCGGCCTGCAGGCGCGGATTGGTGGGGTGGACAATCAGGTTGACGGCATAGGGCGCCGGCTCATGCAACTGCGCCAGGCCTGCCTCTATCTCCTCCAGCCAGGCTTTGAAGCCAGCACTGTCGCGCTGGTTCAGGGCCGGGAAGCTGCCAACCACACCCTTGCCGCAACAGGCCAGAACCAGATCGGGGTTGGATATCAGGAACATGGGTGCAGCGACCACGGGCAAGCGCAGGCGATTTTCCAGCGAAGCGGGTAAAGACATGGGCAAGGCTCCAGTGCAGAACGGGTTGCGTCAGAACGGTTTGACCACCACGAGGATCACGATGCCCAGCAGGAACAGCACCGGCACTTCGTTGAACCAGCGGTAGTAGACATGGCTGCGCGTATTGGCGCCGCTGGCGAAGCGTTTGAGCTGGGCACCACATATATGGTGGTAGCCGGTCAGCAGGATCACCAGGGTCAGCTTGGCATGTAGCCAGCCTTGGCTCAGCCAGCCGGGGGTGAGGTATAGCATCCAGGCCCCGAACACATAAGTGGCGATCATTGCCGGGTTCATGATGCCGCGGTACAGCTTGCGCTCCATGGTCACGAAGCGTTCCTGGCTGATGCTGTCCTGGCTCTGGGCGTGGTAGACGAACAGGCGAGGCAGGTAGAACAGGCCGGCGAACCAGCAGACCACGCTGACGATGTGCAGCGCTTTGATCCATAGGTAAA
Organism: Pseudomonas sp. GM84; assembly: GCF_000282535.1. Classification (GTDB taxonomy): domain Bacteria; phylum Pseudomonadota; class Gammaproteobacteria; order Pseudomonadales; family Pseudomonadaceae; genus Aquipseudomonas. Next base: position 5,729 of record NZ_AKJC01000009.1, on the reverse strand, counting down.
GCATGGAGGGAGTTCCTTCAGGTTTTCACGGTCGTCAGATAGTAGAGGCCAAGTGCCCGAAGGGTCACCCGAAGAGTTGTTACAGGCGCCTTGCACCCCTATTATCGTGCGCTTTCCAGTTGGCTCGTTGATAAAGGGGCAAGCGTTATGATCAAGGTCGGTATCGTCGGCGGCACGGGTTACACCGGCGTCGAACTGTTGCGTCTGCTGGCGCAGCATCCACAGGCCGAAGTGGCGGTCATCACTTCGCGTTCCGAAGCGGGTGTGGCGGTCGCCGACATGTATCCGAACCTGCGCGGTCACTACGACGGCCTGGCCTTCAGCGTGCCGGACAGCAAGGCCCTGGCGGCCTGCGACGTGGTGTTCTTTGCCACTCCGCACGGTGTTGCCCATGCACTGGCTGGTGAGTTGCTGGCTGCCGGCACCAAGGTCATCGACCTGTCCGCCGACTTCCGCCTGCAGGACGCCACCGAGTGGGGCAAGTGGTATGGTCAACCGCACGGTGCCCCCGAGCTGCTCAAGGATGCGGTCTACGGCCTGCCTGAGGTGAACCGCGAGAAGATCCGCCAGGCGCGCCTGATCGCGGTGCCGGGCTGCTACCCGACCGCTACCCAGCTGGGCTTCCTGCCGCTGCTGGAGGCTGGCCTGGCCGACCCGTCGCGCCTGATCGCCGACTGCAAGTCGGGTGTCAGCGGTGCCGGTCGCGGGGCTGCCGTGGGTTCGCTGTTCTGTGAAGCCGGCGAGAGCATGAAAGCCTACGCGGTCAAAGGCCACCGCCACCTGCCGGAAATCAGCCAGGGCCTGCGTCTGGCTGCGGGCAAGGACATCGGCCTGACCTTCGTGCCGCACCTGACTCCGATGATCCGCGGCATCCACGCCACCCTGTACGCCACCGTCGCCGATACTTCGGTCGACCTGCAGGCACTGTTCGAGAAACGCTATGCCGATGAGCCGTTCGTCGACGTGATGCCAGCGGGCAGCCACCCGGAAACGCGCAGCGTGCGCGGTGCCAACGTCTGCCGTATCGCCGTTCATCGCCCGCAGGGTGGTGACCTGGTGGTGGTGCTGTCGGTGATCGACAACCTGGTCAAGGGCGCTTCCGGCCAGGCGGTGCAGAACCTGAACATCCTGTTCGGCCTGGACGAGCGCATGGGGCTGTCCCACGCGGGCCTGCTGCCGTAAGCGCAGGTTTATCGAAGAGGCCCGCCCAGTGCGGGCCTTTTTGTTTGCCGCGACTAAAGCCGCACAATTCTTGACCAATTTTCTCGGAGAAGCGGATAATGCGCGTCATCGAGTTATATGGCGGCACTGCGCCGGGAGAATCTACATGAGCGTCGAAACCTTCACCCCCACGGTTCTGGAATTCACCCAAGGGGCAGCGCAAAAGGTGAAGACCCTGGTTTCCGAGGAAGGCAACGAGCGTCTGAAGTTGCGCGTGTTCGTGACCGGCGGCGGTTGTTCGGGCTTCCAGTACGGTTTCACCTTCGATGAAGATGTGGCCGAAGATGACACCATCGTCGAGCGCGAGGGCGTATCCCTGGTGGTCGACCCAATGAGCTTCCAGTACCTGGCAGGTGCCGAAGTGGACTACCAGGAAGGCCTGGAAGGTTCGCGCTTCGTGATCAAGAACCCGAACGCCGCCACCACCTGTGGCTGCGGTTCCTCGTTCTCGATCTGAGCCTTGCGATACGAAAACGCCGCGCATTTGCGCGGCGTTTTGCATTGTGGCGTAGCCAGTCAGGCCGGGTAGATCGCGCCGAGCACACGCAGCCCTTTGGCAGCGGTCACGCTGGGGCGGTTGGCGGCGATACCCTCGAGACAGCAATGGGCGAGCCAGGCAAAGGCCATGGCCTCGACCCAATCAGGATCGACACCGTGCGCCGCGGTGCTAGCCACCTGAGCCTCGGGCAGCAGTGCGCCAAGGCGAGCCATCAATGCACCATTGCGTGCACCTCCGCCGCACACCAGCAAGGCTTCGGTACCTTGCTGGGCGTTGTTCAGCGCGTCGATGATGCTGCGCGCGGTGAGTTCCAGCAGGGTGGCCTGGACGTCCTCGTCACGGTAGGGGGGGAGTCGGTCAAGGTGGCTATCCAGCCAGGGCAGGTTGAACACTTCACGGCCAGTGCTCTTCGGCCCGCTGCCAGCGAAGAACGGATCAGTCAGCAGGCTGCTGAGCAAATCGGCCTGCACCAGGCCGCTGGCTGCCCAGGCACCGTCTGCGTCATAAGGCTGGCCGTGCTTGCGTTCGATCCAGGCGTCCAGCAACACATTGCCTGGGCCGCAGTCGAAGCCATGCACCGGCTTGTCCTGCTCGATCAGACTGAGATTGCTGAAACCGCCGACGTTGAGAATGGCCAGGCGCTGCCCGAGGTGGCTGAACAAGGCTTCGTGGAAAGCTGGCACCAGGGGCGCGCCCTGGCCTCCAGCTGCCACGTCGCGGCGTCGGAAGTCGGCAATCACACTGATCCCGGTGAGTTCAGCGAGCAACGCCGGGTTGCCAATCTGCACGGTAAAGCCGCGAGCAGGCTCATGCCGGATGGTCTGCCCGTGGCTGCCGATGGCACGAATGGCACTGGCTTGCAGGCCACGTTTCGCCAGCAATTGCTGGATACCTTCGCCTGCCAGGCTGGCCCAGCGATTTTCCGCCAGTGCGGCACGAGCGATCTCGTCTGGGCCGCTGCTGCACAGGCTCAGCAGCGCTTGGCGCAGATCGGAGGGCATGGGTACATAGTGAGTGGCGAGCAGTTCCAGCTGCTCGCCGTGTTCGATCAGGGCGATATCCAGGCCATCGAGGCTGGTGCCGGACATCACCCCCAGGTAGAGCGCCATGGCGTTAGCGCTTGTTCGCAGCGAGCATGGTGGCCTTTTCCTGATCCATGCGGGCAATCAGGGGCTGACTCTGCTGCATGAAGCGTTGGCGTTCGGCCTTGGTGATCGGGTCGGCCATGGGTACTTTCTGGCTCAGTGGGTCGACATGCACGCCGTTCACCTGGAACTCGTAGTGCAAGTGCGGACCGGTGGAAAGGCCGGTGGTGCCGATGTAACCGATGATCTGGCCTTGTTTCACGCTGCTGCCGTTCTTGATGCCTTTGGCAAAGCCCTGCATGTGTCCATAGAGGGTCTTGTAGCTGTTGCCATGGGCAATGATGACGGTGTTGCCGTAGCCACCGCGGCGGCCGGCGAGCTCGATGCGGCCGTCACCTGCAGCCTTGATCGGCGTGCCCCGTGGCGCCGCGTAGTCGACCCCCTTGTGCGCGCGGATCTTGTTCAGGATCGGGTGCTTGCGCCCGGCGGAGAAGCGCGAGCTGATGCGGGCGAAGTCAACCGGGGTACGGATGAAGGCTTTGCGCAGGCTGTTGCCGTCGGCGGTGTAGTAGCTGGTGTTGCCTTGCTTGTTGGTGTAGCGCACTGCCGTGTAGGTCTTGCCGCGGTTGGTGAAGCGGGCAGAGAGTATGTTGCCGGTGCCAACCACCTTGCCGTCCATGACCTTCTGCTCGTAGACCACGTCGAATTCGTCGCCCTGACGGATGTCCTGTGCGAAATCGATGTCATAGCCGAGCACTTTGGCCATGTCCATGGCCATGCTGTGGGAAAGCCCGGCGCGCTGGGCCGAGGCCGACAGCGAACTCTTGATGACACCGTGGGCGTAAGCGGTACGTACGACGGGTTTGCTGATTTCGCGAGCGAAGGTGTAGCCCTTGGCCGTCTTGGTCAGCCGTATGGTTTCGAGGTTGCTTACCTTGCTGTGCAGGCTGGCCAGTTGGCCAGTCTTGTCGAGTTCGAACTGCAGCACCTGGCCATGCTTGAGCTGGCTGAATTGCTTGGCCTGCTTGTTGCTGGCCAGCAGGTCGTGCACTGCATTGGTCGGCAGACCGACCTTGGCGAACAGCGTCGACAAGGTGTCGCCGCGTGCGACGGTCACTTCGCGGTGGCTAGGGTCCTTGGCTTCTGGTTTCTGCTCGGCAGCCGGGGCTTGCTGAGCCGCTTGTTCGGTTGTGGTTTCGGCGCTTTCGATCTGTGCGAAGGGCGTGCCCTGATCGCCTTCGACTTGCACCAGTGGCGCGGCCTTGGACTCGTCCTTCAGCTGTTCGGCCGGGCTTTCCAGCTCCAGGCTGAGCGTGGTCTTCTTGGCTTCGACTTCGCTGGATGGAAATACCAGCAGTGCCAGGCTGAGCAGGGCGGCGATGCCGCTGGCGGCCAACAGATGGCTTTTCGGATAAAGCGGGGGCGCTTTAGGCGTTTCGTTGGTCATAGGTAAGGTGGCTTTGAAGAAAAGTGAATATGGAAAAGATGAATGACATGATGAAGATGAAATAACTGTATAAAATATAACCAAATCCATTTTCACGCAAGGGCGCGTAGACGCCGCAACGCTGCGGTCAGGTCACATTCCGTTGCGAAACTTGTATTTGATGGCCGATCTTGTATGGTTGGCTCCCCTTGAATCTGAGCCTTGCGGGTCTGTCTATGAAGTCGGTTGAAGAGCAGCTGGCGCTTATCAAGCGCGGTGCGGAAGAAGTATTGGTCGAGTCGGAACTGGTTGAGAAGCTCAAGCGCGGCCAACCTCTGCGCATCAAGGCAGGCTTCGATCCTACTGCCCCCGACCTGCACCTCGGGCACACGGTGCTGATCAACAAGCTGCGCCAGTTCCAGGAGCTGGGGCATCAGGTGATCTTCCTGATCGGTGACTTCACCGGGATGATTGGTGACCCGAGCGGCAAGAGCGCTACGCGCCCACCGCTGACGCGCGAGCAGGTGCTGGACAATGCTGAGACCTACAAGCAGCAGGTGTTCAAGATCCTCGATCCGGCCAAGACCGAAGTCGCCTTCAACTCTACCTGGATGGACAAGCTGACGCCGGCCGATTTCATCCGCCTGGCTTCGCAGTACACCGTAGCGCGGATGCTCGAGCGCGATGACTTCGACAAGCGTTACACCACCAATCAGCCAATCGCCATCCACGAGTTCCTTTACCCGCTGGTGCAAGGGTACGACTCGGTGGCGCTGAAGGCGGATGTGGAGCTGGGTGGTACCGACCAGAAGTTCAACCTGCTGATGGGGCGTGAGCTGCAGCGTGCCTACGGTCAGGAAGCGCAGAACATCGTGACCATGCCGTTGCTCGAAGGCCTCGACGGCGTCAAGAAGATGTCCAAGTCGCTGGGTAACTATGTGGGTATCCAGGAAGCGCCGGGTGTCATGTACAGCAAGCTGGTGTCGATCCCCGATACGCTGATGTGGCGTTACTTCGAGCTGCTGAGCTTCCGTTCGATGGAAGAGATCGATCAGTTCCGTGCCGATGTGGCCAATGGCGCGAACCCGCGTGACATCAAGATCAAGCTGGCGGAAGAGATCGTTGCGCGTTTCCATGGTGAAGAGGCTGCGGCCAATGCGCACCGTGCTGCGGGTAACCGTATGAAAGAGGGTGAGCTGCCGGAAGACTTGCCTGAGATTGAGGTTTGCGCGGCAGAAGACTTGCCGATCGCTGCCGTTCTGAACCGGGCGGGCCTGGTGAAGAACTCGGCGATGGCGCGGGACCTGCTCAATGGCGGTGCCGTCAAGGTCGACGGCGCGGTGGTTGAGCGCGACTTCATGTTTGCAATTGGCGCAACCCATGTGTGCCAAGCGGGCAAGAAGGCGTTTGCGCGGATCACTCTCAAGGCTGAGTGATCGGTTGTTGATGTAGCTATATATAGAAGCGGGGAGGCCGATAGGCCTCCCCGCTTTGTTTT
>NZ_AKJC01000008.1 GCF_000282535.1 Pseudomonas sp. GM84 | reverse complement strand
GTGCAGGATCCAGTAACGGCCCTTGTCCATGTCCGGCACGCTGACGATTACCGGCTCCGCGGCGACGTCCAGCCAACCCATCAGGTGCAGGGTGTCGTTGTTGATGGTGGGGTGGTCGGTGTAGGTGTCGTCGGCCAGGTGGCGGATGTTCTGGAAGCGGTTGAGCGGGGTGTCGGGCTTGACCGCCGTCTCATGGAAGAACGTGTAGGCCTCATCCATGGAGTAGCCGTAGAGGTAGGCATCCTCGGCCAGTTTGTCGGGTATCTGGGCGAAGGCCGGCAGGGCCAGCGAGAACACGGAGGCGGCAAGCACTGAACGTTTCACGGATGTTCCTTTTTGTAGGTTTCTTTTTTTGGTAACACCGGGATTGACCGCCTGTAAACAGCCAGGTAGAACCGCTGCGGCTGAATTTTCAGCTGGCATGAAAGGACAAGTTCGCGGCGGCAAATGACAAGAAACCAACCCTGGCCGGGGTGACCATGGAGGGCCCGTTGGTGGGGCTGGCAGGCCGGTTCGGGCGGTTGGCGGCAAATGCCAACTGAGTGACGGCAAATGGCAATTCTCTGCGCCGACACGCCAGCAAGATGGCCACAGAGCGCATGTCGCGCTCCGGCCAGACGCCGCCTGAGGAGAATAACAATGCCAATGCCTACGCCAGTGTTCGATCACAAGGAACTGCTTACCCTCAATACCCATGAGCTGCCGGTCTACGAGAACGCCCTCGCGCCTTACTTCCCGGGTGTCGACGTGCAACCCCTGTACCTGGACCCGAACCTCGGGGTGTGGACCTTGCGCGTGATCTTCCAGCCGGGGGTGCGTCTGCCTTGCCATTACCACACCGGCCCCGTGCACCTGTTCACCCTGACAGGCGGCTGGAACTACGTCGAATACCCGGACCAGCCGCAGACCGCCGGCTGCTACCTCTACGAGCCGGGCGGTTCGATTCATACCTTCAGCGTACCGGCCGACAATACCGAGCCCACCGAAACCCTGATGGTCGTGCATGGCGCGAACATCAACTTCGACCAGGACGGCAATTTCGTCAACGTCATGGATGCCAGCGACATCATGCAGATCATCGAGCGCCTGGTCAGGGAGCGCGGCCTGCAGCCGGCACGCTACATCCGCCCCGGCCACGCCGGCTACACCGCGGGCTGAGCCGCCTTCACGACGATTGCTGGAGCACGCTCGATGATCAATCCTGCAATGCCGACCGGGGTACAGGGGCAAAGCCCTGACGTACCGCGCTCGGTCTTCATTACCGGGGCCAGTGGCTTCATCGGCCAGGCCCTGGCCAAGCGTTACCGCGCCTTGGGGGCTGAAGTGCGCGGCATGGACCTGCGCGCCGACCCTGCCAATGCCGTGGTGGCCGGCGACCTTACCCGGCCGCAGCAATGGGCAGATGCCGCCCGCGGCTGCGAGTTGTTCATCAACACGGCGGCGGTGGTCTCGCTGGCAGCCCCCTGGCAGGACTATCGCGACATCTCCGTGCGCGGTGTGCGCAATTGCCTGGACGTCGCCATTGCCGCCGGGGCCAAGCGCTTCGTGCAGTTCTCCTCGATCGCTGCGCTGGGCTGGCAGTACCCTGACCAGGCCGACGAGCGCTGCGACGTGGTCATCGGTGAGCAGTACCGCTACGGCGTGGCCAAGGGCGCAAGCGAGCACCTGGTGCTGGCGGCCCATGCAGCGGGGGAGATCGACTGCACCATCGTCAGGCCCGGCGATGTGTATGGACCAGGCTCGCGTGCCTGGCTGAGCGAACCGCTGAAGATGGCACGGTCCGGTGCGTTGATCCTGCCCAACGGTGGCCGCGGGCGATGGACGCCGGTGTACATCGACGACCTGCTGGACGGCGTCATGCTGGCGGCGGGCCTGGAGCAGGCCAAGGGCCAGATCTTCCACGTCAGTGCGGCGGAGTCTGTCAGCTGCGCCGAGTTCTTCACCCATCACTGGCATTGGGCTGGGCGCTCCGGAAGGCCGCCCAGCCTGCCCTTGTGGCTGGCAACGTGGCTCACCCGGGGCATCTGGCAGTTCAACCGACTGCTGGGGCGCCCCAATGAAATCAGCCCGGATGCCATGTACATGTTTTCCCGCACGGGCGGCATTTCCATCGACAAGGCGCGTCTGCTGCTGGGCTACGCGCCGAAGGTCAGCCTTGAAGAAGGCCTGCGCCGTTCCGAGTCCTGGCTGCGCGAAGTCGGCCAGTTGCAATGACACTGCGGCGGGCCTGCGCAGGCACGGCCCGCAACCGAACAAGGAGAGACACCATGAAAGCTGTCGTCATGCGCGAAAAACAGCTGCGCATCGAGCAGTTGGCGCCCCCCCGGCCCGGAGCCGGCGAAGTGCTGGTCAAGACCCTGGCGTGCGGTATCTGCGGTTCGGACCTGCACATGTTCCACCACTGCGAAAAGGTGCTGGCCAATTTCAAGCGCAGCAACATCCCCATCGCCTTCGACGATCGTCAGGACGTGGTATTCGGCCACGAGTTCTGCGGCGAGATCCTCGACCACGGGCCCGGCAGCGACAAACGCTTCAAAGTCGGCACCCGGGTGTGCTCGCTGCCGTTCGTGATCGACGCACAGGCCTTTCACCATATCGGCTACTCCAACCGCTACCCCGGCGGTTATGGCGAGCAGATGGTGCTGGCCGAACCCATGTTGCTGGCCGTGCCGGGCGACCTGCCTGCGGACCTGGCGGCCCTCACCGAGCCGCTGACGGTCGCTGCCCACGCGGTGAACCGCGCCCGCCTGGACGGTAGCGAAGTACCGGTGGTGATAGGGTGTGGCCCGATCGGACTGGCATTGATCGCCATCCTCAAGTCGCGCGGAATCGGCCCGGTGGTGGCGGCAGACTTCAGCCCGGCACGGCGTGCCCTGGCCGAACGCATGGGCGCCGATGTGGTGGTCGATCCCGCGCAGCAGTCGCCCTATACGTCTTGGTTGCAGGTGGCAGCGCCGGCGGGCTATGACATCAACGGGCCGATGGCGCTGCTGGGCCTTGGGCTGCAACCCAAGCCCTGCGTGGTGTTCGAGTGCGTTGGCGTGCCGGGGCTGATCCAGCAGGTGATCCAGCACGCACCGCCGCGTTCGCGCCTGATCGTGGTCGGGGTGTGTATGGAGAGTGACCGGATCGAACCCTTGATCGCCATCGGCAAGGAAATGAACGTGCATTTCTCCTTCGGCTACACCCACGAAGAGTTCGCCGAGACGCTCCATGCCTTGGCGGACGGCAAGCTCGACGGCGCGCCGATGATCACCGCGCGGGTGACCCTGGAAGGCGTGAACGATGCCTTCGCCACGCTGGCCCAACCGGACCAGCACGCCAAGATCATGATCACTTACCCCTGAGTGGCCAATGACGCGGCGGCGCGCAATTGCACGCGCCGCTCGCGTGGCGACAGTCCGTACCAGCGCCGGCAGGCCCGGTTGAACGAGCTTTGCTCGGCGTAACCGAGCAGCCCGGCGATCTGTGCCATGGGCATGTGGGCCTCGGCCAGGTACAACTCGGCCTGCTCGCGTCGCACCCCCTCGACCATGTCCTCGAAGACCAGATCATGCTCGGCCAGCCGCCGCTGCAGGGAGCGCTCGCGCATGCCCAGTTGCTCGGCAATCAGCGGCAAGGCGCAGCGCTGGGTGGGCAGCAGGCGGCGGATGGCGGCATCGACCTGGCTGTGCACTTCCAGCGGGTTGTGGGCACTCAGGTTGCTGATGTAGTCCATCAGCGTGTCATGCAACTGCCGGTTGTGCTGGTCGATGGTTTTTTCCAGGTGCTCGGGCAGCAGCACCAGCGCGTTCTGCGCCTGGCCAAAGTAGGTGCGCGCACCGAAGAACCGCTGGTAGCGGCTCTGGGGCAGGCGCGCCTCGGTGCGCGACAGCACAGAATGCGGCCGGAACCCCGGGCCGTACAGCATCTGCAGCGCCTTGAACATCACGCCCAGGGACAACTCGATGATCTGTGTCTGGCGCGGGGCAGGGCGCAGGCGCATTTCGTAGACCAGGTGCGGGCGTGCCGGGTCGCTTTCGCAGTCCAGGTACACCAGCACCCCAGGGCTGTATGTGTGCAGGAAGCGGGTGATGGCCCCCACCGCTTCGGCAACGTTGCGCGCGTTTTGCCCCACCACCGCCACGGGGCCAAGGATCAACAAGCTCTGCCGCTCGGCCAGGCGCAGGCCGAAATCCACGCAATCGAGCTGCTCGGCACAGCGCTCGAGCAGGTTGATCATGGCGCGGTAGGGAATCACCGCGGCGACATTGTCCAGTTGCCGGGGATCGATCTGCATCTGCTGCAGCAGGCTGTCGGGGTCGCCGCCCAACTCCCGTACCAGTTCCGGGAAGCCCGTGAGCGAGGTGATCTTGATCAAGGCTGTCATGGTTTTTCGACTTCTTCTGAACGGAACCGATCATCTGCGCTTCATCCTCGCCAGTTTTTACCTGTGGCAACAGAAAAAATCCACGGCTGACGGCAAATGACAAAAGCCTGACATCCACCGACAAATGATTCCGGCGCACTGCTGGGCATGCTTGGGCAAACCAACAAGAACGCTCACCTGGCGGGTCGCTACCTCCCGCCGCGGCAAGGGCGGTACCGGAGACCTGCATGCACAACAACAAGAACGTGTTTGGCCGCTACCTCTTCACGCCGCTGGCCGTGGCCGTCGCCCTGGCCAGCGCCGGTGCCGCGCAGGCGCTGCCTTTTCAGCTGGAGAACGGCTGGGAAGGGGAATGGAACACCACATTGTCGGTCGGCTCGCAGTGGCGCGCCGAAAACCAGGACCACGACCTGTTCAGCGCCGCCAACGGTGCGCTGCGGGGCAAGTCCGGTGGCACCGGCGGATCGGTGGATGCGGGCAACCTGAACTACGACAAGGGCGACCGCTTCTCGAGCGTCGCCAAGTTCGTCACCGACCTGTCGTTGCGCAACGGCGACATGGGCGGGCTGGTGCGGGTCAAGGGTTGGTACGACGAGGCCCTCAAGGACGAGGACGTGAATTTTGGCAGTGCCAACAATGGCTATCGCAAGCAACCACTGAACGACGACGGTACCGCAGACCTGCAAAAGTTCAGCGGTGTGTACCTGCTCGACGCCTATGCCTACAACACCTTCTACCTTGAAGAAACCCCCGTCCAGGTGCGTCTGGGCCGCCAGGTGGTGAACTGGGGCGAGAGCGTGTTCATCCAGGGCATCAACCAGATCAACCCGCTGGACGTGCCGGCTTTGCGTCGTCCGGGTACCGAGCTGAAAGAAGCGCTGATTCCGGTATGGATGGCTTACATGAACATCGGCCTGCCGGCCGGTGTCTCGCTGGAGGCTTTCTACCAGCTCAAGTACGAGAGCACCGCCATCGAAGGTTGCGGCCACTACTGGTCGGTCACCGAGAGTGGCGTTGGGCAAGACTACGGTGACTGCGAGCTGGGTACGTTCCTTGGTGGCATCAATCCGTCTTCGCCGGACAAGATCGCCGCCGGCGCCTACCTGCCGGAGGTCAAGGGCAAGGACCCGCACGACAGCGGCCAATGGGGTGTGGCGCTGCGCCTGCCGGTCGATGCGCTGGATGGCGAAGTCGGCCTGTACTACCTCAACTACCATTCGCGCACGCCGTACCTGGGCCTGCGCAGTACCGACTCGGCGAGGCTGTCGGAGTTTCCCGACGCCGGCACGCCCACCGCTCGCAATGCCAACGGCCAGTTCGTCGGGCCGAGCTGGGAATACCCCGAGGACATCCGCCTGTTCGGCCTGAGCTTCAGCACCACCCTGGCGGGCTGGTCGATCGGCTCGGAACTGAGCTATTCGCCGAACCAGCCGGTGCAGATAAACGGCGCCGACCTGCTCAACGGTGCCTTGGCCGGTATCGGCCCGGCGGCCGACCTGCTGCAGCAAGTGCGCCTGAACAGTTCGCCGTTCACCGCCGGCTGGGATCGCTATGAGAAGACCCAGTTCCAGGTCAACGGCGTCAACGTGTTCCCCAACGTGCTCAAGGCCGACAACCTGACCGTGGTGGCCGAAGCAGGCTTCCAGTGGAACAACGTGCCTCAAGGGGAGGGCGATCGTCGCTACGGACGCGGCTTCATCTACGGGCTGGGCTCTTCCCCGACCATTCCCGCCGGTGGCAGCACCTGCAGCAACCCGGTGGCTGGATTGGTCAACGCGAGCCCGGCCGGTTGCAAGAACGACGGCTACATTACCGACTTCGCCTGGGGTTATCGCCTGCGCGGGCAGCTCGATTACAACAACGTCTTCGGCACCAGCGTGACGGCGTCGCCCTATGCCTTCTTCGGCCAGGATGTCGATGGCGTGTCGGCCGATGGCCAGTTCAACGAAGGCCGCATCACCTCCGCCCTGGGTATCAGCTTCGATTACAACAAGCAGCACAAGCTCGATTTCAGCTACGTCAGTTTCGACAACAGTGCCGAATACGATCCCCTCCACGACCGCGATTTCTACGCCGCCAGTTACAGCTACAGCTTCTGACAGAACAACAACAAGAGGTGACATCGATGAACAAGACACTCCGCGCCGCACGCCTGGGCGGCCTTGCAGCGGCCATCCTGCTTGCCTTGTGCAGCCAGGCTCAGGCCCAGATCAGCGAGCAGCAGGCCGCGCGGCTGGGCAACGACCTGACGCCACTGGGTGGCGAGAAGGCCGGCAACGCCGACGGCACGATTCCACCTTATACCGGCGGCATGACCCAGCCTCCGGCGGGCTGGAGCCCGGCCCAGGGTTACGTAGACCCGTTTGCCAACGAAAAACCGCTGTTCACCATCACCGCCGCCAACCTGGCGCAGTACAAGGACAAGGTCACGCCCGGGATGCAGGCGTTGCTGGCGAAGTACCCGGCGTTCCGGATGCCGGTGTACCCCAGCCACCGCACCGCCGCAGTCCCGCCGGACATCGCCGCCAAGGTCCGCCAGGAGGCAGTGCGCGCCCAGCTCAACGGCTTCGGCGTCAGCCAGCTCAATGGCACCACCACGCCATTCCCGATTCCGCAGAATGGCCTGGAAGCCATCTGGAACCACAACCTGCGTTACCTGGGTGGCGGCCTGCAACGCACCTATGCCTCGTTCCCGGTACGCGGCAGCGGTGACTACTACACCCTGCGTATCCAGGAAAACCGCGTGTTCGATGCCAACATGGACAAAGCGTCGGACAACCGCCTGCTCAACTATTCGGCACGCTTCATCTCGCCGGCCACGCTGGCCGGTACCGTGCAACTGGTGCACGAGCCGATCGACCAGGTCCAGGAAGTGCGCTCGGCATGGATCTACAACGTCGGCCAGCGCCGCGTGCGACGTGCACCGGACCTGGCCTACGACAACGTCAACGACGGCACCGAAGGGCTGCGGGTGACCGACGACTTCGATGGCTACAACGGCGCGCCCGACCGCTTCGACTGGAAACTGGTCGGCAAGCGTGAAATGTACGTGCCCTACAACGACTACAAGCTCGGCGCCAAGGAGGTGAAGTACAAGGATGTGCTGACGGCCAGTACACCCAACCCCGACTACATGCGCTATGAACTGCACCGGGTGTGGGTGGTGGAGGGGACGCTGCGCCCGGACGCCAAGCACGTGTACGGCAAGCGTGTGATGTACCTCGACGAGGACTCCTGGACCGTGCTGGCCAGTGACGCCTACGACACCCGTGGCACTTTGTGGCGTGTCGGCGTGCACCCGCTGGTGCAGTTCTACGACGCCCAGGTGCCGTGGTACCGGGCGAACATCTGGCATGACCTGAGCAACGGCAGCTACTACCTGGCCGGCCTTGCCAACGAAGAAACCCAGCCCTGGACGTTCGGCATCAAGGGCCGCTTCGCCGACTTCCAGCCTGACGCCCTTCGGCGCATGGGCAAATAACCCCCACCCCGTTCGTTGAACCAGGCTCGGGCCACCCACGGTGGCCCGTCCGGTCACTGGAATCGCTCATGTCTTCACGATATCTGCTGCTGTTGGCGGGCCTGTGCCTGCCTGTTTCACTGGTTTGTGCCCAGGCGCCCGCGGCCGATGATGCCGTGCGACCTGACCGGGTACTGCTGCTCAACCTTACCGACACCGGTGAAAACCTGATCGCGGTAGGCGAACGCGGCGTGGTGCTGCGCTCGCCGCACGATGCCCATGAGTGGCAAAGCGTGCGCACCTCGACCACCCGCACCCTGGCCGGGGTGGCCTTCGTCAACCCACAGCGAGGTGTTGCCGTGGGCCACGGCGGCACACTGCTGCGTACCGACGACGGTGGCCTGCACTGGCAGGCGGTTGAAACCGACAGCGGTGACGATGCCTTGCTGGGTGTCGCCGCCCTGGGTGAAGGGCGGTTGGTGGCCTGGGGCGCCTTCGGTCTGTACCTGCTGTCGACCGACCAGGGGCAAACCTGGCAACGCCTGAGCGTACTGGGTGAGGACTTCGATCGGCACATCTCGCAAGTCATCGCCCTGGCCAATGGCGACTGGCTGATGGTCGGCGAGAGCGGCACCCTGGCCCGCTCCACGGACCAGGGCGAGCACTGGCAGGCACTGCAGAGTCCTTACCAGGGCAGTCTGTTCGGTGCCCTGCAACTCAAGGACGGCGGCCTGTTGATCTATGGCATGCGCGGCAACCTCTGGTACTCCGCCGATGGCGGGCAGACCTGGCAGCAGCGCCAGACCGGCACCACTTTCGCCCTCAACGGCGCCGTGCAGCTGCGCTCGGGCCGCGTGCTGCTGATGGGCAACAGCGGCTTGCTGCTGGCCAGCGACGACCAGGGCAGTAGCTTTGCTGGCCAGCCTTCCACCCAGGCAAGCCTGGCCCGCGCCCTCGAACAAAACGACGGCACGCTGCTGGCCGTGGGCGATCGCGGCATCTTGCCGCTTACCGTGAATGCACGCAAAGGGCAGGAATGATCGATGAGCATGCAGCAGAACCTTGATGGCCAACTGGCGCGCCAGGCTTTCTCCCGCGCGCTGGTCGGACGGCTGTCCCACTGGATTTTCCACCAGCGCAAGCTGTTGCTCGCGCTGTTCGTCCTCATCACCCTGGGGCTTGGCTACAGTGCCAGCCACCTCAAGGTGGAGTCGGGGTTCTTCAAGATGATCCCGCTGCACCACCCCTACATGAAGACCTTCCTCGACTACCAGAAGGACTTTGGCGGCGCCAACAAAGTGCTGGTGGCGGTGAAGAACACCCGGGGCGAGGTATTCACCCCGCAAGCCATGGCAGTGTTGCGCAAGGTATCCGACGAGGTCTTTTTCATCGAGGGTGTCGAGCGCAGTTCGGTGACGTCGTTGTTCACCTCGAACGTACGCTACACCGAAGTCGTCGAAGACGGTTTCACCGGCGGCAACCTGGTCGACTCCAGTTACGCGGGTACCGAGCAGCAGATCGCCCAGGCCCGTGAACGCACCCTCAAGTCCGACTGGGTGGGGCGCATCGTCTCCAACGACCTGTCCTCGGCCATGGTGGTGGCGAACCTGCAGGAAACCGACCCGGCCACCGGCCAGCGCCTCGACCTGCAGCAAGTGGCCAAGCGCCTGGAGCAGATCCGCCGGGAGAACCAGACGGCCGATATCAGCATCCACGTCATCGGCTTTGCCAAGTCCATCGGCGATATCGCCGACGGCGCCTCCGGGGTGCTGGTGTTCTTCGTCATCGCCTTCGTGATTACCGCCGTTCTGCTGTACTGGTATTGCGGGTCGCTGATGCTGACCGGCTGGGCGCTGATCTGCGCGACAGTGCCGGTGATCTGGCTGCTGGGCCTGCTGCCGCTACTGGAGCTGACCCTCGACCCGATGTCGATCCTGGTACCGTTCCTGATTTTCTCCATCGGCGTCTCCCATGCCGTGCAGATGACCAACGCCTGGAAACTGGAAACCCTGCACGGCGCCGATGGCGTGACCGCGTCGCGCAACTGCTTCCGGAAACTCTTCATCCCGGGTGCCGTGGCACTGCTGGCCAATGCCCTGGGCTTCATGGTGATTGCCCTGGTGGACATCGAGATGGTGCGCGAGCTGGCGATCACTGCGACGCTGGGTGTCTCGGTGATGATCGTCACCAACAAGATGCTGCTGCCCATCCTGCTGTCGTTCATGCGCCTGTCCGCCGCCGATGCGAGCAAATTGCGCGGCAAGGAAACGCTTGGCGCCGGGCTGTGGGAGCGCCTTGGCGTGCTCGCTACCCGCCGCGGCGCAGCGTGGGCACTGGGGTGTGCAGCGTTGCTGCTGGGTGTCGGCCTGTTCGAGGCGCGCAACCTGCACGTGGGCGATATCGGCGCAGGCGTGCCGGAACTGCGCGCCGACTCGCGTTACAACCAGGACGTGGCGGTGATTACCCGTGACTTCGCCATCGGCGTCGACCTGCTGCAGGTGATCGCCCGGGCCAGCGGGGATGAAGAAACACCTTGCGTGAAGCGCGAGGTGCTCGACCCTGTCGCCGAGCTGGAGCTGTACCTGCGCCAGGATGACGGCGTGTCTTCGGTGCGCAGCCTGGCCGGTTTCGTCGCCAGCATTACCCAGGCCTACGCCGAGACCGACCTGAAATGGCGGGTGCTGCCCGAGTCCACCGCCCAGATCGCCCAGGGCGTCGGTTTTGCCACGCGGGTGGGTACCGAGTACATGAACAGTGCCTGCGACGCGATTCCGGTGTCGATCTACACCCGCGACCACCAGGCCGACACCATCAGCACGCTGATGGACAAGATCAAGGCCTTCAAGGCCGCCCACGACAACGATCAGGTCAGTTTCCAGCTGGCGTCGGGCAACCTTGGTGTCATGGCCGCCACCAACGAAGTGGTGCATGCCGGCGACCGGCTGGTAAACGGTGCGCTGTTCGCTTCGGTGACACTGCTGTGCCTGTGGATGTTCCGCAGCTGGCGTATCACGCTCTGCGTGATCGTACCGCTGGCATTGGTCACGGTGCTGTGCAACGCGCTGATGGCGTTGCTGGGCATCGGTGTGAAGGTCAACACCTTGCCGGTGGTCGCGCTCGGGGTCGGCGTGGGCGTGGACTACGGCATCTACCTGTTCGAACGGATCAAGCACGAAATGCAGGAAGGGCGGATGAGCCTGCCCGATGCCTTTGTCGAAGCGCTGAAGCAACGCGGTACTGCCTCGGTGTTCACGGCGGTGACCATGACGCTGTCGATCATGACGTGGGCATTCTCGACTTTGAAGTTCCAGGCCGACATGGGCGTGCTGCTGGCGTTCATGTTCCTGGTCAACCTGTTGGGCGCCGTTCTGCTGCTGCCGGCACTTGCAGCCTGGCTGCTACGCCCGGACGCGCTTCAGCGCGACTGATCATCGACGCTGGTCGGTGTTTTGCCGACGTACCCGGCCCCGTGGTTTCAGGGCCGGGTTTTTTTATGCGTACAGCCTCAGCGGTGAAAATTCGCCAATTCGCACCTTCACATTCGATAAGCCGTGATTATTCAATGATAGAAATGCATTGTGTATTTCACTGATAAAAGACAAAATACACGTGTAATTACATAATACGTATCACGGTACGAAATCGTAGGAGCGACCATGGCCCGGGGCGGCATCAACAAGGCGGTAGTACAACAAGCAAGGCAGGTGCTGATCGCCCGGGGCGAACACCCGAGTATCGATGCAGTACGTATCCAACTGGGTAATACGGGCTCCAAGACCACCATCCATCGCTACCTCAAGGAGCTCGAAGAACTGAAGCCGGCCGCACTCCAGGGCACGGCGGCGCTCAGCGAACCCTTGTCGAAGCTGGTGGCACAACTGGCCACCCAGCTGCAGGAAGAGGCAGACACCTGCGTCGAGCAGGCCGAAGCGGCATTCCAGGAAGCGCGCGAACAGCTCGAAGCGCAACTGCAGCTGGCCCAGCAGGCGTTGGCGGCCGCTCACCAGCAACAGCAGATTCAGGACGCCGCCTTGGCAGCCGAGTCGGAGCGACTGGCCTCCACCCACAGCACCTTGCAGGCCGAACAGCTGCGCAGCGCCAGCCTCAACCAGGCGCTTGGCGAGCTGCAGGTGCGGCTGACCGACAAGGACGAGCAGGTGCGCTCGCTGGAAGAGAAGCACCGGCACGCCCGCGATGCCCTGGAGCACTACCGCACGGCCAGCCGCGAACAGCGCGAGCAAGAGCAACGGCGTCACGAAGCCCAGGTGCAACAGCTGCAGGTCGAACTGCGTCAGTTGCAGCAGGGCATGATCGTCAAGCAGGACGAGTTGACCCGCCTGCACCGCGACAACGAGCGCCTGCTCGGCGAACACCGCCAGGCCAGCAGCGAGCGCCAGGTACAGGACCAACTGCTGGAGCAACGCGATGCGCAGATCCAGGGCTTGCGCACGATCCTGGCCCAGGCCCAGGGCGCCAGCGAAGAAATGCGCCGGCAATTGCAGACGCAGGAGCAGAGCCTGGAAGACAAACGCGGTCTCTGCGCAGAGCAGGGGCGGCAGTTGCAGTACCTGAAAGACGAATTGCTCAAGCGTGATGAGTCGCTCAAGGACTGCCGTGCACAGTTGGCCCAAGGCCAGGCAGTCGATAAAGGCTAGTGAGCGCTGCGTTGGTGTTGAACGATGTACCGCTGCAACGCTCACACCTTCAAAGGTTGCAGCGAAGGAGCAGAGCCATGAGCATCGAACGCAGCATTCCCGCGCTTGAGGCCTGGTATGCCCGGTACGATGACGCCAGTTACCGGCGTGAATCCCCGGATGCCTACCATCACGACCTGGTGCGCACCGCCGAGGCCTTGCGTGACGATGGCGCAATCGACTGGGACGACTGGTTGGCCCTCAAGGCCTTGGCAGATGAGGCCCACGGGCGGGCGCTGGAGGAGGCCGTGCAAGCCCATGTGGACGACCCTGACGCATGAAAGCCCTGCTGGAGGACGACAGTCAGGGCCTCTACCTGCAAGCCGCGAAAGCGTGAATCAACGCAGATCCAGCAGCATGGCGCATCGGCCCTCCAGCCCGTGCGCGCGCTCGCCGGCCATCACAGCGCTCAACCTCGCACCCAGTTGGTCGTGGGCAATCACTTCAAAGCCGTAGCGTGCATAGAAAGGCGCATTCCAGGGCACATCGGCGAAGGTGGTCAGGGTCAGTTGCTGCAGGCCACTGCGTCGGGCAACGGCGACCACCTCATCCAGCAGGCGTCTCCCGATGCCTTGGCCCTGGGCCTCCAGGCGCACGGACAACTCTTCGATATGCAACGCCTGGCCCTGGAGGCTGGCACAGATAAAGCCCAGTAACGGGCCCTGGGCTTTTTCTGCCACCCAGCTGCGACCTGAATCGATGAATGCCTGGTGCGTATCCCCATCCAGCACTTCACCTTGGGCCAGCCACGCCAGTTCAGGGCGTTGGGCGAAGGCTTGCGCGGCGGAGCGCTCAATCGCCATGAGGTGCGGTACATCGTCGTAGCGGGCAGGGCGTACAAGCATTGCGTGTTCCTCAATCCGTCGTCATCGCCTGTGGCTGCAGTTGCCAGCGCACCGAGCTTACGCCTTTTTCCAGGCTCACCCGGCTGACCAGGCGCTCCAGTTGCGCTGGCGCCTGCGGGTTGCCCAGCAGTTCGGCGCGTACTTCCAGGCGGGCCGGGTTGGGCAGATCCTCACTGTGCAGCGACTGCAGGCGCAGCTCGGGGTCGCCCAGGCTGTGCAGCATCAGGCTGCGCACCTGGATTTCGTCCTCGGCGCGGCAGACGACACGCACCTCGAACCGTTGTTCGACTTCACTGGCCGGCAACACCTCCTGGCGATCCAGGCGCTGGGCGATGTCGCGCAGCAGGATGTTGGCGCACAGCACCACCAGGCTACCCAAGGTCGCCTCCAGCAGCAGGCCAAGGCTGCACAGCACGCCGACCGCCGCGGTGCACCAGAGGGTGGCGGCAGTGTTCAGGCCGCGCACATTGAAACCGTCGCGCATGATCACGCCGCCACCCAGGAAGCCGATGCCCGACACCACGTAGGCGGCAACCCGTGAAGCGTCGGTGGGGGCCATGCCCGGCACGGCCTGGGTCATCAATACGAAAAGGCAGGCGCCAGTGCTGACCAGCGCGTTGGTGCGCAGGCCGGTGAGGCGCTGGCGCAGTTGGCGCTCGGCACCGATCAGGGCACCGAGCAGCAGGGCAATGCTGACACGCAGCAGAAAGACTTTCCAATCCATAGCAAACCTCTAGCGCGGGGCAAATGCCCGCTCGAACGCCATGTCGATGGCGTGGTTATGAAAAACCAGAAATGCGCAGGACCACAAAGGGGAGAGGGGAATGCAGCCGCAAGGGGCTGGGAGAAATTCCACCGTCTGGCCAGGGGCGAGACAGTGGCAGGACGCTGCCGGACTAGCTCGCCGAGTGGGCCTGTCGCAAGCGACTGGGGCTACTGTCCAATGCAGGACTCCTGTTCAGGGGTGCGAAATTGCGACGCGGACCTTACGCCCGGCAGCAAGCGGGGTCAAGGGCAGAAAGATGACAATGGGTTAATCGAGAAATGCCCTGCAACCGGTCACTGCCGCATGGAAAAAAAGCCGGGCAATCGGTACCCTTGCGGCACTTTTCACCTTCACCCGGACCGTTACATGCTGCTCAATTACCTCGTGCTGCTTGGCACCCTGGTGGCCATGGAAGGTGTCGGCACGCTGGCGCACAAGTACATCATGCATGGCTGGGGCTGGTGGCTGCACCGCTCGCACCATGAACCGCAGCTGGGCATGCTCGAAACCAACGACCTGTACCTGGTAGCCCTGGGCCTGATCGCTACCGCGCTGGTGGCGCTGGGCAAGGCCGGCCACGCACCGCTGCAGTGGGTCGGCGCGGGCGTGGCAGGCTACGGGGTGCTGTACGTGCTGGCGCATGATGGCTTCTTCCACCGTCACTGGCCGCGCCAGCCACGGCCGCTGAACCGCTACCTCAAGCGCCTGCATCGCGCCCACCGGCTGCATCACGCGATCAAGGGCCGTACCGGCAGTGTGTCGTTCGGCTTTTTCTATGCGCCGCCGCTGAAGGTGCTCAAGCGCCAGTTGCAGGCTCGGCGCGACCGCGCTTGAGCGTCAGTTGGCCGCTTCCCCCTTGGCGGGCACCTCCACGCCAGCATGCCCACGGCTCACCCACCACCCGAACGCGGCAGCGGTAAAGAACATGATCAGGCTGTACAGCGCCGCCGGCACTGCCATGGTGGCGTTGTTCAGCAGTGACGGGCTCAAGGCCAGGGCGATCGCCAGGGTGCCATTGTGGATGCCGATCTCCATGCCGATGGCGATGGCCTGGCGCTTGGGAATGCTCAGCAAACGCGGCACCCAGTAACCCACCGTCAGGCTGACCAGGTTGAACACCAAGGCCGCCAGACCGACCACGGGCGCGTACTCGACCACCGTCTGCCAGTCCTTGGCCATCGCCAGGACAATGGTGAATGCCAGGAACAATGCGGCCACCAACTTCATCGGTTTTTCCATGCGCGCGGCAAACGCTGGCGTCCAGCGACGAATCAGCATCCCCAGCACCACCGGCAGCAGGACGATGGCGAACACCTGCATGACCTTGGCGAACTGTAGCGGTATCGCTTGGTCGGAGGCCATGAACCAGCTCAGCGACAGGTTCACCAGCAACGGCATGGTCAGGATCGCGATCAGCGAGTTGACCGCTGTCAGGGTGATGTTCAGGGCCACGTCACCGTGGGCGAGGTGGCTGAACAGGTTGGCGGTGGTGCCGCCCGGTGAGGCCGCCAGCAGCATCAGGCCGACCGCCAGCGCCGACTCCAGGCCAAAGCCGTTGGCGATCAGGAAGCACAAGAACGGCAGCAGCAGAATCTGGCACACCAGCCCGACCACCACAGGTTTGGGGTATTTCACCACCCGGGCGAAGTCGGCCAGGGTCAGCGACAGCCCCAGCCCAAGCATGATGATGCCCAAGGCCAGGGGCAGGAAGGCGGTGAGCAAGGGCGAGGCGGTCATGGGCAAGCACTCGGATGAAGGATCCGGAGAGTCTAGGTCGGCCGCTGGCGATCGCTAATTGCAAAGCGCCATCGCTAGGTAACTTTTTGTTACTGAGCGGCGCGCTGCGCTTCAGTCTGCATCAGGCAGCAGCAGAACCCCTATGCGCTCGGCCAAATCAAGCAGGTCGGAGAACGTGGCTGGGTCGCTCAGCAAGTCTCGGCTGGCCTCGTGGGCCTGTAGGACAGTGCCGGCCACCCGGTCGCCGAAGAGGACGATCGCAACGGCCTCGTCGTCCTGCCGCGATACCCAGCGCAGCCCCTGTGCTTGCGGGGCAAAGGCGTGGATGGCTTCGGCCCATTGCCGTGTGTAGGGGTAGCGTTCTGCCTCGGTGTCGATCAGTTGTGAACGCGGCACCCCCAGCAGGCGCAGGGCCTTGCTGGACAGGTCGACCAGTTGCAGGTCTGCGCCCAGCACAACCTGGGAATGAAGGTTGCCGGCGTAGCGGCGCTGCTGCACGGCTTTGAAACCCGGGACATAGGGTATGTCGTGGAACACCGTTTCCATGGCCGCGCAGTGGAACGTGGTACCGGCATACAGGGTAGGGATGACTTGACCGACCGCATCCTTGATCGGGCTGAAGCGGGCATCGCCCACACCGGTCGGGTTGTATTGCGCAGCGCCGAAGCGTTTGTTGTGGATGCGATGAAGGAGGGTGCCGGCCGCCAGGGTAATGAACGAGAGGTTCAATGCCTCACCGGAGACCGGTAGCCTCGGGGGTTTAGCCATGGGTAATACCGGCAACCTCTTGCTGGGCCGCCGCCACGACGCGTTCGGGTGCACTGCGCAGCAGGTCCTGCGGGCGCTTGGCGCCAAGCCAGCTGTTCACGGACATGAACCAGTAGGCCATTTCCCAGCCATCTTTCATCGGTTCGAGCACCGTGATCAGTTCCTTGAGCACCGGCAGCGGACGATAGCTGGCCGTTTCATCGAGCCCATAGAGCGGGAAGTAGTCGACGCCTTCATGGCGGATGGCGAAGAGGCGCTTGTCACGCTTCCATTTGCTCGGTTGCGAGCTGGGGTTGGCGGCGCTGAAGTTGGCCAGGCTGGCGATTTCGCTTGCGCTTACCCAATCACCGCTCTGCAGCACGGCGGTTTTGGCTTTCGCCAGCATTTGCGCTTGCTTGAGCTGCGTCGAGGTCACAGGTTTGGCCGGAACCAAGGCCTGCACGATCAGTTTGACGGCCTCTTCGGGTGCGCCCGCCACGCGTGCGGAGAAGTACTGCCCGAGCATTTCCAGCGCACTGACGTAGACGTCCAGCTGCTTGGCGCTGTCGGCGTTCACTTCGATGACGATGCCGGTCTTCGACTGGGCTCGACCCTTGGCTTTCTCCAGGCGTGTCAGTAACTCGCGAACATTGCCCACCGCGGGGTGGCCAATACTGAAGATGTCTGCTGCTTGGGCCATTTGCTCCTCCTCGCGGCAATCATGATTACCGCTTTCAATGCTAACCATCCTATCCGCAAGCCCTGGTTGCCGCAAGCCACGCCGCCACCCCTGCGGCATTGGCTGCGTTGCGGTAGCGATGCTGGCGCAGTAGCATTCCCGCTTTTAGCGAAAGGATTAGCCCGTCATGCCGTTCCAGCAAGGTCTGCTTGCCACCCCGGTGCCGGCCCAGGCCCGCCATCTGTTCTTCACGTTGCAGTCGCCCGAAGCCCTGCCTGCGGTGCTCGATGCGCTGCTGCCACAGGTGGATGGCCAGCGTCTGATTGTCGGTATCGGCGCGCCGCTGGTGAAGGCGCTGGGCCGTCAAGTGCCTGGCCTGCGTGCGTTTCCGCAGCTGGATGCGGTGGTGGAGAACCCGAGTACCCAGCACGCCCTGTGGCTGTGGCTGCGCGGCGACGAACGCGGCGACCTGCTGTTGCAGGCCCAAGCCCTGGAAGCTGCACTGGCCCCGGCCCTGCGGCTGGCCGACAGCGTTGACGGTTTCCTGCACCGTGGCGGCCATGACCTGACCGGTTACGAGGACGGTACCGAAAACCCGGTCGACGATGAGGCCGTGGCGGCCGCCATCGTTGCCGGCGATCAACCGGGCCTGGCGGGCTCCAGCTTCGCCGCTTTCCAGCTGTGGAAGCACGACCTGGAATACTTCAAGTCACTGCCCCAGGCCGACCAGGACAACATCATTGGCCGGCGTCTGAGCGATAACGAAGAGCTCGACGACGCGCCGGACTCGGCCCACGTCAAGCGCACTGCCCAGGAAAGCTTCGAGCCCGAGGCGTTCATGGTCCGCCGTTCGGTGGCCTGGGCCGACAGCCGCGGCGCGGGCCTTGCGTTCGTTGCCCTGGGCCACAGCCTGGAGGCCTTCGAAGTGCAGCTGCGGCGCATGAGCGGCCTGGAAGACGGCATCATCGACGGCCTGTACCGCTTCAGCCGGCCACTGACCGGTGGTTACTACTGGTGCCCACCCATGGCCGAGGCCGGCCTGGACCTGAGCCTGCTGCTGCAGGCTTGAGCCCTAAACATCCCGACACAGAATCACCGGCCAATGCAGGCGGGAGCGGCTAGCCTTGAAAGTTTCCGACATATGACGGGAGCTTTGCCATGTATGGTCGTCGCGATGTCCTACGTGCCAGTGCGGCTTTGGGCTTGCTGGCCGCCAGCCCCTGGTTGCACGCCGCTACCTCCCCCGGGTTGCTGACCCGCAAGGTCCCGTCCACTGGCGAGGCCTTGCCGGTGATCGGCGCGGGCACCTCCGGCAGTTTCGAGGTGGCGCCCGACTCGGCCCAGTTCCAACAGCTCAAGGCAGTGCTCAAGGCGTTTTTCGACGGCGGCGGCAAAGTCATCGACACTTCGCCGAACTATGGCGGCGCCGACAGTGTGCTCGGCCAGTTGCTGGAGGAGGGCGGCTGGCACCGGCAATGCTTCATCGCTACCAAGATCGCCGCCGACAGCCGAGCCGACGCCGAGGCGCAATGGGCGGGCAGCCTGAAAAGCCTGCGCACCGACAAGGTCGACCTGCTGCAGATCCACAACCTGCGGGACTGGCAGACACAACTGCCTTATGCCCGTGAACTCAAGCAGCAGGGCAAGACCCGCTACGTCGGCATTACCCATTACCTGAACAGTGGTCACGATGAGGTCGCCAGCATCGTGCGCCGTGAGCCGCTGGACTTCATCCAGATCAACTACTCGGTCAACGCCCCGCAAGCCGCGCGCGAACTGCTGCCCTTGTGCCAGGACAAGGGCGTGGCGGTCTTGATCAACCGGGCGTTCGACGATGGCCGCCTGTTCGGCCGGGTCAAGGATCAGCCGCTGCCCGCCTGGGCGGCGGAAGCCGGCATCGGCAGGGGGGGG
>NZ_AKJC01000007.1 GCF_000282535.1 Pseudomonas sp. GM84 | reverse complement strand
AATCCAGTGTGTCTACCAATTCCACCACGTCCGCGCGAGGCAGAAAAAACAAAGGCGCCTGATTATACAATCAAGGCGCCTTCGAAGAATATGGGGTGGACGATGGGAATCGAACCCACGACAACTGGAATCACAATCCAGCGCTCTACCAACTGAGCTACGCCCACCATATTGCGGTCTTGCGATGCTGCGGTACTGCCTTTACAGAAACATGGTGCGGACGAAGAGACTCGAACTCTTACAGCTTGCGCCGCTGGAACCTAAATCCAGTGTGTCTACCAATTTCACCACGTCCGCGTAGCGCTTAAAACAAAGGCGCCAGATCTACAATCAAGGCGCCTTTGAAGAATATGGGGTGGACGATGGGAATCGAACCCACGACAACTGGAATCACAATCCAGCGCTCTACCAACTGAGCTACGCCCACCATATCGCTAAACAGCCTTACTTGCTTGCCCATGCGGCCTAATGGCGCACCCGGCAGGACTCGAACCTGCGACCATCCGCTTAGAAGGCGGATGCTCTATCCAGCTGAGCTACGGGCGCATAAGCTTAAAGCCTAACCGAACGAGCGACAAACCACTCATTCTGCCCGACTTAGCCAACCAGTGCTAGGCTGTGCCCGACAAGTGCGGCGAATCTTATAGGCGAGCCGGTAGAGCGTCAACACCTTTTTCAAAAAAATTTAAATTATTTAAGGGGTTAGGGGATTTGCCCGACCACCCGCCTTTGCCCTCGGGCCGTGTCGTGCGAGAATGCGCCCTCTTTATTGTTCCTTTCTCGATGGTTAATCACGCGTCTATGACTGCACACCTAATCGATGGCAAGGCGATCGCCGCCAACCTGCGCAAAGAGATCGCTCAACGTGTCGAGGAGCGTCGCCAGCAAGGCCTGCGCACGCCAGGCCTGGCGGTGATCCTGGTCGGCACCGACCCCGCCTCCCAAGTCTATGTCTCGCACAAGCGCAAGGACTGCGAAGAGGTCGGCTTCATTTCGCAAGCTTTCGACCTGCCCAGCGATACCACGCAGCAAGCCCTGACCGAGCTGATCGACCGCCTCAACGACGACCCGGCCGTCGATGGCATCCTGCTGCAGCTGCCGCTGCCGGCGCACCTGGATGCCTCGCTGCTGCTCGAACGTATCCGCCCGGACAAGGATGTCGATGGCTTCCACCCTTACAACATCGGCCGCCTGGCCCAGCGTATCCCGCTGCTGCGCCCGTGCACGCCAAAAGGCATCATGACCCTGCTGGAAAGCACCGGTCAGGACCTGTACGGCATGAACGCGGTGATCGTCGGCGCGTCCAACATCGTTGGCCGACCGATGGCCATGGAGCTGCTGCTGGCCGGCTGCACCGTTACCGTCTGCCACCGCTTCACCAAGGACCTGCCCGGCCACGTCGGCCGCGCCGACCTGGTGGTGGTAGCCGCCGGCAAGCCGGGCTTGGTCAAGGGTGAGTGGATCAAGGAAGGCGCCATCGTCATCGACGTCGGCATCAACCGCCAGGACGATGGCAAGCTGGTCGGCGACGTGGTCTACGAGACCGCCCTGCCCCGTGCCGGCTGGATCACGCCGGTGCCGGGTGGCGTCGGGCCGATGACCCGCGCTTGCCTGCTGGAGAACACGCTGTATGCCGCTGAAGAGCTGCATAAGTAAGATTGCGTGAGATGAAAACGGCACCTCTGGCAGGTGCCGTTTTTTTTTGCCTGAGACTTGTTGGCTGGCTGTACTGGCCTCTTCGCGGGACAAGCCCGCTCCCACAGGTTTTGCGCAACATTCAAGCGTTGTGTTGAGCCTGTGGGAGCGGGTTTGTCCCGCGAAGCGGCCAACGCAAATCTCTAGCCAGTCACTTGCGCGCCGCCTCCCACGACTTCAGCAGTTCCTCGTAACTGACCGTCTCGCCCTTGGGTTTCTCGTTGGCCAGCTTCGCCTTCGGCGCCCCCGGTTGGTCATACCAGTACTGGGCATCTTTCTCCGGGTTCAGCTTCGGCGCACAGGTCGCCTGCGCATTGGAGCGCTGCAGCCGCTCCATCATCTTGTCCTGGTCACGCGCCAGGCCGTCCAGCGCCTCCTGCGGGGTCTTCTCGCCACTGGCCACTTCGGCGATATGGCTCCACCACAACTGCGCCAGGCGTGGATAGTCCGGCACGTTGGTACCGGTCGGCGTCCATTGCACCCGCGCCGGGCTGCGGTAGAACTCCACCAGCCCACCCAGCTTGGGCGCCAGGTCGGTCATGGCCTGGGAGTTGATGTCCGACTCGCGAATCGGCGTCAGGCCGACGATGGTCTTCTTCAGCGACACCGTCTTCGACGTGACAAACTGGGCGTACAGCCACGCGGCCAGGCGCTGCTTTTCCGGCGTCGACTTGAAGAAGGTCCAGGAGCCGGCATCCTGATACCCCAGCTTCATCCCCTCCTCCCAGTACGGCCCCTTGGGCGATGGCGCCATCCGCCACTTCGGCGTGCCGTCGGCATTGACCACCGGCAGCCCCGGCTTGGTCATGTCGGCGGTGAACGCGGTGTACCAGAAGATCTGCTGGGCGATGTTGCCCTGGGCCGGTACCGGACCGGCCTCGGAGAAGGTCATGCCCTGGGCTTCCTTGGGCGCGTAGGCACGCATCCAGTCGACGTACTTCTGCGTCGCATAGACCGCCGCCGGCCCATTGGTGTCGCCGCCGCGGGTCACACTGGAGCCGACCGGGTGGCAATCCTCCACGCGAATCCCCCACTCGTCCACCGGCAAGCCATTGGGCAGGCCCTTGTCGCCGCCGCCGGCCATGGAGAACCAGGCATCGGTGAAGCGCCAGCCCAGCGAGGGGTCTTTCTTGCCGTAGTCCATGTGGCCGTACACCCGCTTGCCGTCGATTTCCTTGACGTCCTCGGTGAAGAACTTGGCGATGTCCTCGTAGGCCGACCAGTTCACCGGCACGCCCAGCTCGTAGCCGTATTTTTCCTTGAACTTGGCCTTGAGCTCCGGCCGCTCGAACCAGTCGGCGCGGAACCAGTAAAGGTTGGCGAACTGCTGGTCGGGCAACTGATAGACCTTGCCGTCCGGGGCGGTGGTGAAGGACAGGCCGATAAAATCCTTGATGTCCAAGGTTGGCGAGGTGTAGTCCTTGCCTTCGTTGGCCATCAGGTCGGTGATCGATTCCACCTTGCCGTAGCGAAAGTGCGTACCGATCAGGTCGGAGTCGTTGACCCAACCGTCATAGATGTTCTTGTCCGACTGCATCTGCGTCTGCAGCTTCTCCACCACATCACCTTCTTGCAGCAGGTCGTGGGTCAGCTGAATGCCGGTGATCTCGCTGAAGGCCTTGGCCAGCACCTTGGACTCGTACTCATGGGTGGTGATGGTTTCCGACACCACGTTGATCTTCATCCCACGAAACGGCTCGGCAGCCTTGATAAACCACTTGAGCTCGGCCAACTGCTGTTCAGGCGTCAGGGTGGACGGTTTGAACTCGCTGCCGATCCACTTTTTCGCCGCGTCCTCGTACTGGTCGGCCCACGCCGTGCCCTGCACGCTGGCCAGTACCAGCCACGCGGCCAGGGTCAAATGTCGCCGTTTGTGATTGTTCTGGAACATTGTGATCTCCCGATTGAGTTATTCCCCGGAGCCGTCGCTCAGCCCCAGCGCATCACCACCACCAGCCAGCCCAGCGACAGCAGCGAGGCCACCCACAACGGCCAGTCGCTGAGCCCGACCACCAGCAGGTGCAGGTAGGCGCTGGCCAGCAGGCCGATGAACAACCGGTCGCC
Source organism: Pseudomonas sp. GM84 (assembly GCF_000282535.1). GTDB lineage: Bacteria > Pseudomonadota > Gammaproteobacteria > Pseudomonadales > Pseudomonadaceae > Aquipseudomonas. The sequence continues at coordinate 19,207 of NZ_AKJC01000007.1, read as the reverse complement.
ACGGCTGGTGACGATCGGCAGGAAGCCGCGCCGCTCGACACAAGGGCGGCGCAGCTCGAACAAGGTCATGCACAGCAACAGCACGCCGACGGCCGCGAAGAACAGCGCCGTGGGCAGGGTCCAGGCCATCCACTCCATGCGGGCTACCTCCCTATACCCGGCCCAGGGCGAAGCCCTTGGCCACATGGTTGCGGACGAACCAGATCACCAGCATGCCCGGCAGGATGGTCAGCACGCCGGCCGCGGCCAGCACCCCCCAGTCGATCCCGGAGGCGGACACGGTGCGGGTCATCACCGCCGCGATCGGCTTGGCGTTGACCGACGTCAGGGTGCGCGCCAGCAGCAGCTCGACCCACGAGAACATGAAGCAGAAGAACGCCGTCACGCCGATGCCGGAACCGATCAGCGGAATGAAGATCTTCACGAAGAAGCGCGGGAAGCTGTAGCCATCGATGTAGGCGGTTTCGTCGATTTCCTTGGGCACGCCGGACATGAAGCCTTCGAGGATCCACACCGCCAGCGGCACGTTGAACAGGCAATGGGCCAAGGCCACGGCAATGTGCGTGTCGAACAGGCCGATCGACGAATACAGCTGGAAGAACGGCAGCAGAAACACCGCCGGCGGCGCCATGCGGTTGGTCAGCAGCCAGAAGAACAGGTGGCGGTCGCCGAGAAAGCGGTAACGCGAAAAGGCATAGGCCGCCGGCAGCGCCACCAGCAGCGAAATGACCGTGTTCAGGCACACGTAGTACAGCGAGTTGAGGTAGCCGCTGTACCAGCTGGCATCGGTGAAGATCACCCGGTAGTTGTCGAGGGTGAAGGCCTGCGGCCACAGGGTCAGGCCACCGAGGATCTCGGTGTTGCTCTTGAACGACATGTTCAGCAACCAGTAGATCGGCACCAGCAGGAAGAAGAAATACAGCAGCAGGACCAGGGTCTTTTTCGTGCTCATGGCCTAGTCCTTGTCGGCGTGGGTCATGGCCGTATAGAACAGCCACGACACCAGCAGGATGATCAGGAAGTACACCAGCGAAAACGCCGCCGCCGGGCCCAGGTCGAATTGCCCCACGGCCATGCGCGTGAGGGTCTGGCTGAGGAAGGTGGTGGCGTTGCCCGGCCCCCCGCCGGTCAGCACGAACGGCTCGGTGTAGATCATGAAGCTGTCCATGAAGCGCAGCATCACCGCGATCAGCAATACGTTCTTCAGCTTGGGTAGCTGGATGTGCCGGAACACCGCCCAGTTCGAGGCACGGTCGATGCGCGCCGCCTGGTAGTACACGTCCGGGATCGCGCGCAGACCCGAATAGCACAGCAGTGCCACCAGCGAGGTCCAGTGCCACACGTCCATCACCAGCACGGTCAGCCAGGCGTCGAAGGTGTCGCTGGCGTAGTTGTAGTTCACCCCCAGCTTGGCCAGCGTCGCGCCGAGCAGGCCGATGTCGGCGCGGCCGAAGATCTGCCAGATGGTGCCGACCACGTTCCACGGAATCAGCAACGGAATGGCCATGACGATCAGGCACAGCGAGGCCCGGCGCCCCTGGGTCGGCATGGTCAGGGCGATGGCGATGCCCAGCGGGATCTCGATCGCCAGCACACAGGCCGAGTAGATGAACTGGCGCAGCAAGGCATCGTGCAAGGCCGGGTCACGCAGTACCTGGCGATACCAGTCGGCCCCCACGAAGTAGCGGTTGGACTGGTCGAAGATGTCCTGCAGCGAATAGTTGACCACGGTCATCATCGGCACCACGGCGCTGAAGGCCACCAGCAGGAACACCGGCAACACCAGCCACCAGGCCTTGTTGTTGGGCACCTTGTTCATGGCCCGGCCTCCAGCAGCACATCGTCGACATACAGCATCAGCCACTGCGCCGGCAGGCTCACCCAGGCCTGCGCCGCCGGCAATGGCCGATCCTCCGCCAGGCGTGCCTTGAGCGACACCCCACCCAACGCCAGGGTGACGATGCGGTAGGTGCCCAGGTCCTCGACGTCGAGCACCTGCGCCGGGTAGGCCTGATCGAACGGGCTGTCCCACAGCTGCACGAATTCCGGGCGAATCCCCACCTGCAGGCGCCCGCCGCCCGTCGCCGCCAGACGCTCGCGCAGGCCCTCGGGCAGGGGCAGGTGGATATCACCGAACGCCACGCCATCGGCCTCGGCCCGCACATCGATCAGGTTCATGCCCGGGCTGCCGATGAAGTAGCCGACGAAGGTATGCCGGGGCCGCTCGAACAGCTCGCGCGGGGTGCCGAACTGGACGATGCGCCCGCCGTGCATCACCGCGATCTTGTCGGCGAAGGTCGAGGCCTCCAGCTGATCGTGGGTGACGTAGATCATGGTGATGTTGAACTGCTCATGGATCTGCTTGAGCTTGCGCCGCAGCTTCCATTTCAGGTGCGGGTCGATCACCGTCAGCGGCTCATCGAAGAGAATCGCCGAGACGTCGTCGCGCACCAGGCCGCGGCCCATGGAGACCTTCTGTTTTTCGTCGGCGCTGAGGTTGCGCGCCTTTTTCTGCAGCACCGCCGACAGGTCGAGCACCTCGGCGATTTCCTCGACCCGGCTGCGCACCCGCCCCTCGTCCAGGCCCTGATTGCGCAAGGGAAAGGCCAGGTTGTCGAACACCGTCATGGTGTCGTACACCACCGGGAACTGGAACACCTGGGCGATGTTGCGCTGCTGCGGCAGCAAGTCGTTGACCGGCTTGCCGTCGAACAGCACCTCGCCATGGGACGGCGTGAGCAGGCCCGAGATGATGTTGAGCAGGGTCGACTTGCCGCACCCGGAGGGCCCCAGCAAGGCATAGGCCCCGCCCTGCTCCCACACATGGTCCAGCGCATGCAGGGCATAGTCCGCCTCGCTGGCAGGCTGGCGGCTGTAACTGTGGGCCAAGTGGCGCAGGCGGATCTCGGCCATCAGGCACTCCTCGCCTGGCGCAGGCCAGGCGCCTGCACCAGTGCACCTGCGCTGTCGAAGACGAACAGCTTGTGGGTGGGGATGAACACGCGAATCGGCGCATCCACCTGGTATTCGTGTACGCCTGGCAGGTGCAGGACCATCCGCCAGTGTTCGTTACGCACGTGCAGGAAGGTTTCCGAACCACTGATCTCGGCCAACTCCACCCGCACGGCCAGCTCCAGGTCATCGTCGTGGGACGGCACCAGGGTGATGTGGCTGGGGCGCACGCCGAAGCGGTAATCGCCATCCCCCAGGCGCTGCAAGTCGGCGTTACGGGCGAAGTGTACGGTCTGGGCCAGGCTCACTTCGTTGCCGCTGATGCGGCCCGGAATCAGGTTGATCGGGGGTTCGGAAAACAGCTCGGCGGCCAGCACGCTGCAGGGGCGCTGATAGACCTCGGCAGTGGCCCCGCTCTGCACGATGCGGCCTTCGTGCAACAAGGTCGTGGTGCCGCCCAGCGCCAGCGCTTCGTTGGGCTCGGTGGTGGCATACACGGCAATGCAGTGGCGCGCGGCGAACAGCTCGCGCAGTTCCTGGCGCAGGCCCTCACGCAGCTTGTAGTCGAGGTTGACCAGCGGCTCGTCGAACAGGATCAGCGAGGCATCCTTGACCAGCGCCCGGGCCATGGCCGTGCGCTGCTGCTGACCGCCGGACAGCTCCAGCGGCAAGCGTTGCAGGTAGGCCTCGATGCGCAGCATCTCGGCGGTTTCCTGCACCCGCCTGCGGATGTCCGCCTCGGCCAGGCCCGCCTGGCGCAGTGGCGAAGCAATGTTCTCGAAGACACTCAAGGTCGGGTAGTTGATGAACTGCTGATACACCATCGACACGTTGCGGTGGCGCACCGCAATGCCGGTCACATCCTTGTCATCCATCAGCACGCGCCCCCGATCCGGGCGGTCGAGGCCGGCCATCAGGCGCATCAGGCTGGTCTTGCCGGCCAGGGTGCGGCCCAGCAACACGTTGAACGACCCTGGTTCGAAACGCAGGGAGGCATCGATGATCCAGGCATGGCCATCGATACTTCGACTGACCTGATCCAGCACCAGGGACATGGTGTGCGGCCCTTTTTTTGATTGTTGTCCGCCATACAGAGCCAGTTCCATGCCAGTTTCGCCCCTTCGCTCTGGCATGCGCCTTTGCCACCGTTGACCGGCCACCCGTGGTTCACAACTGAACAGTTTCGCTGAACACCTGAACACTCGCGGGTTTGACATTGAACAGCCGTGAACGACACTGAACGGCGGTCGGCCGATAACAACAATCACACAGGACAGGCCCATGGCCACATCCGCTTCGACCCACGCCCAACTGATCCAGGCCTCCTGGGCCCGCTGTCGCGAGCATGGCCTGCAGCCGCAAAGCGCGCCGGACTTCGACTGCCTCACCCGCACCGAACTGAACGCCCTGCTGGAGCGGCGCGAGTCGCTGCTGCGCCTGACCCGCGACGAGGTGCTGCCGCAGTACGCGCACTTGCTGGGCAATGCCAGCTACCTGGTGATGCTGGCCGACGCCAGCGGGTGCCTGCTCGACACCTGGGGCTCGCGGCGTTTCGTCGAGCCGCGCCAGCAACACGGCTTCAGTGCCGGCGCCCATTGGCACGAACGGGGCGTAGGTACCAATGCGCTTGGCACCGCCCTGGTCTGCGCCGAACCGATCCATGTCGGCCAGGATGAACACTACCTGCGCCAGAACCACTACCTGGCCAGCGCCGCGGCGCCGCTGTTCGATGCCGAGCGGCAGCTGGTCGGGGTGCTCGATGTGGCCAGCGATGGCTACCTGCCGGCCACCCAGACCCTGGGCCTTGTGCGCATGATGGGCCAGAGCCTGGAGAACCGCCTGATTCTGGCCCAGCACGCCGATCGCCACGCGCAGCTGCTGTTCAACAGTGGCTCCGACAACCTCGACAGCCCCTGGGCCGGTTTGCTGGTGTTCGATGAGCGCGGCCAGGTGCTGGCGGCCAATCATCGGGCCGACAGCCTGCTGGGGGGCGACCCGCGGCGACAGAACCTCGAACAGCTGTTCCAGATCCCCTTGCGCCAGTTGCTCGCTCACCCCCAACGGCAAGCCTTCGCCCTGCAGGCGGCCGGGCGCAACCGCTTCCACTGCCAGTGGCAAGCCCCCCGCCAAAGCCCGCCGCGCACAGCAGCGCCGGGCAGCGACCCACGCCTGGAAAAGGCCCTGGCCCAGGCCAGCCTGTTGCTGGAGAAAGACATTCCCCTGTTGATCCAGGGTGAAACGGGGGTTGGCAAAGAGCTGTTCGTCGAAACCCTGCACCGCGCCAGCAGCCGCTCCCGCCAGCCGTTGATCGCCGTCAACTGCGCCGCCATTCCCGCCGAGCTGGTGGAGTCGGAGCTGTTCGGCTATGACAAAGGCGCCTTCACCGGCGCTCACCACAAGGGCAACCCCGGGCTGATCCGCAAGGCCGACCAGGGCATCCTGTTCCTCGACGAAATCGGTGACATGCCGCTGCCTACCCAGGCCCGCCTGTTGCGTGTGTTGCAGGCGCGCAGCATCCAGCCGCTGGGCAGCGGTGAACCGGTGGCGGTGGATATCCGGGTAATCTCGGCGAGCAACCGCGACCTGGCCGAAGAGGTGCGTGCCGGGCGCTTTCGTCAGGACCTCTACTACCGCATCGCCGCCATGGCGGTGGTCTTGCCAGCGCTGCGCGAGCGCAGCGACCGGCGGCAACTGATCGAACAGGTGCATGCCCAGCACCGCGAGCCGGGGCAGCCGGAGCGGCTGCCGCAGGCCATCCTCGAGTTGCTCGTGTGCCACCCCTGGCCAGGCAATGTGCGCGAGCTGGTCAGCGTGATGCAGGTCGCGCTGGCATTGGCAGGCACCGGGCCGATCACGCTCGAACACCTGCCATCGGGCTTTCTGGCCGAGTCTCGGGGGCCAGCGGCCATGAGTGTCGCACTGCCCGAGGACGACCTGCAGACGCGGCTGCAAAATGCCAAAGGCAACCTTTCGGCCGTCGCACGCGAGCTCGGTATCAGCCGCACCACCCTGTACAAAAGATTGCGCGAACAATGATTGCAGACACGTCACAGCCGATTCGGCTGCCACTCGCCTGAAATCAGCCGGTCCCGCTGGGCGCCTGCCCTGCTTCAGCCAGTATGTGCCCTCTGCCCGCGGGACAATGGCTTTGAGCCAACTCTGGAATGCGCTGCCGCAAGGAGACTGCCATGACTCGCTATATCGACGTGCAAGACCTCGCCCGCCTGGTCAACCGCAAGGGCCTGGCCACCTGCCTGGTGGAAATGGCCGAGTACATCCGCCAGGACTACCTGCGCTGGCAGGCTTTCGAGAAGTGCGCCCGGGTGGCCAACCACTCGCCTGACGGGGTGATCGAACTGATGCCGGTCGCCGACGCCGGCCTGTACGCCTTCAAGTACGTCAACGGCCACCCGAAGAACACTCGCCTCGGCCTGCCCACCGTCATGGCGTTCGGTGCCCTGAGCGAGGTCAGCTCCGGCGCACCGCTGCTGCTGAGCGAGATGACCCTGACCACGGCGATCCGTACCGCAGCCACCTCGGCCCTGGCCGCCCGCTACCTGGCGCGCGAGGACAGCCGGAGCATGGCGTTGATCGGCAATGGCTCGCAAAGCGAGTTCCAGGCCATCGCCTTCAAGACGCTGCTGGGCATCGATGAAATCCGCCTGTACGACATCGACCCCGCCGCCACGGCAAAACTGGTGGCCAACCTGGCCGGCCGGCCTGGGCTGAAGCTGATCGTCGCCAAGTCGGTTGCCGAAGCGGTGCGCGGCGCCGATATCGTCACCACGGTCACCGCCGACAAAGCCTATGCCACGATCCTCACCCCGGACATGATCGAGCCCGGCATGCACCTGAACGCCGTGGGCGGCGACTGCCCCGGCAAGACCGAGCTGCACCGCGAGATCGTCGAGCGGGCCCGGGTGATTGTCGAGTACGAACCACAAAGCCGGGTCGAAGGCGAGATCCAGCAGATGCCGGCCGACTCGCCGGTGACCGAGTTCTGGCACGTGCTCGCAGGCACCGCCCCAGGCCGCGAGCACGCAGCGCAGGTGACCCTGTTCGACTCGGTCGGTTTTGCCCTGGAGGACTACTCGGCGCTGCGCTACGTGCTGGATAGCGCGCGGGCCATGACCATCGGCCAGGACATCGCGCTGGTGCCGGCGCTGGAAAACCCGAAAGACCTGTATGCGCTGCTGCAACCTCGGGTGGTGGAAATCCGTGCCAAGCCCAGGGCCGACTCCGCTTGTGCCTGATGGATTGACCGGGGGCTGCTGCACAGCGGCCCCTTACCGCCTATCTTGTCCATGCCCCTTCGACAAAGAAGCCCAAGCGCATGGACACCAAGGACGTTCCACTCCCTCCCCTGGACCGCATCGACGAAGCCATCATCAATGTGCTGCGCGTTGACGGCCGTATCACCTTCGAAAAGCTTTCGACGCTGGTTCACCTCACCCCGCGCCCGTGTCTTGAGCGCGTGCGCAAGCTGGAGCGACGCGGCGTGATTCGCGGCTACGGCGCCATCATCGACGTGCAGAAAGTCGCCCCCGGCCTTTCCCTGCTGGTGCTGGTGGCCCTGTCCAACCAGAGCGGCCGTGCCGCCCAAAAGGCCTTCGAAGCCACCATGCGCGCCTGCTCGCAGGTGCATGAGTGCCAATTGATCAGCGGCCATTTCGACTACAGCCTGCGCCTGCGCTGCCGTGACATGGAGCACTACCGGGTGCTGAGCGAAAGCTGGATGAACACCGAGGCACTGCACATCGACAAACTGGTCGCCCACCCGGAACTGGCGGTGGTGAAAAGCAGTGCAGGGCCTGTCGACGGGTAGTGTCTATCTACCCGCGCGCGCACACAGGCATCGCTAGCCTCCCTGCTCCCTCACCCGCAGGAGCTGTCGATGACCCACGCCCTTCATTCCCATCTCGCTCTGGTCCAACGCCAGATCCCCCAGTGGCTGCGCCAGGCCAGCCCGGCACAGCGCGCCGAACTGGCGTTGCTGATCCGTGATAGCCAGCGCCAGACACAGCGCCTGAGACAGGCCTTCGCGCCATTGCAAGCGGTCGATGCCTTCTGCCGCCCGCTGCTGGAACCGGCGCTCGCCCGCTGGTTCCCGGATACACCGGCGGCGTCGCTGCTCCAGGCGCGGGTGCTGTTCAACGAAGAACCGCGCTTGAAGCACCTGTCCGTGCTGGAAGCTGCCCTGCAGAATTTCCAGCCCGATGCCCGGATCAAACTGCTCGCCGCGGATTTCAGCCCGCTGGCGCTGGATCCCTCGACCTTCATCAAAGGCGTGCGAAACCTTGACCTGGGCCAGCGATACCGCTTTCACCTGGGTGATGTGGTCGACAACGACGCCTTTCGTGCGCTGCTCGAATCACAGGACCGTGCCAGCCTGCGAGCCGAAACCGCCTTGGCGACATTGCGCGGCCACATCGACAACCGCGGCGAAACACTTGCCCGGGCCGCACAGGAAAACCAGGCAACCGTCGCCACGCCCTCCGGCAACCGCACCTTGCAGTGTGCGTACCTGAGCCTGTTCGACACGCCCCTGTACGGCCCGCTGGTCATCCAGCTGGAACAGCCCAGCGCCAGCGAACCCTGCCTCTTCTATCTGCCGGGCGACCCACAAGGCCCGCTGCGCCAGTACGCCTCCTTGGCGACACTGAAAACCACGCTGACCCAGCGCTTGGCCGATCACGATTTTCGTGCGTTTTTCTGCCGCCATGTGCCACTGGCCGAGCAGGCCGGTTTCAGCCAGCGCCTGCGCGAGTGCCTTTACCCGCTATACCCTTACGACGAACTGCACGCCACACCGCCGGTGCTGGACAAAGGTGACCGCTTCAGCTGGCTCAGGCGTACCTTCCCCTCGCCCCACGACATCTGGCAGGAAACCCGTGACCTGAACGCCCGCCTGCCGCTCACCCTCACACCCTGGACGGGCGATTGCTTCAAGGCCCGGGCGCGGACACTGGTGGAACGCAAGTTCGTCGATGCCGCCCGCGTAGCCGTCCCGGTCGGCCAGCTCGACGCCCGTGCGCAACTGGCACGCATCGAAAGCTGGCTGGGCACCGGGCTGACCGTACTGAACATGGCGAGCTTCTTCGTCCCCGGCCTGGCCGAGTTGATGCTGGTGGCGGGCGGCGCACAGATCGTCGACGAGTTCCTCGAAGGCGTTCATGCCGCCAACCAGCAGGACAGTGACGAGGCAATCGCCCACCTGTTCGGTGTTGTCGAAAGCCTGGCGCAGTTCGCTGCCCTGGGCGCTGCGGCGAGCTTGGCTGCGCCCACCGGGCCCTTGCAGGCCTGGCACATGATCGACAGCGCGGTCGGTACACGGCTGTGGCACGGCGACCTGGCACCCTTCCGGCGCGAGGCACTACAACCCTTGGCCGCACGTGCCGACGGCCTGCATCAAGGGCAAGGGCAAAGCTGGCTCAAGATGCAGGGCCGGCGCTATCCGCTTGAAAACACCACAGATGGCAGTCGGCGCCTGGTTGCAACCCAGGGGCACCGCATCCAGCCGACCTTGCAGGGCGACGCGCCAGGGCCTTGGATCTTCGCCCATGAACAGCCCCTGCACTGGGATCGCGCCCAGCTGTTGCAGCGGCTGGCCAGTACCGCCACCGGCATGGACCAGCCAGCGCTGCAGCGCGCCTTGCAATGCAGCGGGTATGACGAAACGATGCTGCGCCGGGTGATGGTCGACCGCGAATCGGCCCCGGCGTTGTTGCTCGACAGCCTGGAGGCGTTGGGCGGTCAGGTCCCTCCGCCACCGGCAGTCACGGCCAACGGCAATCTGCTGGCGCGAGACTTCCCGTCGCTCAGCGCAAGGGTGCAGGCCGAGATGCTCGCCCAGGCGCGCCCGGCGGAACTTGAGCAGATGCAACGCACCCAACGCGTGCCCCTGCGCCTGGCCGAAACCGCGCGCCTTTACCTGCGCGACGGCCGCCTGAACCGCGCCCTGGCCCGGATGCGGCTGCACAGCGGCCCGGTCGTTGACCGCGACGCCCTGGTGTTCGGCGCCCTTGAGCAACTGCCAGGCTGGACAGGCAGCGTGCGCGTCGAGCTGCGCGAAGGTTCGTCATCCGGTCGCTTGATGCATGCCTGCGGTCATGAGCAGCTGCCGACGAAGAAGGTCATCCGCCGCGAAAAAGGTTATGAGCCACGCAATGAACAGGATGAAACCCTGGCCAACCGGGTGGACATCTTCCAGGCGATTCTCAATGCGTTGCCCGACAGCGAACGCCTGTCGCTGGGCCTGCAGATCCACGAACCGGAAGCACTCAACGACGCCCTGTTCGACCTCCTGGCCGGCGACCGGGCCCATGCAGCACGCGCCCTGGGCATGCAACCTGTGCGACCGTTTTACCGCCTGCCACGACGCTTGCCGGGCGGCCAGTTCGGCTATGCGCTCAGCGGGCGCGGCCAGGGCTGGATCACCGAAGACGAGCTGTTCAACCGGCTGTTCCCTGCCACCGATCCGCAGGCCCGGGTGGTCTTGCGCCAACGCCTGCTCCAGGAAGCCGGCGGGCAACCGTTCGGCGCGCTGCTCGAACGTCTCAGGGTCGAGTACCTGCAGCTTGAAAGCGCCCTGGCGCTATGGGTCCACGCCCCCTATGTGGCTGAAAGCGGTGCCTTCATCGTGCAACGCAGCGCCCGCGCCGAAGCCGCCAGGCGCTTGCGCATGGCCTGGCGCCGGGAGTCGACCAACCTCGCCAGCAGCATCGAGCATGTGATCCTCGAACTCGATGGCCGCAACCTCGGCGCCCTGCCCACCTTGCCAGCGCCCATGCCCCATGTGCGGCAGTTGAGCGTCACCTTTTTGTTCGAGTCATCGCTTGCCAGCCTGGATACCTTTCTCGATAGCTTCCCCAACGTGCGAGCCCTGGACCTGGAATGCAACCTGCTCGAGCACATCCCGCCCTCGGTCGAACGAATGGCCGAATTGCAAACCCTGGATCTGTCGAACAACAGCCTTGAGCTTGGCGACGGCGCCAGCCTCGATCTGTTGGCAGGGTGCAACAACCTGCAGCGCCTCAACCTCAGCAATACCCTGCAGACGCTACCCGCTGCCGCGCTGGAGCGGCTGGCCAACCTGCCGAACCTGGCGACCCTGGCGATCGACAGCAATGGACTGAACCTCACCACCGAGCATTTCCAGGCCCTGCAACGCTGGCCTGCGTTGATCGACCTGAGCATGGCCGGTAATGAAACCACCCTGACCGAACAAAGCCGCGCCGCCCTCGCCCGCCTGGACCGCCTGCACACCCTGTTCATGAGTGAGAACCCGCTGGACATGGCGCCCGATGTCAGCGACTGGCATCGGTTGCAGGCACTGGACCTGCAGCGAACCGGCATCGCCGAATGGCCAAACGGCCTTGCCGAACTGCTGAATCGACGCCCTTTGCAGTTACAGAGCCTGGATCTCAGCGAGAACGAAATCACCGATGCGCCCGCCCTTCAGGGCAGTGCTTTCGCCGAGGCGGTACATGCGGGCGAACCGCGAGCCCGTTACGACTTCGACAACAACCCGTTCAGCGAGCAGGCGCAACAGCGTCTGGCCGATGCCGGACTGTCCGCGATCAGTGTCGGCGACGCCGACGTCCCCTGGTACATCGACTGGCCAGCCGAACTGCTGGAGCACCAGGCGTTGACCGCCAACGAGCCGAGCTGGCAGCCGCTGTACCAACTGTTCGAACGGTTGACCCGAACGGCGGACTACCTGAACCAACCGACCCGCGTGCGGGCACGCATGCAACATGTCCTGCGCACCCTCGGTGCCAACCCTGGCGAAGCTGACGGCGGTGGATGGGGCCGGGCGCAATTGCACGAACAGGTCATCGAGACCATCAACGATGCCACCCAGGGCTGCGTCGACCAGGCCAGCCTGCTGTTCCAGCAGATCGAAACCGACGTGATGCTGTGGGATGCGGTCAGCGCCGCCGAGGCTGGCGCAGCGAGCGAGCAGGTAGCGGTGAACAGCGCCGCCGGGCTGCTGCGTCAGCAGCGCCTCGACGAGCGCGTAGGGGCCCTGTACAACGCCCGCGTGGCCAGGCGCCGGGCACTGGCGGAGGCAACCGACGCTGCAGCGCGTGAAGCCGCGCCGCCCCTGGATGACGACGATGACCTGGACGATGCAGCACTGACCGAGCCCGACTACAACATCGACGAAATCGAGATGGCCTTGCATGCGCGCATGCACCTGCGCGAAACGCTCGGACTACCGCCGCAACCCCAGCAGATCATGTTCGACTACCTGGCACGCCTGAGCCCCGCAACCGTGAACCGACTGGGCGTCGCCGTGATGTCGGATGTGAGTCGCAGCGTGTTCAGCCAATGGGCCTGCGAGCAGCGGTTCTGGCAGACCTGGCTGCGCCGCCTGCGGGCGAATGCGTTCGACGCGCTGGCCAGGGAATGGGAAGCGGCAACCGAGTACCACAGCGAACTGACCGAAGCCACGGAGAACCCGGGCGACTATACCGGGCCAGAAGTGCCGGCAGCCTACATCGATGCACTGGAGCAGGAACTGGGCGACATCGACGGCCTGCACTGGCGGCGCGACGGTGTCGTGCAGCGGGTCGACCTGGTTTCCGATCGCTATGCCGATGAAACCGACATCTACACCCGCGCGAGCGCGTTGCTGCTCAGTACCCGCACCGCGGCGGAACAGGCACTGCTGCGCAGCCTGACCGAGGTCATGGCCAGCTCGCTGGCCTGAACCGAGGCCTGGAGGGCGCCTTGCCGGATACCTGGCAAGGGGCCGTCCAGGTCACTCGTCTTTCCACTCGCTGGGTTGCCGATAGCTCGCCACCCACTGCACCACCTGCCTAGCGGGCATCGGTGGCGCAATGCAGTACCCCTGGGCCAGCTCGCAACCCAGCGCCATCAGCACCCGCCCATGCTCGACACTTTCCAGCCCTTCGGCGATCACCTCGCGGCCAAAGGCCCGCGCCAGCCCGATCACCGCGCCGGTCAGGGCCAGGTCATCCTGGTCGTGAAGGATGTCGCGCACGAACGACTTGTCGATCTTGATGGTCTGGGTGGGCAGGCGCTTGAGGTAACTGAGCGACGAGTACCCGGTGCCGAAATCATCCAGGGAAAACCGCACCCCCAGCGCCTGGCAGGCTTCCAGACAGCGGCTGACATGCGGCAGGTTGTCGATCGCCAGCGACTCGACGATTTCCAGGTCCAGCCGGCTCGGGTCGACATGCGGATACGCCACCAGCAACTGCTTCAGGCGCTCGACGAAATCGTCACGCTGCAAGTGGCGGGCGGCAATGTTGACGCTCAGCGACCAGGGCCGACCTTGGCGCTGCCAAGCCTGCAGCCGCTGCAGGGCGTGTTCGATCACCCACTCGCCGATCTCGACGATCAAGTCGGTCTGCTCCACGAGTGGCAAGAACTTGCCCGGCAAGACCAGCTCGCCGCCGGGTCGCTGCCAGCGCAGCAGGGCCTCGAAGCCCAGCACCTGGCCGGTACGCAGGTTGACCTTGGGTTGATAATGCAGGCACAGCTCACGGTTGCGCAGGGCCCAGCGCACCCGCGCCACGGTCTGGTGTGTGGCCTGCAGTTCAAGTTCCTGGGACACGTCGAACACGTGGTAGCGGTTGCGGCCCTGCTGCTTGGCCACGTACATGGCCTGGTCAGCGTGGCGCACCAGGGTGTCGGCATCCTCATCGTCCAGGGGGAACAGGGTGACCCCGATACTGGCGCTCAACGACAGCCGTTGCTCGCGTATCGCATAGGGCGCGGCCACTCCCCGTAGCACGCGCTGCAAGGCGACATGCAACTGCTGGGGGGTGTCGACATGGCGCAATATCAGCACGAACTCGTCGCCCGACAGCCGCGCCACCGAATCACCACTGCGCAAGATGCCCTTGAGCCGCTGCGCCACTTCCACCAGCAGCAGGTCGCCCGTCGCGTGCCCGTAACCATCGTTGACCGCCTTGAAACCATCCAGGTCGAGCATGCACACCGCCAGGGAGATGTCTTCCCGGCGGGAGAAGGCCAGGGCCTGGTTGAGCAAGTCCGACAGGTAGGCACGGTTGGGCAGGCCGGTGAGCACATCGTGCCCCACCCGCCACTGCAGGGTATGCAGCAACTGGCGCTTTTCGGTGACATCGAAGCGGATCGACACGTACTTGCGCACCTGCCCGGTCGACGGATCGATCAGCGGCACCATGGTGCTATCGACCCAATACAGCGAGCCATCCTTGGCGCGGTTGCAGATCTCGCCCTTCCACACCTTGCCCGCGGCCAGGGCCCGCCACATGCTCAGGAAGAATTCCGGCTCGTGCAGGCCCGAATTGAGAATGCGGTGGTTGGCCCCCAGCAATTCGTCGCGGCTGTAGCCGGAGATACTGCAGAACTGCTGGTTGACGTAGGTGATAGACCCACGCAGATCGGTTTCGGAAAAGATCGCGGCCGCGTCCACGGCTGCGCGATAGATATCGTCCATAAGCATCCCGGGTCAGCGGTTGAAGCGCTCTACCAGGGCGCGCAATCCAACGCACACCTGCTCAAGCTCCGCACCACGCGAAGCGGCGGCATTGGCACTGCGGGCGCTCTGCTGAGCGATGCCCGCCACGCCATTGATCTGCCGCGAGACGTCCTCGGCCACCGCCGATTGCTGCTGCGAGGCGGTCGCCATTTGCTGGCTCATGCTGCTGATGCGTTGCACCGCGTCACGGATGTCATGCAGCGTCTGCTGCGCTTGCTGCACCTGCACCACGCCCTGCTCGGCACCGGCGATACCCTGGCTGGCCATGTCCACGGCCTGCTCGGCACCGCTGCGCAGGCCGTCGATGATGCCTTGGATATGCAAGGTCGATTGGCGAGTCTTGTCGGCCAGCGCCCGCACCTCATCGGCCACCACGGCAAAGCCACGCCCCTGCTCGCCGGCCCGCGCCGCTTCGATGGCCGCATTGAGGGCCAGCAGGTTGGTCTGTTCGGCGATGGCGCGGATCATCCCGGTGGCTTCGCCGATCCCGGCGCACTGACCGGCCAGGTGCAGGACCGCCTGGTTGATCTGCTCGACCGTGTCGGCCAACGCGCGGATCGCCGCGCCGCTGGCGTCGGCCACCTGGCTGCCTTGCTCGGCGAGCAGGTGCACGGTATGCGCTTCGCCTGCCGTGAGCTGTACGTGGCTGGCGACTTCGCCGATGGAGGCGGCCATTTCGGTCATCGCGGTGGCGCTCAGGTCCGTCTCCGCACGCTGCTCCAGCAATGCGGTCTCGGTGCCGCGCGACAGGCGCCCCGCATCCTGCGCCGCCACGGCCATTTGCGCGGCCAGGTCGCTCAGGCGAGTGAGCGCGGTCTTGAGACGCGCCTCCTCGCCGATCAGGATCAGCTGCAGCTGCCCGGCCGCCCCCGGCAAGTCGCTGTAGGTCAGCGCGGCCAGCGGGTCGGCGAACGTGCCCTCGGCGCCATCGATCACCTGCCGCAACTGCCGGCCCAGGTCATTGCGCGCCCACAGCCCGTAGGCCGCGAACAATGTCAGGGTCAACCCTTGGCCGAGCGGCCCCGGCCACAGCTGGTTGGCGCCCACGGCGAGCAGCCCGCCCAGCAGCGGCAAGGCCAGCGTCCGGCCCAGCAGCGCCAGCCGGCGGCCCACCGGTATCGCGGCCTGCCCCTCGCGCAAGCGTGCATACAGGGCCTCGGCCCGTCGTATCTGCTCACGGGTCGGGCAGACCCGCACCGACTCATAGCCCACTACCCGCCCGCCTTCGAGGATCGGCGTGACATAGGCATTGACCCAGTAGAAGTCGCCGTTGCGGCAGCGGTTCTTGACGATCCCCATCCAGCTCTTGCCCGCCTTGAGGTAACGCCACATCAACTCGTACACCGCCGATGGCATGTCCGGGTGGCGCACCAGGTTGTGCGGGCTACCGATCAGCTCGGCCTCGCTGTAGCCGCTGATGGCGGCGAATTCGGGGTTGCAGTAGGTGATCAGGCTGGCGGTGTCGGTGGCCGAAATCAGCCGCTGATCGGGGGGGAAACATTGCTCGACCGGGGTAACCGGCAAGTTGAGGCGCACGTTGAAACTCCATTCACTGACGTACCGGCAGCTGTATAGGCAGCCATCGGGACTTATCCACGCCGTGAATTCTACGAAATTCATTACATGAATGATACAAATGTAACGAAATATGCCTTACCGCCCCAGGATATTGGCAAGCGGATTGCAGCGCTGGAACAGGTGCTGGCCAATGCCTGATCTCGCTCTGCGCAACACCTGCGGTGTGTCGAACCCTTCCAACCAACGTACGCACCGGACTAGAGCCTGGCAGGCCAGAATGCACCACAACTGGTCAGACCGGTAAGGCCAAAATTCCTTGCAATGGCCGATTTTTCGCGGTTTTATGAGTCCGCGCTGAACAAACCGGTAAGACCACAAAAATAATGAAGTCCTGCGCTCTTTCGCCCCGTGCGGCACCGAAGCAAGGACACCGACCAGAGATCACTCCCATGCTCAAATGGTGCTCGCGTTCGATCTTCCTGCAAGTGGTGCTCGGCCTTGCCCTCGGCATCGCCTGCGGCCTCAGCTTCCCCGACCTGTCCCTGCAACTCAAACCCCTTGGCGATGGCTTCATCAAGCTGATCAAGATGCTCATCGGCCTGATCGTCTTCTGCGTGGTGGTCAGCGGCATTTCCGGTGCCGGCGACCTGAAGAAAGTCGGCCGTATCGGCCTCAAATCGGTGATCTACTTCGAAGTACTGACCACCATCGCCCTGGTGATCGGGCTGGTGTTCGCCTTCAGCAGCGGCATCGGCAGCGGTGCCAACATCCACCTGGACCAACTGTCCAGCGCCGACGCCAGCAGCCTGGCCGAACGCGGCCAGCATATCCACGGCGCCACCGCATTCTTCATGGACCTGATCCCGACTTCGGTGGTGGGTGCCTTCGCCGACAACAACATTCTCCAGGTGCTGCTGTTCTCGGTGCTGTTCGGCAGCGCGCTGAACCTGGTGGGCGAATCGGCGGCCGGCATCTCGCGGCTGATCAACGAACTGAGCCATGTGATCTTCCGCATCATGGGCATGATCGTGCGCCTGGCGCCGATCGGTGTATTCGGCGCCATCGCCTTCACCACCAGCAAGTACGGCCTGGAATCGCTGCAGCACCTGGGCGGCCTGGTGGCCTTGTTCTACCTGACCTGCGCCGGCTTCGTGCTGGTCATCCTCGGCACGGTGATGCGTCTGTCGGGCCTCAAGCTGCTGCCGTTCATCAAGTACCTGCGCGAAGAACTGACCATCGTCCTCGGCACCGCATCGTCCGACGCCGTGCTGCCGCAGATCATGCGCAAGCTCGAGCACCTGGGGATTGGCAGCTCCACCGTGGGCCTGGTGATCCCGACCGGCTACTCGTTCAACCTGGACGGTTTCTCCATCTACCTGACCCTGGCCATCGTGTTCATCGCCAACGCCACCGGTACGCCGCTGGAGATGACCGACCTGTTGACCATCCTGCTGGTCTCGCTGGTGACTTCCAAGGGTGCCCACGGCATCCCAGGCTCGGCGCTGGTGATCCTGGCCGCTACCCTGACCGCCGTGCCGGCCATTCCGGTGGTGGGCCTGGTGCTGGTGCTGGCGGTGGACTGGTTCATGGGCATCGGCCGGGCCTTGACCAACCTGATCGGCAACTGCGTGGCCACGGTGGCCATTGCCCGCTGGGAAAAAGACATCGACCTTGAGCGTGCGCAGAACGTGCTGGCTGGCAAACCCGGCTTCGCCCATGCACCACGCAAGCCAGCCAACGCCCATCAACAGGAATTCTGAGCCCATGTGGCCGGCGCTGACGCCGGCCCTTTCAGGAGCGAAACGTGATCAGCTCATCGACCGTCGTCACCTCAGTGGTGGAAAAACTGCGCCAGGCCCTGGCCCGCGGGCAATGGCGCTCCGGCGACATGCTGCCCGGCCAGCGCGAACTGGCCGAACAGCTGGGCATCAGCCGCCCCAGCCTGCGCGAAGCGGTGACCGTGCTGGAAACCCTGGGCCTGGTGCGCTCGCTGCCGGGCAAGGGCGTACTGGTGCTGGATGCCGAGGCGGCCGTGCACGAACCCGGCAGCGATACCGCCGCCGCCAGCCTGGCCGACGTGCTGGAGCTGCGCTACACCCTCGAACCGTTCATCGTCGGCCTGGTGGCGCAGTCGGCCAACAGCCAGGACATCGGCCAGTTGCGCCTGACCCTGATGGACATGCGCGAGGCGCTGGAAGCCGATGACAGCGAGGCCGGCGCCAAGGCCTACATCGCCTTCCACGAAGCGCTGTTCGCCCTGACCACCAACCCGATCTTCCAGAGCGTGGTGCAACAGACCGGCAATGCCCTCAAGCAAAGCGCCAGCATGCTGCGCAACTCCCCCGAACACCTGGCCGCACGGCTCAAGGAAAACGAAGCCGTGGTCCGCGCCATACGCGAGCGCAACAGCGCCCAGGCCAGTGCCCAGATGCGCCAGCACATCCTGGCCGAAGGCCTGCGCATGGGCATCGAACTGAACATCCCGGACGACCATCCGCAGCCCTGACCCCAAGGAGAGCGACCATGACCGCCTGCGCCCACGCCGCCCCCCGCCTGCCTGCGCTGCTTGCCGCTGGCGAAACCCGCCTGTCGGCCGATCAGATCTACCCGCGCCTGTTCGACGCCATCCTCGAACAACGCCTGCCACCTGGCAGCCTGCTGCCCGAACAGGCACTGGGCAACGCCTTCGGGGTCAGCCGCACGGTGATCCGCCGGGTGCTCGGACGGCTGTCGGACCAGCAGGTGGTGGTGCAACGCCCCAGCCACACCGCCCACCTGGCCGCGCCCGACCCGCAACAGGCACGCCAGGTGCTCAGCGCCCGGCGCCTGGCCGAAACCACCTTGATCAGCCTGGCTGCCCAGCGCGCGCGGCCTTCGCAGGTGCGCCAGTTGCGCCAGCTGGTGGAGCGCGAACGCCAGCATCACGAACGGGGCGAGCGCTGCGCGGCCATCCGCTTGGGCGGCGAGTTTCACCTCAAGCTCGCCCAGGTGGCCGCCAACGCGCCACTGGCCAGGTTTCTCAACGGCCTGGTGCCGATGACCTCGTTGATCATCGCCCGCTATGAGTCACCCTGCTGCGACCACTGCGCCTGGCAGGAGCATGCCGCGATCATCGATGCCGTGGAGGCCGGTGACGAGGCGGCGGCGTTGGCGTTGATGCATGAGCATCTCGACCGTCTGGAAGACAAGTTGAACCTGGAATAACAGCGGCCGCTGCGCGGCCATCGCCGGCAAGCCGGC
>NZ_AKJC01000006.1 GCF_000282535.1 Pseudomonas sp. GM84 | reverse complement strand
GCGGTGGTGAATTCCAGCCGCAACATCCGCGTCTACTCGCGCTACGAAGGGCACCTGTCGCGGGTGATGGGCATCATCGAGGACGACCTGCGGCGCCTGGCACGGCTCGCCGATGAGCACGACCTGCACTTCGACTTCGAGCAGCACGAAGAACTCAAGAGCGACGAGATCGCCACCTTGCTGCGCCGGGTAGGGCACCCGCGGCTGAACGCGCTGTTCGATTTCGGCAACATGATCAACGCCTGCGAACAGCCGCTGCCGGCCTTGGCCAACCTCGCACCGTTCATTCGCCAGGTGCACCTCAAGGGTGTGCGCGTGGTGCCCGAAGCCAACGGCTTTGGCCATTACGGTGTACTGCAGGGCAGCGCCGAAGACCAACTGCCCAGCGCGCGCATGCTGCTGGAACTGCTGTTGCTCGGCGAGCAAAGCCCCCAGGTGGTGGCCTTCATCCTCGAACAGGAGAACCACTACATCGCACCGGCCTTCCGCCAGACAGGCGAGGCGAGCGATCCCTTCATTCCCTATCGCGAGATGAGCGAAACCCTGCTGCCGTCAGGTTACAGCCTGGAGCGCATGCTCACCGACGAACACCGCTGGGCCAACAACCAGGTGCGCTACCTGCGTGGCCTGCTGGGCGAATTGCGACTGCTGGCCGAACTGGCCCTGGCCGACCACTGAGCACACCCGACCCGCCGTCGCGACGGCGCCCATACCCCGGAAACTGTGGAGAACAACAATGACAGCACCGGCTAAAGCCAAGTGGCTGCGCTTTCTGGTCCTCGTCCTTGGCGGTGGCACCATCTACAAGCTGGCCAACCTCAAGGATGCCTTCTACATCCCCATGCAAGAGCACATGGGCCTGAGCCATACCCAGATCGGTACGCTGCTCAGTGCCAACGCCATCGTCGCCACGGCGTTGTTCGTGCTGGGCGGCTTCCTCGCGGATCGCTTCGAAACCCGCCGGTTGATTCCGCTGGGGCTGATCGGGGCCGGTGGGCTGGGCATCTATCTGGCCAGCTTCCCCGGCTTCAACCAGCAGTTGGTGGTGTTCAGCCTGCTGGCGGTGTGTGCCGACTGCCTGTTCTGGCCGTCCCTGCTCAAGGCTATCCGTAACCTTGGCAACGACAATGAACAGAGCCGCATGTTCGGCTTCCTTGAAGGCGGACGCGGGGTGGTCGATACGCTGGTGGCCTTCTGCGCACTGGGCCTGTTCGTTGCCCTGGGCTCCGGCGCTCTGGGGCTCAAGACTGCGATCCTGTTCTATTCGGCGATCGATATCGGGGTTGGCGTGCTCACCCTGTTCCTGCTCAAGGGCGACCCACAGACGACGGCCACCCGTGAACCGATCGGCGGCAAAGGCTTGCTCGAAGCGGTACGTTCCCCAGGGATCTGGCTGGTGAGCCTGAACGTATTCATGGTCTACATCGTGTATTGCGGCCTGACCTATTTCATTCCTTACCTCAAAGACATGTACCACCTGCCAGTGGCGCTGGTCGGGGCCTACGGCATCATCAACCAGTACTTCCTCAAGGTGCTCGGTGGGCCGGCCGGTGGCTACATTGCCGACAAGGTCCTGAAGAGCTCCAGCCGCTACCTGAAATGGGCGTTTCTGGCATTGGTGCCGCTGATGCTGATCATCCTCAACATCCCACGCCAGGAGAGCTTCATCTATGCCGGCATGGCCGCCACGCTGACCTTCGCCCTGGTGGTGTTTACCATGCGCGGCGTGTTCTGGGCGCCAATGAGCGAAGTGGGCATTCCTTCGCGTATCACCGGGTCTGCGTTCGGCATTGGTTGCCTGATCGGTTATGCACCCGGGATGTTCGCCTACGTGATCTACGGCTCGCTGCTCGACCGTTACCCGGGTGAGCTGGGATACACCTACGTGTTCAGCCTGATGAGCGTACTGGCAGTGGTGGGCTTCGGGGTGTCCGGGCTGTTGCAGCGCAGGGTGAAACGCCGCGCCGACCAACAGCAGGCCGAGGCATTGGCCTGATCGGAGCTTTGCAGGGGCTGGCAGTGCTGCCGCCCCTGCAGGTTTTCACTGCAAGGTGGGTGATCTCAGCGCTGGCGACATGGCCGCCAGGGTTTCTTCGACGCGCGCAATCTTGAGGGCAAGCTCATCCGCTTCTTCTACGTTGCCCGCGGCCCTCAAGCGATCCCGTGTCTGACGCAACGTGAGCAAGGTTTTTTGCAGCTTGAGGGCAGAGGCCGTGTATGTGTCCATATGTTTCTCATGCACAGAAGGCATCCATGCCGTTGTAGGAAAAGCGGACCGTACCAGCTCGAATACCCTGAACAAACTGGGCTTACATACAGGAAAGGTAAGTTCTCTGGTTTTTTCCTACAGTCACAAGAAAAACGTCCTACAAAACTCCTCAATAGTTGTATCTATTCGTTAACGTAGATTCCGGGTCGGAGCCCCGACGGCCTGGGGTTTCGAACGTGCCGACCCAAGTCGGCACAACCGCACAGGCTATCCAGGCAGTTCAGCCGTGAATGAAACCTTATGTAGCAATTGCTGCCACCTCAGCTGAGCGCTCCCAGCAGCAGCGTGGCCCCAATCACCGTCGAGGCCCCGCCGATGCGGGTGGAGATCTGCGCGAAGGGCATCAGGCCCATGCGGTTGCACGCCGACAGGATCGCCACATCGCCGGTGCCGCCCAAGCCGCTGTGGCAGCAGGTGACGATGGCCGATTCGATGGGGAACATCTTCAGCAGGTTGCCTACCAGAAAACCGGCGACCGTCATCGCCAGCACCACCGAGGCGCACACCAGCACGTAGCCGACCGAGAACACGCTCGCCACGCTGTCGAGCGGCACGTACAGCATCCCTAGGCCGATCATCACCGGCCAGATGAACGCAGTGGAAATCAGCTTGTAGAAGCGCTTGCTGCCTTGCTCCAGGCGCTCGGGCAGCACCCGCAGGTATTTGCACAGGACCGCGACCAGAATCATCATCACCGGCCCCGGGATATGCACCAGTTTCTCCAGCAGGCCGCCGAGCACGAAGAAGGTGCAGATCAGCAGCACGCCGGCGCCCATGTAGCGAAAGTCGATGGCGCTGTCGTCCTCGGGCGCCTCGCGAAACAGGTCGTTCTCGGCACGGGCGCGAATCAGCTGGCCGTCACCGCTGAATTGCGGTTTGCGCACAGCCAGGCGGGAGAGGGCGCCGGCGCAGATGATCGCGACGATATTGCCCACCACGGCGGCCGGCACCAGTTGCGCCACATACTGTTCGGGCGCGCCGCCGAGGATGTGCGCATAGGCCAGCGACAGCGGCAGGATGCCCTCGCCGATACCGCCGCCGATGATCGGCACGATGATGTAGAAGAAAGTGTGGTGCACGCTGTAGCCGAAACACAGGCCAACCGCGAGGCCAGCCAGCACCGCGGCCAGGGTGCCAATGACCAGTGGCACGAACATGCGCAGCATGCCTTGCACCAGGATGGTCCGATTCATCCCCAGGATGCTGCCGACCACAAGGCTTGCGATGACGAAGTAGAGGAAGTTGGCATCCTTCATCAGCATCTTGGTGGCGTCGAGGGTCGTGCTGCCGAAGAAACCGTAGTACACCAGCACCGACGGCAGCAGCAGGCAGAGGATGGCGCCGCCGCCGATGTCCCGGAGCAGCGGCAGGCGCTGGCCGGCCTGGCCGAGCAGCATGCCCAGGGTCATGATCACGGCCAGGCCGCCGATCATGCTTTTGGGCAGGTAGCCCAGGTGCGCCGAGGCGAACACGCTCAGAGCGATCGCGAGAAAGTAGGGCAGTGGGATAACGCCGATTTCGTATTCCATCAGCGCGCTGAAGCGGCGCCGCATGGGCATGGCGGTGGTTGCGAAGGTCATGTGCGAGTCCTCTGTTTGTTGTTGTGCGAGGAGGAAGTGGCTGGCATTGGGTCACGGGATTACCCAGCTTCGAGAGATGCTATCCTTCGCCGAATCGTGAAAAAACAAGACATCCATGCACGCTATGAACACGAAACATGAAGAATCGCCGCTGCCCGATGACCTGCGGGTGTTCCTCACGGTCGTTCGCAAGGGCAGCTTTGCTGGCGCGGCACAGGCGCTGGACCAGTCGCCGGCCTATGTCAGCAAACGCATCAAGATCCTCGAAGACACCCTGGGCACGCGGTTGCTGCACCGCACCACCCGGCGCATCGCCCTGACCGATGCGGGGGTGCGCGCACAGCAGTGGGCGGTGCGGATTCTCGACAACCTGGATGACTTCATCAGCGACCTGGGCCAGGTGCGCAAGGCGCCGCGGGGGTTGCTGCACGTGTGCAGCAGCTTCGGTTTCGGCCGCAACTATGTGGCACCGGCGATTGCCGAGTTGTCTGGCGCCTACCCAGACCTTGAAATCCGTCTGGATGTGTTCGACCGGGTGGTGGATATCGTCGCCGAAGGCTTCGATCTGGAAATCCGCGTAGGCGATGACCTGCCGGGGCAGCACATCAGCCGCCAGCTGGTGGCCAACCGCCGGGTGCTCTGTGCGACGCCCGAGTACCTGCAGCAGCGTGGCGTGCCGATGACCCTGGACGACCTGGCGCAGCATGACTGCCTGGTACTCAAGGAGCGCAACAACCCCTTTGGTGTCTGGCAACTGCGCAGCGGCGACAGGGAAGAGAACGTGCGGGTCAATGGCAGGCTGTCTTCCAACAACGGTGAAATCGTCCTGCAATGGGCGCTCAATCACCGGGGCGTGCTGTTGCGCTCGATGTGGGATGTGCAGCCATTGCTGGAGCAAGGCCGCCTGGTGCAGGTGCTCCACGACTACAGCCAGAGTGCCAACGTCTGGGCGGTGTACCCGACGCGCCTGGCAGACTCGGCGAAACTGCGGGTTTGCGTGGAGTTTCTTGAATCCCGCTTCAGCCGCCTGCGGGCGAACTGAAGCGGGCAAGCCGTGTCAGGCCAGCCAGGGGTTGGCGTGCAGGTGGCCGGCTTCGAAGCGGCGGATCTGTTCAGTGCGCAGCAGGGTACTGCCGATGGCGTCCAGCCCCTGCAGCAGGGCCTGCTTGCGCAGGGTGTCGATGTCGAAGGCCAGTGCACGGCCATCGACCAGCACGATCTGCTGGGCTTGCAGGTCGACCGCGATATGCGCCGCGCCCGGTTGGCTGATGGCGGTGCTCAGGGCCCTGTGATCGGCGGGTGGCAACTGAATGGTCAGCACGCCATTGCGTTGGCAGTTGTCGTAGAAGATGCCGGCGAAGGTGGTGCCGATCAACGCCCGGATGCCCAACTGCTTGAGCCCCCACACGGCATGCTCGCGGCTCGACCCGCAGCCGAAGTTCGGGCCGACTACCAGGAAGCTGCTGTTGTCCCAGGGCGCCTGGTTGAGCACGAACTCGGGGTTGGGCGAGCCGTCGGGCAAAAAACGCAGGTCGAAGAACGCCCCACGGTCGAGCCCGCTGCGGTCGATACCCTTGAGAAACTGCTTGGGCATGATGACATCGGTGTCGACGTTGGCGGCCAGGATAGGCGCGGCCACACCTTCTACGAAATCGAACGGTTGCATGTCAGGCCTCCAGTGCCAGTGAGCGAACATCGGTCAGGCGCCCGGTCACGGCGGCGGCAGCGACCATGGCGGGGCTCATCAGGTGGGTGCGCGCCCCTTGGCCCTGGCGGCCTTCGAAATTGCGGTTGGTGCTGGAGGCGCAGCGGTCGCCGGGGCGCAGCACATCGTCGTTCATGGCCAGGCACATCGAGCAACCGGACTGTCGCCATTCGAAGCCGGCTTCACGGAAAATCTGCGCCAGGCCCTCTGCTTCGGCATGCTCGCGCACGGCCGTGGAGCCGGGCACGATCATCGCCCGCACCCCCTCAGCCACCTTGCGCCCTTTGACCACACGGGCGGCATCGCGCAGGTCTTCGATGCGAGCATTGGTGCAGGAGCCGATGAAGGCGTGGCTGATGGCGATGCTGTCGAGCGCGGTGCCCGGTTGCAGGCCCATGTAGCGCAAGGCGCGCTCCAGGTCATGGCGCAGGATCAGGTCGGGCTCCTGCAGCGGATCGGGTACGCGGTCGGTAATGGCCGCCGCCTGGTCGGGGCTGGTGCCCCAGGTCACCATCGGTTGCAGGTCGGCCACATGCAGCTGCACCTCGCGGTCGAAGGTCGCGCCGGGGTCGCTGAACAGACTGCGCCACTGCGCTACCGCTTGCTCCCACTGAGCACCTTTGGGGGCGCGAGGCTTGTCGGCCAGGTAGGCGAACACTTTTTCGTCCGGGGCCATGAAGGCACCGCGTGCGCCGGCTTCGACGGCCATGTTGCAGATGGTCATGCGCGCTTCGACGCTGAGTGCGTGAATGGCCGGGCCAGTGAACTCGATGGCGTAGCCGGTGGCCCCTGACGCACCGATCTGGCGGATCAACGCCATGATGATGTCCTTGGACACCAACCCCGCGCCCGGTAAGCCATCGACCGTGACGCGCATGCTTTTCAGGCGTTTGTAGACCAGCGTCTGGGTGGCCAGCAGGTGTTCGATTTCCGAGGTGCCGATGCCGAAGCCGAATGCACCCAGTGCGCCGTAGGTGGTGGTATGGCTGTCGCCAGCGGCCACCACCATACCGGGGAGGATGAAGCCTTGCTCCGGGGCCACGACATGCTCGATGCCCTGGCGCTTGTCCAGCACGTCGAACAGTTCGAGGCCAAAGTCCTGGCAGTTGCGTGCGAAGTAGTCCACCTGCAAGGCGCCGCCGGCGTCGGGCATCGTGGCGTCGCGTTCGGGGGCCGTGGGGTTGACGTGGTCGACTACGCACAGGGTCGCCGAGGGCCGCCAGACCTTCCTGCCGGCTTCGCGCAGGCCGCTGAAGGCTTGTGGGCTGGTGTATTCGTTGGCCACCTGGCGGTCGATGTAAAGCAGCACATGGCCCTGGTCGTCCAGCTCGCACACGGTGTGTGCATCGATATGCTTCTGGTAGAGCGTCTTGGGGGTATTCATCACGGTCAGCTACCCGATGTTGGAGGCGTGGCACCAGCTTATCGAGTCGCCAATCTGAATAAACATGCCAGATGGACAGCCTGGGTTCACACTTCGTGAACAACGGGTCAGTTCATCGCAGCATCTGATCCGCTTTTTTTCGTCGAACCTGAATCTGTAACCGTATCAGCCTCAAGTCGACAATGCGCTTGTCCCAACATCACGTTAAAGAGGTTCCAATGGGCAAGCTCACG
Source organism: Pseudomonas sp. GM84 (assembly GCF_000282535.1). Lineage (GTDB taxonomy): Bacteria > Pseudomonadota > Gammaproteobacteria > Pseudomonadales > Pseudomonadaceae > Aquipseudomonas. The sequence continues at coordinate 39,184 of NZ_AKJC01000006.1, read as the reverse complement.
TTGTTTCTGGGTGGCTTTCTGCTGCTGACCATTCTGATTGGTTTGCTCGGCACCATTCCGCCAGGCTGAATTCTGCGTTTTTACAGGGCTACTCGGTTTCACGGCTGGACCGGCGATAGCTGCAATTCGTTTTCACGTGCGCTCCTCGCGTCACAATGGGTCGCGACAGAAGGGCGGTCATTTGTTGGGCGCCGTGCTATAAGTCCTTCTTTACATGGGAAAATCTGTCCACAAAAAACGTGGGTAGGTCTGTGGATAAAACGCTGTAGGCCATGTCGGCGGCGGGCTCTGTTAAATTGAACAGAATTTGAACAGCCTTTATCGGGGCTGTTCAGTGGCCGCCTCACCAGCCCGGCGCAAGGCCAGCAACAGTTCCCGCACACGCGCCGGCAGATCACCGGCCGGGTACACCGCATGCATCTGCGGATCCTGCCCGGTGCTGGAGGTCAGCCGGTAATTCGCGCATACCCGTACCAGGCGCCCAGCGCGAACCTGGGGTTCACCCACCCAGTCTGCCAGGCGGGCAATGCCGGCGCCGGCCAAGGTACTGTGATAGACCGCATCGCCCGAGCTCAGGCGCAAGCGTGGGTGCGGGCGCACGCTGGTGATGCTGGTGTCGCGGCAGAAGTGCCAGGCCTTCAGGATGCGAGGCGCGGTGTGCAGGATCAGCGCATGCCCGGCCAGGTCTTCCGGCCCTTGTGGGATGCCTGCGCGGGCCAGGTACTCGGGGCTTGCATAAAGATGCCGGCGGTAGCGCCACAACGGATAGCCAATCAACTCGCTCGATTGAGGAAACGCACCGCGTACCACGAAATCGAGCTTGCCCAGCAACGGGTCGATGGCCTCATCGCGGTACTGGACGTCCAGGGTCACCTGCGGGTGGCGCTGGGTAAAGGCCGCGAGCATGCCCGGCAGTACGTGTTCACCGAGCAGCTGCGGCACGGCAAAGCGAATCCAGCCTTGGGCGCTGCCGCTGAGTGCAGCCAGTTCATCTGTGGCATCCCGTTGCACATCCAGCAAGCGTTCGGCATGGGGCAGCAAGCGCTCTCCGGCTTCACTGAGGGTTACCGAGTTGGCGTTGCGGTTGAGCAGCTTGCACCCGGTGTTGTCTTCCAGCGCCTGCACCGCGCGGGTAATTGCGCTGGGTGAACGGCCCAGCGCACGTGCCGCGGCGACGAAGCTGCGCTTGTGCGCGACGCTGACGAAGGCCTGGATTTCACGCAGCATGTCCAATGCCATACAAGGGTTCCTCGTTGCAGTTTTCGCAATGTGGCATTTCACCACAAGCGCGCCGCTTTGATTAGCCTTGCAGCCTGCCTTCATTGCCTGGAACCGCGTCATGATGGATATCGCCGTACTTTCCGTGTTCGCTTTCGCCGCCGGTCTGATCGATGCCGCCGTCGGCGGTGGCGGGCTGATCCAGATCCCGGCGCTGTTCAATGTGCTGCCCACGGCGCAACCAGCGGCCTTGCTGGGCAGCAACAAGCTGGCGTCGGTGTGCGGCACAGCCTTTGCCGCGCGCTCGTTCATTCGCAGGGTGACCCTGGACTGGGGCTTGATCGTGCCCGCGGCACTCAGTGCCTTCGTCATGTCCTTCGCCGGTGCGGCCACGGTGTCGCTGGTGCCGCCCAGCGTGATGCGCCCGGCGGTGCTGGTGCTGATCGTGCTGATGGCGATCTACACCTTCTGCAAGAAGGATTTCGGCACCTTGCACAAACCGGCCAGGATCGGCCCCAAGGAACAGTGCCTGGCTGTGCTGATCGGCGGCGCCATCGGCTTCTATGACGGCCTGTTCGGGCCAGGCACCGGCAGCTTCCTGATCTTCCTGTTCGTCCGCTTCTTCGCCCTGGACTTCCTGCATGCCTCGGCGTCGGCCAAGGTCGTCAACATCGCCACCAACCTGGCGGCGCTGGTGTTCTTCGTGCCGTCCGGCAATGTGCTGTACGCCATTGCCCTGCCGATGGCCGCGTGCAACATCCTTGGCGCCCTTACCGGCACCTGGCTGGCGGTGCGCAAGGGTGCCGGCTTTGTCCGTGGCTTGTTCCTGGTGCTGCTGTGCGTGCTCATCGCCAAGCTGTCCTGGGACTTGCTGGCAGGCTGAGTCAGACCCTCTGGCGCTGTGCCAGGGCCTGTTCGACCCGATTGCGCCCATGGGCCTTGGCGCGGTACAGCGCCTCATCGGCGCGCGCCATCAAGGCGTCCAGGCTCGGCGAGTCAGTGTCGGCAGCGCAGCCGTCCAGGCCGATGCTGACGGTAATCTGCAGGCGCGCATCGCCGTGCACCACATGCAAGTCCTGCACGGCGCGGCGCAGGCGTTCGGCGGTGAACTTGGCGCGATCCGGTGCCAGGCCTGGGAGGATTACCACGAACTCTTCACCGCCCATGCGCGCCAGCAGCTCGCCTTCGTGCAACTGGTCTTGCAGGGTACGGGCGAACTGGCGCAGCACCTGGTCGCCGACGGCATGGCCATGGCGATCGTTGATCGACTTGAAATGATCGATGTCGAGCATCATCAGGGTCAGCGGCAATGCCTGTGCATGCTGTTGGCGGCTTTCGAGCAGGGCATTGGCGCGACGGGTGAAGGCGCTGCGGGTGAGGACGCCCGTCAGATGATCGATGGTGGCCTGGTGCGCCAGGCGCGCCAACAGGCTGCGGTTGGCCTGGCTGACGCACGCGACCACCAGCGGGCCGAGCACCAGCATGGCGATGCCCAGGCGTGCCGACATCAGCGTCGTGACCCCAGGTTCGCTTTGCGGCAGGCTGAAGTGCATCAGGTTTTGCGCCACGGCGACGATCAGCGTGCTGCCAGCGGTCAGCGTCAGCAGCGAGACCAGGAAGGGTGAGTAGGTCCAGGCGCACCATAACAAGGCTGCGATCGGAAAGGCGATGGCCCCGGGGCCGCCAAAGACGATGCTCAACGCCAGCGAGCCCAGTAGTACCAGCAACGGCGCCAGGCGGATCGCCTGGGTATTGCGCAGCAACGCGCGAGCCGAAGGGGCCGTGAGCAGCACCGGCAGCACCAGGATACTGGTCGAGAACTGTTCGCTGAACCAGGCCAGCCACGTCGCGCGCAGGGACTGCTCGAACCAGGGCGCGGCCATCACGCAGGCCAGGCTGGCCGCCACCGTGGCGCCCGCCGCGCAGGCGCCGAACACACTGAGTACGCCATACGGGGTGCGCATGCGCCGGTGCAGGCGAGGCAAGCGCGTAAGCAGCAGCCAAACCGTTACCACCACGCTCAGGTTGCACAGGTTGAACCACAGGGCAGGCACCCAGTCGCTGCCGCAGGCCAGGTCCGCAGCGACCATGGCCAGCCAGACCAGGCTGAAGCCGGCTACCCCGGCCTGGCGCGGATAACGCAACAGCACACCGGCCAGCACGGCATTGACGGGCCAGAACAGTGACAGGGATTCGATTGGCCGGGCCAGGATTCCGCCCAGGGTCAGGGCGAAGGTGAGGCCGAACAGCGCGAGGTAGGGCAACAGGCGCGATTGTGCTGGAAAAACCATAGGCTCGACCGACAAGCGGAAACGAAATCCAGGACAACGGCTCTAGGCACCTGGGGCAATGACGTCTCAGTGTGTTTGCACCGAGTACTTGATGTCAATCTGCCGCGATCTATCAGGATAATGCCGGATTGCCACTATTGCTCGCGCTCTGCCGCTACAAGCCAAAGAACCAAGGCACCATCAATACCGTCACCACCATCACCAGCAACGTGAAGGGCACACCCACCTTGACGAAGTCAGAGAAGCGATACTGGCCAGGGCCGAGTACCAAGGTGTTCACCGGTGAAGACACCGGTGTCATGAACGCCGCCGAGGCAGCCAGGGCCACGGTCATGGCGAACGGGTAGGGCGACAGGCCCAGTTGCGTCGCGGTGCTGATCGCCACGGGCGCCATCAGTACAGCGGTGGCCGTGTTGGAGATGAACAGGCCGATCACCGCTGTCACCATGAACAGGCAGGCCAGCATGGCCAGCGGCCCGGCGCCACCGAGCAGGCTCACCAGCCCACCCACCGCCAGGTCGATGCCGCCGGTTTTCTGCAACGCCTGGGCGAAGGGCAGCATGCCGACGATCAACACCAGGCTTTGCCAGTGGATGGCGCGGTAGGCGCTGTTCATGTCGATGCAGCGCCCAGCGCCCATCAGCAGGCAGCCGATCAGCGCGGCAATGACGTTGGGCACCGCGCCGCTGACCATCAGCCCGACCATCACTGCCAGGCTGAGCAAGGCAAACGGTGCACGGGTGCGGGCAGGGGCGACCTGGTCGATCTCGGCGGGAAGGCTCAGCACCAGGAAGTCCTTTGGCTGGCTTTGCAGCAGGCGTACCGCTTTCCAGGGGCCGACCACCAGCAGGGTGTCGCCCAGGCGCAGCTTCTCTTCCACCAGTTGTTCTTCGATTGCCGCCTGGTCGCGGCGCAGGCCGACCACGTTGAGGTCGTAGCGGGTACGGAAGGCCAGTTCGAGGATGCTCTTGCCAATCAGCTTCGAGCCCGGGGGCAGCGAGACCTCGGCCATGCCCAGCTCCTGGGACTGATCGATGAAATACGCGGCCTTGAAGTGCAGGGGCTCCAGTTGCATGGTCTGGCACAGGGTGCGCAAATCGTCGCGGTTGGCGAACAGGTCGAGCAGCAGTACATCGCCCTGGTGCAGCACGGTGCTGGAATCGGCGGCGATCACCCGGGTGGTGAACTTGTGCTGGCGTTCGATGCCGATCACGTTGGCGCCATGCCGGGTACGCAATTCCAGCTCGCCCAGGGTATGGCCGATCAGTGGCGATTGCGGACGGATTCGCAGGCGCCGCTCGCGGCCATTGAGCTTGTAGTCCAGTACCAGGTCGAGCAGGGTGCGGCGGCTTTCAACCCGGCCGTCCTTGCGCACTTCGCCATTGAGCCAGTGGCGGGTCAGCAGCATGTAGCCGACGCCCAGCACCAGCACCACCAGGCCGAACGGGGTAAAGCTGAAGAAGCTGAAGCCAGGCAGGCCGTGGCGCACCAGCTCGCTGTGCACGACCACGTTGGGCGGCGTGGCCACCAGGCTGAGCATGCCGCTGATCAGGCCGGCGAAGCTCAGCGGCATCATCAGCCGGCTGGGGGAGATCTGCAGGCGCGCGGCGATGCTCAGCACTACCGGAATGAAGATGGCTACCACCCCCGTCGAGCTCATCACCGAGCCCAGCCCGGCCACCGACACCATCAGCAATACCAGCAGGCGTGCTTCGCTGTTGCCGGCGCGTTCGCTCATCCATTCGCCAATGCGATAGGCAATGCCGGTGCGCACCAACCCCTCGCCGATCACGAACAGCGCGGCGATCAGCACCACGTTGGGGTCGCTGAAGCCGGCCAGGGCTTGTTCGACGCTGAGAATGCCCGACAAGGGCAAGGCGAGAATCACCATCAGGGCGACCACGTCCATGCGTGGGCGGTTGATGACGAAGAGCACGATGACGACGGCCAGCAGGCCGAGGACCCAGAGCAGTTCCTGGTTCATGGGGCGGGGATGTTCCTTCACACGAGGGGCACAGTAGACAGTAGCAGCCAGTCTGGCAGGTCGTGATGAAGGTGGTATTGATGAACATCAGGGCCGCAGGGCGGCCCTGAGCGCACCCACTATCAGTGATGGTGCTTTTTGTCGCCCATGTGGTTGCCGATGGCGCTACCGGCCGCGCCGCCCAGGCCGGCACCGACGGTCGAACCGGTCGAGCCGCCCACCTTGCGACCGATGATCGAGCCGCCGGCCGCGCCCAGGCCACCGCCGATGGCGGCTTCGGTACGGCTGTGCTTGTTCGCACCTACCGCGCCGGCCGCCGCGCCACCCAGGCCGGCGCCGATGGCCGCGCCAGTGCTGCCGCCGATCTGTTTACCGACCACGTTACCCAGGGCACCCCCCAGGCCACCGCCAATGGCGGCACTACCGTCACCGGCGAAAGCGCCTTGGCACATCAGCAGGCCAAGAGCAAGGGAAGGCAAAGTCAGACGCATGTTAAGAGCCTCGGAAGAATCATCAAGTTGGATGTGGAGTGGAAAGACGTTCTAGCGGTAGTCGCGGTCACGGTAGCGGCGATCATCGTCGCGATCGTAACGGTGGTGATGACGGTGGTCGCGATCACCGTCGCGCCAGCCATCATCGTCATCGTGGTAGTGATGGTGGTTGCAGCCGGCAACGAGCAGGAAGGCGGCAATCAGCGAGCAACTGGCAAGGCGCGTTATCACGTTATAGGTCCTTGATCCGCAAAGGTTTACGGGACACTGCCTGAGACTGGAATCGATCCATTTTGTTTCCTTGCAGCCAATTATTTTGTGCCCCTGGCGATGAACGGCGTGCCTGTCGGCTGCTGTTCTGTCCCGTACGGTCATGGCCGGACCCTGGCCTGGCCCCTAGACTGCAGGGCAGGCCGCAATGAAGATGGCCAGCTGCCACACGGTGAATCACGATGATCGCCCACACCCCCACGCTGTTCGCCGCCGTTGCCCTTGTGGCGACCATCATGGCCTTCTGCCTGTTGCTGGTCGGCTGGTCCAGCCGCCGCGACAACGTGTGGCTGACCGGCTGTGGGCTGCTCGCCCACGCCTTGGCCTACGTCTGTTACACCGTGTATGGCCATGCACCGCTGTGGCTCAGCTATGGCGTAGGCAACAGCTTGCTGTCGCTGGCGCTGGCCTTCTACTCGGCGAGCCTGTTCCGCGTGCGCGATCAGGTCATGCCCTGGCGGCTGATCTTCATCATTCCGGCGTGCATGCTCGTGGGCCTGATGCTGCTGCTCGACACCCTGGAGCCGCGCATGTTGCTGGCTACCCTGGTGCTGATGCTGCAGTGCGCGATGATCCTGTACTGGGCGCGGCGCCACGTCGAGCGGCCGGGCAGGGCGCACCTGCTGCTGGAAATCGGTGCCTTGATCAGCCTGGTCGGCCTGGGCATGCGCGCCCTGGCGGTCATCAATGGCACCGCTGTGGAGATGCGCTACGACACCAGCAACCTCAAACAGAGCATTTCCGTGGCGATCGGCACGGTCACGGTAATGATGTATTCCCTCGGCCTGGTGCTGATGGCCAAGGAACGCAGCGAAACCCGCCTGCAGCACCTGGCCTTGCGCGATGTGCTGACCGGCACCTACAACCGCCGGGCGATTCTCGAGCGTTTTGCCGTGGCGCTGGACCGTGCCCGTGGCGAGCAGCGCAGCCTCGCCGTGGCGATGATCGACATCGACCACTTCAAGCGCATCAACGATGTGTACGGCCACCTGGCCGGTGACGAGGTGTTGTGCCATTGCGTGCGCCAGTTGCAGCAGCGCATGCGCCAGGGCGACAGCCTGGGCCGCTACGGTGGCGAGGAGTTTCTGCTGTTGTTGCCGCAGGCCGACCGGGACGGCGCCCTGCAGGCGCTGCATGCCTTGCGCGAGGCCATCGCCGGCAGCCCGGCGCATTTCGCCGGGGACGAGATTTCGCTGCGTTTCAGTGTCGGGCTATGGTGCGGCGTGCCAGGCCCCCACGACAGCACCGCGAGCCTGCTGGCCCAGGCCGATGCGGCGCTGTATCAGGCCAAGGCCGCCGGCCGCAACGCGGTGCGCATGGCGGCGTTGGTCGGGGCGGATTGAAGTGCTAGAGTCGCATTCTTTTTTTGCCCCGAGGATGGAATATGCGAGCAATCTTGCCGATGGCTGCGGCACTGGTGTTGGTCGGTTGCGCTTCGGCGACCATGGACGCGGCACGCGGCGGCAAGCCGACTGCGCAGCTCGCTTCGCTGAAGGCGCCGGAGCTGGTGGCCCAGTGCATCCAGTTCAGCTGGCAGAAGGAAGACGTGTTCGGGGACGATGCCAGCGGCTACCTGGAGACGCGCAAGCAGGGTGGGCTTACGGTCTATACCCGCGAAGCCGAGTCGTTCGTCGACGTCTATCCGCGGGCGGGCGGTACCCAGGTGGATTACTACGCACAGAAAAACGATAACGTGGCCCTGCAGCGGCGGGCGGCGGCGGCCACCTGCCTGTAAGGCGGGACGGGCCAGCTAGCCCGCGAGGTGGGTGGAAGATACTTGAAGGAGAGCACGGATGGCTACTTTGGATCGATCACAGCAACTGAACCGTGACAGCTGGGATGAGCGCGCCCCGCTGCACGCGGCGTCAAAGGATTATGAAGTCGAGCGCCTGGTCCGCCAGCCCGAGCACCTGTCCGAAACCGTGCGTTTCGACCTGCCGCGGCTGGGTGACATTCATGGCTTGCGCACGGCCCATCTGCAATGCCATATCGGTACCGACACCGTGTCGCTGGCGCGGCTGGGGGCTGAGGTCAGCGGCCTGGACTATTCCGCAGCCTCGCTGCTGGAGGCCAGGCGTCTTGCCCAGCGCTGCGGCACGGCAATCGACTACGTGCATGCCGACGTCTACGAGGCTGACCGCGTGCTGCCGGCGGGTACTTTCGACCTGGTCTACACCGGCATCGGTGCATTGTGCTGGCTTGCGCGCATCGAGCCCTGGGCCCGCGCCGTGGCGGCCTTGCTCAAGCCTGGCGGTCGCCTGTTCCTGCGCGATGGCCACCCGATGTTGATGGCCGTGAACGAAGACCATCAGGACCGGCTGCAACTGGAGTATCCCTACTTCGAACACGAAGCGCCGACGGTATGGCACACCGACCAGACCTACGTCGACAGCGACCAGCGCCTGACCCAGACCGAAACCCACGAGTGGAACCACGGCCTCGGTGAAGTCATCAGCGCCTTGCTCGCGCACGGCCTGCAACTGACCGCCCTGGTCGAGCACCAGAGCATTCCCTGGGAGGCATTGCCGGGGCAGATGGACAAGGGCGCCGATGGCGAATGGCGCCTGCGCCATGCGCCCCAGCGCCTGCCGCTGAGCTACACCCTGCAGGCGATCAAGGCCTGATCAGGACAGGTAGCCACCGTCGACGTTGAGCGCGGTGCCGGTGGTGTAGCTGGACGCATCGCTGGCCAGGTACAGCACGGCACCGGCCATTTCCTTGGGGTCGGCCACGCGCTTGAGCGGGATCTGCTGTAGCGCGGCGTTGAGGATGGCGTCGTTCTTCACCAGCGCCGACGCGAACTTGGTGTCGGTCAGGCCTGGCAGCAGGGCGTTGCAGCGGATGCCGAACGGCGCGCACTCCTTGGCGAAGACCTTGGTCATGTTGATCACCGCCGCCTTGGTCACCGAATAGATGCCCTGGAAGTGGCCGGGTGAAACACCGTTGATCGATGCCACGTTGATGATGCTGCCGCCGCCGTGCTCGCGCATCAGCTTGCCGGCTTCCACCGACATGAAGAAGTAGCCGCGGATATTGACGTCGACGGTCTTCTGGAAGGCGCCGAGGTCGGTGTCCAGCACATTGCAGAATTGCGGGTTGGTGGCGGCGTTGTTGACCAGCACATCCAGGCGCCCGAACTGTTCGCGGATGCCGGCGAACACCTGCTGGATCTGCTCCATTTCACCAATATGGCAGGCGACTGCAGTGGCCTTGCCGCCGGCGGCGATGATCGCGTCGGCCACCTGCTGGCAACCTTCGAGCTTGCGGCTGGAGACGATCACGTGGGCACCCTGCTGGGCCAGCAGGTGGGCAATGGCCTCGCCAATGCCGCGGCTGGCACCGGAGACGAAAGCGATCTTGCCGTCGAGGTCGAACAGGTGAGTCTTGGACATGCTGTTTTCCTTGTTGTCTGTCGTCAGAGTGTGGACTTGGCGATCACCTGCAGGCTCGTCTGCTCCAGCAGCCGGTTCATTTCGATGAACTGGGTGAAGCGTTTGTCCTGGGTCTGGCCGTGGTAGTAGCGGTAGTAGATCTGCTGGACGATGCCCGCCAGGCGGAACAGGCCATAGCAATAGTAGTAATCGAAGTTGTCCAGGCGGATGCCGGCGCGCTCGGCGTAGTAGTCGACGAACTGGCGGCGGGTGAGCATGCCGGGGGCGTTGCTCGGCTGGCGGCGCATCCGTTGCATGGGGGCCGGGTCGCTCGCCTCGATCCAGTAGGCCAGGCTGTTGCCCAGGTCCATCAGCGGGTCGCCGATCGTGGCCATCTCCCAGTCGAGCACGCCGATGATGCGCATCGGGTTGTCGGTGTCGAGGATGACGTTGTCGAAGCGATAGTCGTTGTGCACGATGCCCGCTCGCGGATGGTCGGCGGGCATCTTGTCACGCAGCCAGCCGATGACGTGCTCCCAGCGCGGCGCATCGGGTGTCAGGGCTTTCTCGTAACGGCTGGTCCAGCCTTCGATCTGGCGCTGCACATAGCCTTCCGGCTTGCCCAGGTCGGCCAGGCCGCAGGCGTTGTAATCGACCTGGTGCAGCTCGACCAGGCGGTCGATGAAACTTTTGCACAGCGCCTCGGTGCGCGTGGCATCCAGGCCCAGCTCGGCAGGAATGTCCGAGCGCAGGATGATGCCATTGACCCGCTCCATCACGTAGAACTCGCCACCGATCAGGGTTTCATCGGTGCAATGCACATACGCCTTGGGGCAGTACGGGAACCCTTCGTTGAGCTGGTTGAGGATGCGAAACTCGCGGCCCATGTCGTGGGCGGACTTGGCTTTGTGGCCGAAGGGCGGGCGACGCAGGACGAATTCGCGATCCGGGTAGGCGACCAGGTAGGTCAGGTTGGAGGCGCCGCCGGGGAACTGACTGATGTTCGGCGTGCCGGCCAGGCCTGGGATATGGGCCTTGAGGTAAGGATCGATGACGGCCGCGTCGAGTTCTTCGCCGGGGCGTACCTGGGTGGACTGGTCGGTGAGCGTCATGCGTTTTCCTTATTTTCTAGCGCAAGGATTATTGGCTAATCTAATGATCTTGGTGCTCTGGGACAAGCGTGCCAGGTGTCATATAGGTGTGGGTGTTGCTGGCCGATCACTGCACCGAATGCCGCATGCGGGCAAAAAAAACCGAAGCCGTTCAGGCTTCGGTTTTCTTGTCACTCGGCGTGCCCGTCACTCAGGAAGGGAACAGCTCGCTGAGTTTCATCGACAGCATCATGTCACCTTCGACGCGCAGCTTGCCGCCCATGAAGGCCTGCATGCCGTCGGTTTCGCCGCTGACGATGCCTTTCAGGGTTTCGCTGTCCATGACCAGGGTGCAGTTGGCGTCCGGGTTTTCGCCTTCCTGCAGGTCGCAAGTGCCGTCCTTGACGATCAGGGCGTACTTCTTGTCTTCATCGGTGATGTCGAAGCCGAACACCAGGTCCAGGCCGGCGGCAGCGGATGGGTTGAACTTCTCTTGCATCTTTTTCACGGCATCAGCTACGGAGGTCATGGCGCATTCCTTATTGAGTGATTTTCACGTCCCCGCAGGGACAACAACAGACCGGGCTCAGCGGTAGGTGATGAGCTCCGGGGCCTTCAACAGCTGCACATGGGCCTGGCTGTTGAAGGAAGCCAGTGCCACGTCGCCGCCGCGAAACTTGAACTGGCTGAGCGACGTGTTGATGATTTGCCAGTTCAACGTAAACGCTTGACTGGGGGTAATACCGGTAATCAGATGGAGCAGGGCGGCTATGGTACCGCCAGAGGTGAACACGGCAATGTTGTCGCCACTGCCAGCGCTGTCCAGCAGCCGTCGCAGGCCGATGTCGACCCGGGCGGTGAACGCCTGCCAGGTCTCCAGGCCGTCGTCGGCATGATCCCCAGCGTGCCAGCGCTGCACCATCAGGGCGAACAGGCGCTGGAATTCGCTGCGGTTCTGCGCGCCATTGCGCAGAATGTGCCGGGCCTGAGGTTCATCGGTCAGCAGGGCAGGCAACAGGGCACGAATCACACCGTCGGCATCGAACTCGTTGAACGCCGGGTCGGTCTCAATCGGTGGTACCGCGCAGCCGTTGGCCTGTATCGCCTCCAGCGCGAGCCGGGCGGTGTCTTGCTGACGCCGCAGGCTGCCCGCCAGGCAACGGTCCAGACGCAGGCCAAGCTGTGCCAGATGTTCGCCCAGTGCCTGGCTCTGACGAATGCCCACGGGCGAGAGGACGTCATAGTCATCGGCGCCGAAGGAAGCTTGGCCATGTCGGATCAGGTAGAGGTTGCCCACGAAGGTATCCGGCGGTTCAAAGGTTGCTGCGAGGTTAGGATGCGCCACACGGGCTGTCAACGAAAAAGCATACAAGCGTTTGAAAAGGTTGTTTGAACTGTGTTGCCAGCCTTTGCCCCCGCTGGTAGCGCCATCAGAGCACCGGTATGCTTGCTACAGTTTCGCGCCGCACAGGCGCTGGTTTATAAGGAGTCAACGTGGAGTTTCTTGCCGAATACGCAAGCTTTCTCGCTAAAACCGCCACCCTGGTGATTGCCATCCTGGTGGTGTTGTCCGCCATTGCCGGTTTGCGCGGTAAAGGGCGGCGCAAGGCCGGTGGCCAACTGCAGGTCACCCGTCTCAACGAGTTCTATAAAGAGCTGCGCGAGCGGCTGGAGTCCGGCTTGCTCGACAAGGCCCAGCTCAAGGCGTTGCGCAAGCAGCAGGCGAAGGCTGAAAAGCAGCAGAAGAAGGGCAAGGCCAAGGCCGAGGAAAAGAGCCGAGTGTTCGTGCTCGACTTCGATGGCGACATCAAGGCCTCCGCCACCGAAAGCCTGCGCAACGAGATCACCGCACTGCTGACCCTCGCCACCCCGCGTGACGAAGTGGTGCTGCGCCTGGAAAGCGGCGGCGGCCTGGTTCACAGCTACGGGCTGGCCGCTTCGCAGCTGGCGCGCATCCGCCAGGCCGGCATCCCGCTGACCGTGTGCATCGACAAGGTTGCCGCCAGTGGCGGTTACATGATGGCCTGTATTGGCGAGAAGATCGTCAGTGCGCCGTTTGCCGTATTGGGTTCGATCGGCGTGGTGGCGCAGCTGCCTAACGTCAATCGCCTGCTGAAGAAGCACGACATCGATTTCGAGGTGCTGACGGCGGGTGAATACAAGCGCACCCTGACCGTGTTCGGCGAGAACACCGAGAAGGGCCGGGAGAAGTTCCAGGAAGACCTGGACATCACCCACCAGCTGTTCAAGGACTTCGTCGCCCGCTACCGCCCACAGCTGCACATCGACGAGGTGGCCACCGGTGAGGTCTGGTTGGGTGTTGCCGCACTGAACCGCAAGCTGGTGGATGAGTTGCAAACCAGCGATGAGTACCTCAGCGACCGCGCGCGCAACGCCAATCTGTTCCATCTGCACTATGCCGAACGCAAGAGTTTGCAGGAGCGTATCGGCATGGCAGCGAGTGGTACGGTGGAGAACACCTTGGTAGGTTTGTGGAGTAAACTCGGCCGCTTGCGCTAAACCCTTGAACCCCTTGAATATTTTTTTTGTGAAGGGGGTTGCAAGGTCTGCGGAATGCAGACATAATGCGCCCATCGAAACGCAGCGAACTTTGAAAAAGGTTCAGTGTTTCAAGGAGATAGCAAAGCGCAAGCAGCTAGATCCGACTTTGAGGCCGAGTAGCAAAGTGGTTATGCTCCGGATTGCAAATCCGTCTACGCCGGTTCGATTCCGACCTCGGCCTCCACTATTCGAAAACCCCGCAGATTAACGTCTGCGGGGTTTTTCTTTGTGCGCCAGAAAATACCGAAGCCCCCAGAGAAATTACAATCAGTCCCTTTCACGACTGGCAGCTTTGGGTCGAAAGCAGTCAGTCGAGCGTGGCCGCTATCGACCACAAGTAGACATCTGGATATTGGGGCCGCTTCGCGGCCCATCGCCGGCAAGCGCGGCTCCCACAGGCACAACGCAAGCCTGGGGGCTGGTGATACTTCTGTGGGAGCCGGCTTGCCGGCGATGAGGCCGGCACTGACAAAAGAGCTTTCGACAGGTGGATCGATAGCTGACGGTGGGGTTAGGCAGAGGTCGGTTGACTTGTTCCGGCAGCAGGCCTGGCTCACGCCTTGGCAGCTGTTATCGGCGTTTGCCCGAGCGCATCACGCAGCCACGTGCCCGCTTTGCCCGAACGCAGGAGTGACGACCATACCAAATCGACTCCCACGGTCCAGTCGGTAAAAGGATAAGCATCCAGTTCCAGCTCGACCAGCTGCCCATCGGGACTGAGGTCTTGCATCAGTTGCTTGGGTACGGTGGCCCAACCCATTCCTTCACGCAGCATGTTCATCAGTGTGAGATAGCTTTCGACGCGCCAATGGTTGGGTGAGTTGAGGTACTCACTGGTGGGCAGCCTGTCCTGAAAAGGCAGATAGACCAACTGCCGGAAGTTGCTCAGCTGGTTGAAGCTGACAGGGTGCATCTGGGCCAACGGGTGATCCCGGCGCACGACGTTGCTGAAAGTGATGCTGCCAAGCCGTTTGAACTGCAGGTTCTTTGGATAATGCGAGCGAGTGCACATGACGCCCAACAGCACTTTGTTCTCCTCGATCATGCCCAGGGCATCCTGCCGGGAGGGATGCAGCACGGTCAGGTCGACATGGGTGAAGTGGTTGGAAAATTCCTTCATCACCCGTGCCAGCGCCTGATAGGGGATCGCATCGTCGATGCTGATCACCAATTCGGTTTCCAGCTCTTCGGCCAGGCTGCTTGCTCGGTTTTCCATGTTGAAACACTGCCCGAGAATGGCCTCGGCGTCGCGCAACAATGCACGCCCTTCTGTCGTCAACTGGGGGTAGCGGTGGCTACGGTCGAACAAGGTGACACCCAGGTCAATCTCCAGATTGCCAATGGAAATGCTCACCGCTGACTGCGATTTGCTCAGTTTGCGCGCTGCAGCAGAAAAAGAGCGCTCACTGGCGACCGCAGAAAAAGCGGCCAGTTGCTCCAGAGACATCCTCATGGTCGCACCATAAAAAAAATTAATAGATCCCATTTTTACAACGGGAACGGCGGGGCGCATGTTGGCCCTGCCGTACAAATCAATCACAACAATAACCTATCCCATCACTGCCTCGACAATAACAACCAGGAGAAGGCAATGACTAACGCTGTGCACCCTGTGGATCAGCGGCTACCGCTGGCGCAAACCGTGATATTGGGCTTCCAGCATGTGCTGGTGATGTATTCGGCATGCATCATCGTTCCGCTGATTCTCGGCGCCGCACTGCAGCTTCCCAAAGACCAGTTGACCCTTATCATCAACGCAGACCTGTTTGCTGCGGGCCTGGCAACACTCGTGCAGTGCGCAGGAAACAGATTTTTCGGCATTCAGCTGCCGATCATGATGGGTGTAACTTTCGCATCGGTAACCCCGATGATTGCCATCGCCCTGAACCCGTCCCTGGGGCTGCCGGGCGTCTATGGTGCGATCATCGCCTCCGGCCTCTTCGGCATTCTCTTCGCCCCGGTCATGGGCCGACTTCTGCGCTTTTTCCCGCCGGTGGTGACGGGCACTGTGCTCCTTGTTATCGGCATCAGCCTGATGCGCGTCGGGATCGATTGGTCAGCAGGCGGAAATCCTGTGCTTGCCGATGGCAGCCCCAATGGGGATTACGGCAAACCGATATACTTGGCCATTTCTCTTTTGCAGTTGATCCTGATTCTGGGTATCAACCGCTTCGCAAAGGGGTTCATTGCCAATATCGCGGTGCTATTGGGTGTACTGGTCGGCTTTTTCATCGCGTTCTTTCGCGGTGACATCGTGCTTGACGGGATCCATCAAACCCCATGGTTCTCGACCGTTACGCCCTTCGCGTTCGGGATGCCGAAATTCGACGCTGTCGCAGTCATTTCGATGTGTCTGGTCATGCTGGTCACTATGGTCGAGTCTACCGGCATGTTCCTTGCGTTGGGCAAGATGGTCGACCGTCCGACCACCCGCGAACGGTTAGTGCGCGGTCTTCGTTCAGATGGCCTGGGTGCCATTCTTGGCGGGGTGTTCAACGCGTTTCCCTATACCTCTTTCTCGCAAAACATTGGCCTGGTGACCATGACCGGTGTCAAGAGCCGCTATGTGTGCATAGCCGGCGCCATGATCCTCATCGCACTCGGGCTGTTTCCCAAGCTGGCCTACATCGTCGCCTCCACGCCCCAGTATGTGCTCGGTGCCGCTGGCATGGTGATGTTCGGCATGGTCACGCTGATGGGGGTACGCATACTTTCTACCGTCGACTTCGAACGGTCGCGCTACAACCTTCTGGTCGTGGCCACGAGTGTGGGGATAGGCATGATCCCGATGGTATCGCCGCACTACTTTCACCATTTGCCCGACTGGAGCCGGGTATTCACCGAAAGCGGGATCGTGCTGAGCGTTTGCTGCGCAATGATCCTCAACCTTCTGTTCAACGGCCTGGGCAAGGCCGACGAAGCCGAAGCAGAAGCTGCCCGCACTGCCGCTCTCAGCGACAGCTGAACACCAGTACAACCAAAATAAACACCAGAAAGGTTAAGTACGATGACTAGTGAACTCATCAGGGCCGACCTCGTCCTCACCATGGACGCCCACAACACCGTGATCGAAGATGGCGCGGTATTGGTCAAGGACGGCTTGATCGCCGATGTCGGTCCTGCCCAGGAGCTGCTCGCCCGACACCCCTTTGCCTCGGTACGTCGCCTGACCGATCGCCTGCTGATGCCAGGGCTGGTCAACACCCATTGCCACTCCGGCA
This sequence comes from Pseudomonas sp. GM84, assembly GCF_000282535.1. Lineage (GTDB taxonomy): Bacteria > Pseudomonadota > Gammaproteobacteria > Pseudomonadales > Pseudomonadaceae > Aquipseudomonas. The sequence continues at coordinate 22,685 of NZ_AKJC01000006.1, read as the reverse complement.
TGCTCCGGGGCACTGCAGAGGGCCTGCCGGTCTGGGATTGGCTGCAGCAGTACATCGATCCCATGCACCGCGTGCTGCTGCCCAGTGAAGCCCGTTTGTCTTCCATGCTTTGCTACAGCGAAGCGCTGCTGTCCGGCACCACCACAGTGGTCGATATGTGGCGGTACATGCACGGCAGCGCAGAGGCGGCCGATGAGCTGGGCATTCGCGCGGTGTTGGTCCCCTATGTTGCCGAACACCCGGATCATGATTACTTCGAGACGCTCGATGACAACGACGCCTTGATCCAGCGTTGGCACGGTGGGGCGAATGGCCGTATCAATGTGTGGGTAGGCCTGGAGCACATGTTCTACGCCGTCCCGCAGGCCTGGAAGCGCATCGCGGATATCTGCAAGGCCAACCAGGTGGGGTTCCACACCCACAGCAACGAAAGCCGCTTCGACGTGGAGGAAACCCTCCGGCGATATGGCATACGCCCCGTGCAGGCGCTGGAGAAGTTTGGTCTGCTCGATGCCAGCAAGGTTCTGCTTGCCCATTGTGTCTGGGTCGACGACGAAGAGATCGCCCTGATGGCGCAGCGCAATGTGGGTGTGGCGCACAACCCCATCAGCAACATGAAGCTGGCGTCCGGTGCCGCTCCCATCGAAAAGTTGTTGGCTGCAGGGGTTGCGGTTGGCCTGGGGACCGATGGCGAAAAGGAGAACAACAACCTGGACATGTTCGAGGAAATGAAAGTGTCCTCACTGCTGGCCAAGTTCGCCAGCCTCAATGCCGCAGCGCTCGATGCCTGGTCGGTATGCCGCATGGCCACGATCGACGGAGCACGCGCTCTGGGTATGGAACACCAGATCGGCTCCCTGGAGATCGGTAAAGCCGCCGACATGATCGCTATACGGGTCGACACGCCGAGGATGACGCCGCTGATTACCCGCGGCCCGTTGGCCAATCTTCACCACAACCTGGTGCACGCCGTACAAGGCGGTGATGTGGATATGACGATGGTGGCCGGTCGCGTGCTGGTCGAGAACGGGCAACTGAAGAACGCTGAACTGGACGTGTTGATCACGGAAGTCAACCAAACGGTCCCTGACCTGTTTGCCCGTCGCAAAACCTGGCTGGACCAGGCCGGGGTATCCGTCAACGAGCTCGATCGCGTGGGCACTGCCTGAATCGAAGGTTCGCTGCCTTCCTGGACGCTTTTCCCCATACGTCAGCAATGCGCGGTGTCGGTGCAGAGGCCCGATCCGCGCAAGGCCCAAGCTCGAGGAAACCTTCATGCAAAACACCCCCTGTGATGCCTCCCCCAAGCCGGGGATCATCCACTATGTGCTCAACGGCGAAGTCCAATCGCTTGAGCATGTCGATACCACCCGTAGTCTACTCAATCACCTGCGCGAAGATCGCTGCCTTACGGGCACCAAGGAAGGTTGCGCTGAAGGAGACTGTGGGGCGTGCACCGTTGTCGTTGGCGAATTGCGGGACGGTGAACTGCAGATGCGCACAGTCAACGCCTGCATCCAGTTCATGCCGTCGCTGGACGGGAAAGCCGTCTTTACCGTTGAGCACCTGCGCCAGGAATCGGGGGCACTGCACCCGGTGCAGCAGGCGATGGTCGACTGCCATGGGTCGCAGTGCGGCTTTTGCACGCCTGGATTCGTCATGTCCCTGTGGAGCCTCTACCTGGAACATGAGCACTGTGGCGATCCGCCAGGGCGAGAGCAAATACGGTCGGCATTGACCGGCAACCTTTGCCGCTGCACGGGCTACCGACCGATCCTGGATGCCGGTGAGCAGATGTTCAAGCTGAGCCCGGCAAGGTTCGAAAGCCATGCATTGAAAGAGAAACTGGAGGCATTGAAGCGCAACGAAACGCTCGTTTACGAACATGAGGGTCGTCGCTTTTTCGCGCCCTGCAGTTTGCAAGAGCTGGCCAGGCTACGCGCTGAAAACCCTGGAGCGCTCCTGTTGGCCGGAGGTACCGATATCGGCCTGTGGGTGACCAAGCAGTTTCGCGAGATCGGCGACATGATTTCCATCGATCAGGTGCCGGAACTCAAGCGAATCGAGCGCGACGGACAGTTTCTACGCATTGGTTCCGGTGTTTCGCTGACCGACAGTTTCGCCGCCATCGTCGCCCTGTACCCGCAACTCAAGGAGCTCTGGGAACGCTTTGCCTCCAAGCCTATCCGCAACGCCGGGACCCTGGGTGGCAACGTCGCCAATGGCTCGCCCATTGGCGATTCGATGCCGGCGCTGGTTGCGTTGGGAGCCAGGGTGGTACTGCATGGCCAGCGAGGAAGTCGGACCCTTGCACTGGAGGATTTGTACACCGGCTATATGCGCAAAGACATGCACGCCGACGAACTGGTTGAAGCAGTCCTGATTCCGCTGCCCAAAGCGGGCTGGCAGATGCGTACCTACAAGCTTTCCAAACGTTTTGACTCGGACATCTCGGCCGTCTGTGCGGCATTTTCCATCCGCCTCGACGCCGGGCATGTCGTTGATTGCCGCGTGGTATACGGCGGTATGGCGGCAACGGTCAAACGCGCCAGCCAGTGCGAGAAACGTCTGATCGGCAAGTCATGGACCGAAGATACGCTGGAGCAAGCCCTGGTCACGCTTGATGAGGATTACCAGCCGCTGTCTGACATGCGTGCCAGCGCGCATTACAGACAGCAGTGCGCGAAGAACCTCCTCTATCGCTTCTATCTTGAAACCCGCCAGCATCAGCCATTGCCCGAGGAACGTATCCGGGTGTTCGCCGTGGCTGAGGAGCAACCATGAACAAGCCTGCCAATCTACCCGAATCGCGCTTGAGCCAGGGCGCCGCCGGGCGCGCCGTTACCCACGAGTCTGCTCATCTGCATGTCAGCGGCGAAGCGACTTACATTGATGACGTCCCCGAGCTGCAGGGCACGCTCTACGCTGCCCTGGGCATGAGCCAGCAGGCCCACGCGCGCATCCTGTCGATAGACTTGAGTGAAGTGCTTGCAGCGCCGGGTGTGGTCGCGGTCCTGACCGCAGCGGATATTCCGGGAGCCAACGACTGCGGCCCCATCGTCCACGACGATCCGATACTCGCCGAGGGTGTGGTGCAGTACATCGGCCAGCCGATCTTTGCCGTCATCGCCGATACCTACCACGCCGCACGCCGTGCGGCTCGACTGGGCAGCATCGCGTATGAGGCGCTACCCGCAATACTCACCCCTGAGCAAGCGAAGCAACAGGGTGCCTTCCTGTTCCCGCCGCTGCACCTGCGCCGTGGCGAAGCCGAGCAAGCCATTGGAGGGGCCGAGCACAGACTCAAAGGCGAATTTTCCATCGGCGGCCAAGAGCAGTTTTACCTGGAGGGGCAAATCTCCTATGCCATGCCCAAAGAAGACAACGGCATGCATGTGCTGTGCTCCACTCAGCACCCGACAGAGATGCAAAACCTGATAGCCCACTGCCTGAATCTGCCAAACCACCAGGTCAAGGTGGAGATTCGCCGCATGGGCGGGGCATTCGGCGGCAAGGAGTCGCAATCCGGTCTTTTTGCGTGCGTGGCAGCCTTGGCCGCCGCGCGGCTGAAACGCCCGGTCAAGGTGCGTCTGGACCGTGACGACGACATGATGATCACCGGCAAGCGACACTGTTTCAACTATGAATACGAAGCAGGTTTCGAGCCTGATGGCCTGATTCGCGGCGTAACCGTAGAGATGTGCTCACGAGGAGGTTTTTCGACTGACCTGTCCGGTCCGGTGGCGACCCGCGCGTTGTGCCACTTCGACAATGCCTACTTCCTCAGTGACGTGGACATTCGATCCATGGCAGGCAAGACCAACACCCAGTCCAACACTGCCTTTCGCGGGTTTGGCGCCCCGCAGGGTGCGATCGCCATCGAGTACATCATCGATGACATCGCGCGTGAACTGGGTCTGGACCCGCTGGACGTTCGCAAGCGCAACTTCTACGGCAAGCTTGAGCGCAACATCACTCCCTACGGCATGACGGTGGAAGACAACGTCATTCACGAACTGGTGGCTGAGCTTGAGCAGACCAGCGACTACCGGGCTCGACGCCAGGCCGTCCTGGCCTTCAATCAAGACAATGCCGTACTCAAGAAAGGCCTTGCACTGACGCCGCTCAAATTCGGTATCTCGTTCAACGTAGTCCACTTCAACCAGGCCGGCGCCCTGGTTCATATCTACACGGACGGTTCGGTGCTTGTGAACCATGGCGGCACGGAGATGGGGCAAGGCCTCAATACCAAGATTGCCCAGATAGTCGCCAATGAACTGGGTATCGATCTGAGCTGGGTGCGCTCCACCGCAACGGACACCAGCAAGGTCCCCAACACCTCAGCCACTGCAGCCTCAAGCGGGACCGACCTCAATGGCAAGGCCGCCCAGGATGCGGCGCGCCAGATCAAGGTCCGCTTGTCACAGATGCTGGTGGATCGATATGGCGGCACGCTCGATGACGTGAGCTATGCCGACAATCAGGCATGCTTGCATGAGCATCGGCTCAGTTGGCCTGACCTGGTGAGGACGGCGTATGAGCGTCGCGTGCAACTCTGGTCCGATGGTTTCTACGCGACGCCCAAATTGAACTGGGACCGGGAGACACTGAAAGGCAGGCCGTTCTTCTACTTCAGCTATGGCGCTGCCGTCTCCGAGGTTCAGATCGACAGCCTGACGGGTGAGTGGAAGTTACTGCGCGTGGACGTGCTGCATGACGCTGGCAAATCCATCAATCCGGCGCTCGACATTGGCCAGGTGGAAGGTGCCTTCATCCAGGCCATGGGCTGGCTCACGACGGAGGAGCTGTGGTGGAACAATGCCGGAAAGCTGATGACCCACGCGCCGTCGACCTACAAGATCCCGGCGGTCAATGATTGCCCTGATGACTTTAACGTCAAACTGTTCAACAACCGCAATGCCGAGGACACCATCTTCCGCTCCAAGGCGGTGGGTGAGCCACCCATGCTACTGGCTTTTTCGGTGTTCTTTGCGCTTCGCGACGCGATTGCCAGCGTGGCGCAGTACACACTCAACCCGCCATTGAACGGCCCTGCCACCAGTGAGCGAATCCTGCAGGCGATCACCGCAATTCGAGGTTTGCAATGACTGACCTGACCAACGTGACCCCACCCGGCATTTCTGCCGTTGACGTGGAATTGCTGCGCCAAACCATCCAGCTCTCTTCAGAGGCGAAGGAACGAGGCCGCCACCCGTTTGCCGCATTGGTGGCGGATCAAAACGGCAAGGTGATCTCACAGGCTGGCAACAATTCCATGCCACCCGAAGGCGATCCCACGCAGCATGCGGAACTGGTTGCCGTCGCACATGCTGCCAAGTTGCTCAGCGCGCAAGAGTTAAGCCGTTGCACCCTGTTTACAAGTGCCGAACCGTGCTGCATGTGTGCCGGTGCAATCTACTGGACGGGCATAGGAAGAGTTGTCTATGCCCTGTCAGAGCACGCGCTGCTCACTCTCACTGGCAATCATCCGGAGAATCCAACCTTTTCTCTGCCATGCCGCGAGGTATTCAGCCGAGGACAGCGCGGGATTGTAGTGCTCGGTCCGATGTTGGAAGTCGAAGCTGCGAAACCGCATGCCGGGTTCTGGTCATGAAAGGGGACGCCTATCCATCTATGGATGGTCACCAGCAGTTAGGGTGACCAATGAGTGTTCCACAGCGGGGTAGGGCCCTGTGATCCCTCGGCACAGCTGGTTTGTGGCGGTCTATGACAGCTGGTTCGCCAGCTTTTGTGGCCGTGCACGCCAGGCCACGGTCATCAGCAGCCCTAGCCCCGCCATCGTCGCCCCTGCTACTGAAATCGCCGGATAACCCAACCCCGCATTGATCACCGCCCCCCCCAACGCAGCCCCGATGGCATTGCCCAGGTTGAACGCACCAATGTTCACCGCAGACGCGAGGTTTGGTGCGTCCTTGGCAGCCTCCATCACACGCATCTGCAGCGGCGGCACCAGGGCGAAGCTGGCGGCGCCCCAGACCAGGATGGCCACGGCAGTCGGCAGCGGCCAGCCCAGCACCAGCGGGAACACCAGCAACACCGCAATCAGCACCGCCAGCGAGACGATCAAGGTGCGGTCAACCGAGCGGTCTGCTGCCTTGCCACCCCATACGTTACCCAAGGTCAGACCGACGCCGAACAGCACCAGCATGGCCGTGATGAACGTGGTCGAGGCCCCGGCTTCACTGTGCAGGATGGGCGCGATATAGGTGAACACGGTGAACATGGCACTGGAGCCCACCACCGTCAGCGCCAGCGCCGACAGCACCGGCCCGCGCGCCAGCACACGGATCTCGGCCAGCGCGCCATCGCTGGCAGGCAGCTTCAGGTTGGGCAAGGCAAACCACAGCGCCGCCATCGTCAGCAAGCCAAGGCCGGCTATGCCCCAGAACGCAGTGCGCCAACCCATCAGCTCGCCGAACCAAGTCGCCATCGGCACGCCGCCAATGGTGGCCAGCGTAAGCCCCATGAACATCGCCGCCACGGCCCCGGCACGTTTTTCCGGCGGCACCAGGCTGGCCGCGACAATCGACCCTACGCCAAAGAACGCGCCATGGTTGAGCGAAGTGACTACCCGGGCGATGAGCAGGCTTTGGTAGTCGGTGGCCAGCGCTGACATCAGGTTGCCCAGGGTGAAAATCGCCATCAGCCCGATCAGCAGGTATCGCCGCGGGATCTTGCCGGTGGCCAGTGTCATCAATGGCGCGCCGATCAGCACGCCGATGGCGTAGGCGCTGACCAGCAGCCCGGCGGCAGGGATCGACACGCCGAGGTCGGCGGCGATACTGGGCAACATGCCCATGGGGGCGAACTCGGTGACGCCGATGCCGAAGGCACCGACGGAGAGCGCGACGAGAGGTGGATTGATACGCATGGCAAAGCTCCTGATCTGTGCCTGGAATGCTACGATTCGAGCTTTCAAAGCACTAGACCGCTTTTCTGGCAACCACCTTTGCGCAAGAGGCACAAATGGATTACAACGGGCGATCCGGCGAGATGGAGGTGTTTGCCAAGGTGGTGGATGAAGGCAGCCTGTCGGCAGCCGCGCGTGCGCTAGGCCTGACCCCGTCGGCCGTCAGCCGCATCATCGCCCGCACCGAGCAACGCCTGGGCACCCGCCTGCTGTTGCGCACCACCCGTGCGATCACCCTGACGGCCGAGGGCGACGCCTACCTGCACGGCGCACGGCGCATCCTCGCCGACATGATCGAAGTGGAAGAAGCCATCACCGACCAGGGCGTGCCCCGGGGCCGGCTGAGGGTCAGCGCCGCGCTTGGCCACGGCAGGCAAACCGTGGTGCCGCTGGTCGCCGCGTTCAGCGCCCTGTATCCGCAAGTGCTGGTCGACCTGACACTGAGTGACGAGATCACCGACATCCTCGGCGGCCAGGCCGATGTCGCCTTGCGCTTCGGTCATCTGCCGGACAGCTCGCTGAGTGCGCGCTTCATCGGCGACACCGGCGAAGTCATCGTCGCCTCGCCCGCGTACCTCGAACGCTGCGGCACACCCCTGCAACCTGAGGACCTTGCCCGGCATAACTGCCTGCGTTTCAACTTCCGCCGTGCGGTGTCCGAGTGGCCGTTCGTTCGGGAGGGGCAGGCGTTTTCGCTGAAGGTGGCCGGCAATATCGAATGCAGCAGCGGCGAGGCGCTGGCGCAAATGGCCAAGGTTGGCGCCGGCATTGCTCGGATCGGTACCTTCACAGTGGCCGACGAGCTGCGAAGCGGCGAACTGGTGCCGCTGCTGGAGGCTTACAACCCGGGCGACCGGGAGCCGATCCACGCCGTGTTCGTCGGCGGCCCGGCGATGCCGGCGCGGGTGCGGGTGTTCGTGGATTTCATGGTGGCCAATCACCAGGGCTGGCCGACGCCCCTGTGCCAGGAGGCAACCGGCTAAAAACACGCCGGCGCAGGGAACGTCTGCCCTGCGGCGACCTCCCACAGTAATGCAGGGCGAACGGCGCGCTGCCATTCACACTTGGAGGACTGGTTCTGATGAAAAAGATCCTGATGGTGCTGACATCCCACGATCAGTTGGGTGATACCGGCAAGAAAACCGGCTTTTGGCTGGAAGAGTTCGCCGCCCCTTACTACGTGTTCATCGATGCCAACGCCGACGTCACCCTGGCCTCGCCCAAGGGCGGCCAGCCACCCCTGGACCCGAAGAGCGACGAGGACGACGCGCAGACCGATGCCACCCGGCGTTTTCGCGCTGACACCGAAGGGCAGATGGCGCTGGCCGACACGGTACCGCTGAGCGAAATCGACCCGTACAACTTCGATGCCGTGTTCTATCCCGGTGGCCATGGGCCGCTGTGGGACCTGGCCGAGGACAACGATTCGAAAACGCTGCTGGAAGCTTTTTACGCATCCAACAAGCCGATTGCCGCCGTCTGCCATGCACCGGGCGTGTTCAAGCACGTCAATGCACCGGATGGCCATCCAGTGGTCAAGGGCAAGAAAGTGACCGGTTTCGCCAACAGCGAGGAAGACGCCGTCGGGCTGACCCAGGTGGTGCCGTTTCTGGTCGAGGACATGCTCAAAAGCAAGGGTGGCGAGTATTCCAAGGCTGCAGACTGGGCGAGTCATGTGGTCGAGGACGGCCATCTGATCACCGGACAGAACCCTGCCTCGTCGGAGGGTGTGGCCAAGGCACTGCTCAAGCGGCTTTCGCGCGAGTAGCCACCGTGCCATGTCGCTGAATGTGTTACACCACGGCTGCGGGGTAGGCGTCGCGCAGGCTCGCCCGCAGCCACTCGATGAACCACAGCGCATCTTCACTTAGCATCTGCGAAGGCGCGAGCACCTGGTAGCTCTCCAGCGGCACGCCCTGCGCCACACAGCGCACCAGGCTTCCCGCCTCCAGTTCGCGCCCGACCAGCACCTCGGTGGCCAAGGCAATCCCGTGCCCGCTCTGCGCCAGGTTAAGCACGATGTCGTTGCTCAGGTGCGATGCATCGGCCTTGGCCCTCACCCTGACGCCTTGGGCGGCAAACCAGCTGCTCCACCAGTTGCCGTCGTCGACATGGATCAGCTTGCAGCGAGGCAAGTCGCGAACGGACAAATGCTCGGGCAACTGCGCCCGGTAGGCCGGGGAGCACACGGCAAACACTTCGGGGCGGATCAACACCTCGCGCACGCCAGACAACTCCCCGGGCAAGCCGTAGGCGATGGCCAGGTCGGCCTGGCGGGCATCGACGCTGGTGAAGGTGGCGTTGGGTTCGATGGCAATCTTCAGCTCCGGCCGTAGCGCACGCAGTACCTCGATGTGCGGCGTCAGCCAGCGCGAAGCGAACGCCGGCACACACAGGATGCGCAACCAGCGCTCGGCACTGCGCCGCCCGCAGCGCATGCCGGCGTCTGCCAGCAGCTGCAGCGACTCGGACACCGCCTGGTAATAGTGGGCACCGTCCTGGGTCAGGCTGACGCCCCGTGGTGAACGGTCGAGCAGGCGCACGCCCAGCCAGTCTTCGAGGATTTTCACGTGCCGGCCAATCGCGGGCTGAGTGACGTGCAGCGCGCGGGCCGCCGCCACGTAACTGCCCAAACGCGCGGCCGCCTCGAAGGCGCGCACGGCATTCAGTGGTGGGAGCCGGTCAATCGCCATGGGTGAACATCCTGAGCTGTAAGTTTTTTTAATAGCGGCTGAAAATTTATTGTGCTTTTCCGCTCCCCGCAACTTCTCGACACTCGCAAGGCGTACTTCCACGCCTTACGAGGAGCCGCCCATGCTGGCGATACCAACAATAAAACGATCGTTCACCGTGCTGTCCGTGCTGGCCGCCATGACCGGCGCGGCGCATGCCGACGACGCCAAGGGGCCGTGCGGCGTGCCCGGGCTGCAGACGTGCCCGCAACCCTTCGACAAGGTGCTGCCCGCCCCCAAGGACATGCTCACCTGGGACCAGGCAACCCGCGTGGTAGGTTTTCGCAACACCTACCGCCTGTACGGCGGCGACGTCTTCAGCATCCACGGCGCCAAGCCGTACCCGCTGCCTGCAGCCGACCACACACTCGCCGATGTGCGCTACACCCTGGATGGCAAGCCCCAGGGCCTTGCCGACTACCTGCACAACCAGAGCGTGACCGGCCTGCTGGTGCTCAAGGATGGCAAGGTGGCCTACGAGCACTACGCGCAAGGCAACACCGCGCAAACGCTGTGGACATCACGCTCGGTGGCCAAGTCGGTGGTCAGCGTGCTGGTGGGCGTGGCCCTCAAGGAAGGCAAGATCAAGTCGGTGGACGACAAGATCACCCAGTACGTCCCCGAACTCAAAGGCAGCGCCTGGGAAGACGTGACCCTGCACCAGCTGATGCAGCACACCTCCGGGGTGGTCTGGGACGAGAACTACGCGTCGAAGGATTCCGACTTCTCGCACATGACCCAGTGCGAAGCCAAGCCCGACCCGTACCAGTGCGTGCTCAACCTGGTGCGCTCGGTGAAGCGCAAGCCGGGGGTCAAGCCTGGCGAGGTCTGGTCGTACAACACCGGCGGCGCCTGGCTGGTGGGCCGCGTGCTGGAAAACGCCACGGGGCAGACCATCGCCAAGTACCTGGAGAACCAGGTCTGGAGCCGCTATGGCATGCAGCAGGACGGTGTGTGGCACGCGCTGGTGTCCGGCAAGGTCGACATGGGCGGCCACGGTTTCAACGCCACCCTGCGCGACTGGGGCCGCTTCGGCCAGTTCGTGCTGAGCGGCGGCCAGTTGCCCGGCGGTGAAAAGCTGCTGCCGGATGACTGGATTGCGCGCTCCACGCACTGGACCCAGGCCAAAGGTTCGGTGACCGCCGCCGCGCCGAACGGGCAATACGGCTACCAGTGGTGGTACAACGCGCCGGCGCCGGATGCCAAGGCCGAGCCGAAGAAAACGGCGAACAGCGACCAGACGTTCTGGGCGCTGGGGATCTTCGGCCAGACCATTGCCATCAACCCGGCCGAGCGCCTGGTGGTGGTGCAGTGGTCGACCTGGAAGAACGCCGAAACGCCGAGTTCGTTGTATGACGAACAGGCGGTGTTCGTGAATGCCGTGGCAGAGGCGTTGGACCGCGGCCAGGCGAAGTGAGCTGCGCTTGCGCGTACAAAACAAAGGGCGTACATGCGCCGCTGACGTTGTGGGAGCAACTGTCTTGCTCAATTTCTAAAAGCTGACGCGACTCCTGTAGGAGCGGGCTTGTCCCGCGAACACCGGCGAAGCCGGCGCCATGCTCTGCACTGCCTGTTTCGCGGGGCAAGCCCGCTCCCACATGGATCACGCTGATCGCTGAGTAACGGGCAAGATAAGTTGATCTCGGCGAGCAAGGGTTTCCCAATACCTTTGCTATTCTGACCGGCAATCTCATTAACGCTGGAGTGTGTCCATGGGCTCTTTCTTATACAACTTGATCGCCTTCGCCATTTTTGTCCTGGATATCTGGGCGATCATCAATGTGGTGAGAAGCAATAGCGAAACCATGAAGAAAGTACTCTGGGTAGCGCTTATTGCATTTCTTCCAGTGATTGGTCTGATCATCTGGGCCTTGGCCGGTCCTCGCGGCAACAGTCGTCTTGGTTCAACCCACTGATCAACGCGGGCCGAGGGAGCTGAAGGGAATACCCTCGGCCTTCACCATTCGAAAACCCCGCAGACTAACGTCTGCGGGGTTTTTCTTTATGGCGGGATCTAGCCGTGGGTCAGCGAGAGTCTGCTGATGATGCAGATCGAGCCATCGTCAGCCGCAGTGGCGCTGGTGTAGTCGATCTGGTTGTACACGCCGCCGTGGAAATTCAGCACTGATGATCGCCACGAGCTATCCATCTCCAGCCGGCCCGACGACGCGGCATGGCCATTGCACTCGGCGGTGACAGTCAAGGCGCCCGAGGCAAGTACTCGGATGGTTACCTTGAATTTCGCCCCGAGTGGCACACCTTTGAGCAGCGTCGTGTTCACCGGGTCCGGCTGGTTGAACGTCTTGCGAAAGCCCAGGGTGATATTGCCTTTGCTCCAGAGGACTTTCACGGGCGGGCTGTCGTCGTCCTTCACGTGCAATTGCGAGATGACGACCTTCTGCGCGGCGTTGACCTTGGTGAGCGTCATCTCCTGCAAGTTGATGTGTTCATCGGCGCTCGCCAACGACCAGTACACCGGCTCTTTCCATTCACACCGCGTGCGGTGAGTGCTCTTGCTCGAAGCGCCCTTGGTGGGGGCTGTGAATTGAATGGACCCATCGGCCAGCACGGTCACGATGTCTGGAAGCTGTGCGATGGCCTCGGCCCCGCTGAGCTCCAGGGCGACGGGATTGGTGGATGAAGTGGGTACGGGGGTCGTAATCGTGAGGTCGTCGATGTTTACGGTCATGGGGTGAGTCTCCTGATAAAGATTATCGAGGTGCCTGGATTGGCTGCCTTGATGAGATGCGTGCTCCGCATCGTTCTCCCGGCCTCGCTACTGGCGACAGGGCGGTGGTGTTGCATCGGCGGTGATTCTTCGTTGCGGTTGATAACCTGTGTTATGGATTTCATCATAACTTGAGTTTTGAGGGTGTCAATAACTCAAGTTATAATTCGGCTCAAAAAAATGCCCGCGGGATGCGGGCATCGATCAAGCCTCCGTGAAGTCACGCCAGCCTATGCGGATCCGCCCAGAGGCCAGGCGCTCAATCCGGACGCCATGGGTGTCTTCCAGGTCGGCAAGCAGCCGCTGCCAGTCATCGAGCGTCTCGTCGGGGTTCGGTTCCACCTCGATGAATTGCCGCTTCTGGACATGCGGCGAAGCGATTGCCAGCTGTATGCGGTGTCCGAGGCGCTCGAAGGAGCGAGAAGGTGAATGTGAGAAGGTGAGGGGCAGCATGTGCGAAAACTCCGTGTGCTGTACATATATACAGTTATCCGTTATGTAGGAAACTATCAAGCAGCACGCCTGTGTAAACATCGCTTACAGGTAAACTTTTCTAGCATTCATTTTTCATCGGACGAAAAAAGCCCGGCGTATGAGGCCGGGCTTCTTGGGGGCGACGGCGGTTACAGCTTGATCATGGCTCTGACCACGACCCCGACAATACGACAACCTTCCATGCACATTTCCATCGGATACGCAGGGTTCAAAGGCTTCAGGAATCGCCTGCCGCCGTCCTCCACAAGCTTCTTGAAGGTCGCTTCGTTGCTGTCTGCCAGTTTTGCAATGACCAGTTTGCCTGGGTAGGCCTCGGCTTCGGTGTCCACCAGGATAAGCATCCCTTCCGTGATGCTGGTCCCGACCGGTGAGGTCATGGAGTCACCTTTCACTTCGAGCCAGAAGGCGGTGCCCTTGGAGTTGTAATCGGACATCTCGTACCGATCGGAAAACCCAGGCGGGAAGGGTTCGACTGCCTCGGCCCAAGCGCCTGCTGCAACCCAACTGATAACCGGGTAGCGGAACGACTCGGGTTGTACATCGGTCCCGACAACGTTGCTTTCCGCGCGCGGCTGACCGTTCCCTGAGGCCAGCCACTCAGCCGTTACTCCCAAGGCTCTGGCGATTTCCAGCAGCTTCTTCGACGTGGCATTTCTCCCACTCTCGAGGTGCTGGATGGTCACCTGGCTGACGCCTGCCTTGTCAGCCAGCTGCTGCTGGCTCAGGCCCAGGGCGGTGCGCCTTTCAAGGATGCGGTCTTTGAGCATTTCGGGGGCTTTGTTCATGGCTGCAAGGTTAAAACACACGTTATAAGCGTTCAAGTGACATGTTTTTGCCATGACCCTAACGTTAGGTATCGATGAACACCGTACAGCGTGAGTCTCCTCACCCTCCTGTTAGCAGGGTGAAAAAGCTTCAGGCAAAAAAAATCCGCCAGCAAGTGGCGGATAAAAAGAACGTTGGAGAGCAGGGCCAGTGTGCACGTGTGCTTGTCGTGAGTTCGTGAAGGGCAGATTACAACCTTGAAATAGTCACCCTCAGGGCAGCGGGATTCATTCGGAGGATGAAAAAAAAGCCCGCCTGGAAGGCGGGCAAGCGACGTTGAAGAGGAGAGCGTGTAGCGTGAGTGCTATCGGTTAACGCGACATTAAACGTAGGCCATTGACCCTGGCCAACGATGCGCCTATACAGGCGTGCCAATTTCCCTGGAGCCGCCATGCACGACGAAGACGACCTGCACGAGCCTGAGCACGATCACCTGCTCGATCACGAATTCCTCTATGACGACCTGGAGCCAGAGGCGGATGCCCAGGGCGCCGAGGACGAGGTGGAGGAAGACGAAGCGCTGGATGACCTCGATGACGAAGATGATCATCCAGCCTGGCACGACGACCCGGACGACTGATTCAGCGCCCGTCCAGCGAGTACCGCCCAGGGCCACTCACCGCCAACAGCAGCAAGCCGCCGACGATGCTCAGGTTTTTCAGGAACTGGGTCATGTTGGCGGCACGTTCCGGGTCGACCATGTTCCAGAAGGGATGGCCAAGCAGCGCCGTACCCAGCACGAACAACGCGAACAGGAAGGCCAGTGGTCGCGTGTAGAAGCCCAGGATCAGCACGATGCCGACGAAGAACTCCATGATCACGGCAATCGCTGCAGCCACCATGGGGGCAGGGGCGCCCAGTGAGGTCATGTAGCCGACCGTGCCTTCGAAGCCGGTGAGCTTGGCCCAGCCGGACACGATGAACAGGATCATCAGCAGCACACGGGCGATGAGAATGATGATGTCGCGTTGGCCATCGAACAGGGAGTAGCGCATGGTGGCGTTCCAGTGGACGTAGACACGTTCCACTCTAGCAGGCGCGCGACGATTTTCCGGCGGGCATGAAAAAGGCGCCACCAGGGCGCCTTCATCGAAAAATGGTGCGAGTGGCGGGACTCGAACCCGCAAGGCTCACGCCGACAGATTTTAAGTCTGCTGTGTATACCAATTCCACCACACTCGCACGCTTGAAAGGGTCGTGACGACCGGCGCGCTTCTAGGCAGAAGGGCCTGACAATCAAGCGCGCTTTATAACCCATTGTTATAGTTGAGTCAACCGTAGCGCCTATGATCAAAGGAGTGAGGGCGTCACACAGAGGCCTGATTGACACCGTAGGTGTCATTACGCCACTGTTGCCCTTTCTATTGGATCCAATGAGTGTGTAGCCATGCCTCCGGCTTCCCGTCCCGCTGACACCGGACGTCTCGTTCGCCCCCGCTGGTACTGGCGGGTGCTGTTCGCCCATGTCTTGTTGCTGGGAGCCTTTCTCTACATCAGCCTGGCCTCGCTGGGGGGCTACCTGTTGATGCTCGGGTTTGCCGACGAGCCCCCACAACCTCAACGGCTGATGGCCCTGGGTGGCGGCGGGGTGATCGTGCTGGTGTGCCTTTGGCTGCTGAAAGTAGCGATGCCGCGGCGGGTCAGTCCGGTGCTGGTCGAACGTGAGCCTGGCTAAGCCTGCGCCGCACGCGCTGACCTTGGCGTGTATCCTTGGCTAAGCTCATTCTTTCCCTCCTGCTGTGCCTGTGGAGTTTGCATGGTTTCAGCTGACCGCCCCGACCACCCTGTCATGCTTGCCAACCGCTATGAGCGGTTGGTGCAGTCAGTGGTGGACTACGCCATCTATATGCTCGATACCACAGGCCGCGTGGTCTCCTGGAACCCCGGTGCCGAGCGCATCAAGGGCTACCGCGCCGAGGAAGTGGTCGGCAAGCATTTCTCGTTGTTCTTCACCCCCGAGGATTGCCTCGATGGCCGCCCCGAGCGCCTGCTCAAGCAGGCCCTCGAACAGGGGGTGGCGCAGGACGAGGGTTGGCGGGTACGCAAGGATGGCACCCGGTTCTGGGCGTTGGCGGCACTGGATGTCATCCGCGATGAGCAAGGGCAGGTCATCGGCCTGGCCAAGGTCACCCGCGACATCACTGACCGGCGCGAATCCGCCTTGCAGCTGGATGCCGTTCGCGCCCAGCTGTTCCAGGCGCAGAAGCTCGAGGCGCTGGGTCAACTGACCGGTGGGCTGGCCCACGACTTCAACAACTTGCTGACCATCATCATCAATTCGGCGCGGATGGCGAAGGAAAGCCAAGACCCGGTGCGCCTGCGACGCATGATGGAGCACATCCTCGATGCGGGCCAGCGGGGCACCGAGCTGACCAAGCAGTTGCTGACATTCGCCCGTCATCGCAAGCTCGAAGTCACCCAGATCGCTCCCGCCGAATTGCTCGGGGCAACCCGGGGTTTGCTGGAGCA
This sequence comes from Pseudomonas sp. GM84, assembly GCF_000282535.1. Classification (GTDB taxonomy): domain Bacteria; phylum Pseudomonadota; class Gammaproteobacteria; order Pseudomonadales; family Pseudomonadaceae; genus Aquipseudomonas. Next base: position 6,505 of record NZ_AKJC01000006.1, on the reverse strand, counting down.
TGCATTGCCCCGTGAGATCGTGCTGGAAGAGCACCTGCAGCCTGACTTGCCGCTGATCGATGTGGATGTGGGGCAATTGCAGATGGTTTTGCTCAACCTGCTGTTCAATGCCCGCGATGCCATCGAAGGCCAGGGTACGATCCGCTTGGCGGTCAGCGCCGTCGAGCTCGCGGGCGAAGTAGAAGGCCTGTGCGGGGCTTACGTATGCTTCGCGGTGGGCGACAGCGGCCCAGGCATCGAAGCGAAGGTGCTACCGCGAATCTTCGAACCGTTCTTCACCACCAAACCCTTTGGCAAGGGTACGGGCCTTGGGCTGAGCCAAGCCTACGGCTTTGCCAAGCAAAGCAATGGCGCCATCAATGTCCAGAGCGAAATGGGCAAGGGTACGTGCATGCGCCTGTACCTGCCGGCCTGCCGGCACAATTCGGATGGTCAACTCGACGGGTAGCCACCATGGCACAAGTACTCAAGCGGCTGGTGACGGGGATAGCGGGGCTCGATGCACTGCTCAAGGGCGGTCTGGTTGCGGGTGCTTCCTACATCATTCAAGGGCCACCTGGCGCCGGCAAGACCATTCTCGCCAATCAGTTGGCCTGTGGCCACGTACGCCAAGGCGGCCGGGTGCTGGTGGCGACCTTGCTCAGCGAGTCCCACGAGCGGTTGTTCCAGTACCTGGCGACCCTGGAGTTCTTCGACCCGGCGTTGGTCGGCGACCAGATTCAGTTCGTCAGCGCTTTCGACACCCTCGAACAGGAGGGGCTGGATGCGGTGGTCAAGCTGCTGCGCCAGGAAATCGCCCGGCAGCAGGCCAGCTTGCTGATCGTCGACGGCGTGCTCAATGCCCGGGTGCGTGCGGAAACCTCGCTGGACACCAAGAAGTTCGTCTCGGAGCTGCAAGGCCATGCGGCCTTTGCCGGGTGCACCTTGCTGCTGCTGACCAGCGCCCGGCTGGATGAGGGCAGCCCCGAACACACCATGGTCGATGGGGTGATCGAACTGGGCGAGCAGTTGATCGGCAGCCGCGCCGTGCGCCATATCCAGCTGCGCAAGACGCGTGGCAGCGGGGCGCTGTCGGGGCGCCACGAATGCTTGATCGACGAGGCGGGGATGCATGTCTATCCACGTCTGGAAGCGCTCTACAGCCACCCCAGCCAACCAGGTTGCGCGAGCTTGAACCGGGTGACCACAGGCATCGACACACTCGATGAAATGCTCGGTGGCGGATTGGCCCGCAGCTCGACCAGCCTGGTGATGGGCCCTTCGGGGGTCGGCAAGACGTCTTTGGGCCTGGCCTTTCTGAGCGCCTCCAGCGTCGAGGCACCCGGCCTGCATTTCGGCTTTTACGAAACGCCCGATCGATTGCGCCTGAAGGCGACATCGCTGGGTTACGACTTCGCGGATCTGGAGCGACAAGGCGCCTTGCAGCTGTGCTGGCAACCGACCACCGAAGGCTTGCTCGACCAGGTCGGTGCGTGCTTGCTGGAGCAGGTCGATCGATTAGGCAGCAAGCGTGTGTTTATCGATAGCCTCGGGGCGTACAGTCGCCTTGCGGCAGACCCGGCACGGCTCAATGCCTTCTTCAGGGCACTGACGGGAGAGCTGCGGGCGCGGGATGTCAGCGTCATGCTCACGTGGGAAATGCGCGACATTTTCGGCTCGGAAATCACCGCGCCAGCGCCGGATCTGTCGAGCATCGTCGACAACCTGATGCTCATGCGCTTTGTTGAACTGGACTCGCAACTGCAGCGCATGTTGTCGATCCTCAAGGTGCGCGACAGCCACCATGACCCGGCGCTGCACGCGTTGCATTTCAGCGCGCAGGGCATCAGCCTGCGCAAAGCGTTCGAGGGTGCCTGCGGCGTGCTCTCGGGTACCCCGGTGCCGCAAGGGAGTGGATGACGGGGCCGGCCGATGAATACCATCCTGATCGTCGATGACGAATACCTGATCGCCGATATCCTCGGCTTTGCCCTGGAGGACGAAGGCTTTCTGGTAGAGAAGGCGAGCAACGGGCGCAAGGCCCTGGAAGCGCTCAAGGAGAAGCGCGTGGAGCTGGTCATCACCGACTACATGATGCCCGTGCTCAACGGCGAGGAGCTGGTGGTGGCTATTCGCGAGGAGCTGGCCTTGTCCGACCTGCCGGTAATCCTCATGAGCGGCGCCCAGGCCAGCCAAGGACGTCCGGAGCTGTTCGCCGCGGTGTTCGACAAGCCGTTCGACATGGACAAGATGATCGCCAAGGTGCGCGAATTGCTGGATACCTGACGCTCAGGTGATAAGCAATATCAGCCATTCGGTACGATCAAGCGCGTCCGTGCGACTTGTAGTTGGCAGGTCAGTGCTGGTCGTCGTGCTTCTCGGGTGCTGGGTTGCCAGCCTGGATCCGTTTGAAGATTTCCTCACGGTGCACCTGAACATCCTTGGGTGCATCGATACCAATCCTCACCTGCATCCCTTTGACGCCCAGAATGGTGACTTTAATGTCGTCGTTGATGACGATGCTTTCGCCAACCTTACGGGTGAGTATCAGCATGTAGTTCTCCTTGGTGATGTAGAAATCCGCCTGGCCAGTGCCGCAGCGGTGGGAGCCTGTCCCTCTTCCTTCTCATTAAAGACGCTTTCGGCGGATAGTAATTCCCCGAAATAGAAAATCTGTCGTGTGTCTTTAGTCGCAGGTGTCGATTCAGTGAGCTTCTGGTGCCTCGACGAAGGTGCTCGACGGCAAGGATAGGGGGGTTCGGCGCGTATGGGAAATTTCTCTGCATCATCGTTGAGATAGACGCGGTCAATCATTGCCTGATTCCTCCAGGGCCTGCAGAAACAGCAGCAAGGCGACCTCTTCGGGGTCCAGGCCTTTGCGCACTCGCCGGCTGGGCAACGCTGCAAGGCGCCCTTGAGCGTAATGCTCCAGCACCGCAGGATGGATGTAGCAGCGCCGGCATACCGCCGGCGTATTGCCCAGCCGTGCGGCGACCTCCTTGACGATATTGCTGACCTGGCGCTTGGCCTCGCTTTCCGGTTCCCAGGCCAGCGGCTTGAGCAGGCTCAGGGCCAGGCTGCTGCCGGCCCAGGTGCGGTAGTCCTTGGCGGTGAAGTCGGCGCCGGTCAGTTGCTGCAAGAACTGGTTGATCTCGCTGGAACCAATGCTATGGCGCTGGCCGTCTTCGTCCAGGTACTGGAACAGGGCTTGCCCAGGCAGTTCCATGCAGCGTTTGAGCAGGTTCGCCAGGCGCCGGTCGCGCAGCGTGACATTGTGTTCCACGCCTCGCTTGCCACGGAACTGGAACCGAATGGTGCTGCCCTCTACCTTGACGTGGCGATTGCGCAGCGTGGTCAGTCCGTATGACTTGTTGTCGCGCAGATAGCGCTGGTTGCCGATGCGGATCAACGTGTGATCCAGCAGGCTGACCACCAGCGCCATGACTTTTTCCCGGTCCAGCCCTGGGCGGGCCAGGTGCAGTTCCAGTTGCGCGCGAAGCTTGGGCAGGGCCTGGGCGAAGGCCAGCATGCGCCCGTACTTGTGCTGGTCGCGCAGTTCGCGCCACTGCGCGTGATAGCGATACTGCTTGCGCCCCCGGGCATCGAGGCCGGTGGCCTGCAGATGGCCTTGCGGGTCGGCGCAGATCCACACGTCGGTATAGGCCGGCGGAATCACCAGGGCGGCGATGCGCGCCAGGGTCTCGCTGTCGCGCACACGCTGGCCTTGCGCGTCGAGGTAGATGAAGCGCTCGCGCCAGCGGCGGCGGCTGAGGCCGGGCTGGCTGTCGTCCACGTAGTGCAGGCTGGGTGGCAGGGTGCAGTCGAGCATCGGCGGCAAGCCTCGATCAGGTCACTGATCAATGGACAACAGCCGTGCGACCGATGCTCAGCCCAGCAGTGCCACCGACTTTATCTGCGCGTACAAGGCCTGGCCCGGATGCAGGCCAAGTTGGTCGGCCGAGAAGCGCGTGATGCGCGCCAGCAGGGCGTTGCCACCGGCGTCCAGGCTCACCAGCACATGGGCTGGGTTGTCTGCCGGGCGGGCTTCGCGCACCCGTACCGGCACGCGGTTGAGGATGCTTGAGGTGCTGTCGGCCGCCAGCGCAAGGCTCACGTCGCGGGCCTGGACCTTGACGCGAAGGGTGCTGCCCATGCTGTGGGCCGGATGGGCGATGCGCAGTACAGGCGCGGCGCTGCCGGGCAGGCGCAGGTCGAGCAGGTCGTAGTGCGGGTCGTAGCCGACCACCATCCCCTCGAACACCACGCCGGCGTCCTCGCCCTGGGCCAGCGACAGGTCGAGGCGCGCCAGGGTTTCGCCGATCGGCCCGCTGGCCATTGCCTGGCCTTGCTCCAGCAACACCAGGTGGTCGGCCAGCCGCGCCACTTCGTCCTGGGCATGGCTGACATACACCAGCGGGATGTCCAGCTCGTCGTGCAGGCGTTCCAGATAGGGCAGGATCTCGCGTTTGCGTGGTCCGTCGAGCGCGGCCAGGGGCTCGTCCATCAACAGCAGGCGCGGGCTGCTGAGCAGCGCGCGAGCGATCCCCACGCGCTGCGCCTCGCCGCCGGACAAGGTCGCTGGCCGGCGTTCGAGCAGGTGGCCGATGCCCAGCAGTTGGCAGGCCTGGTCGAGACCCACCTTGCGCTCGCGGGCGGCGATGCGGCGCCAGCCGAATTCCAGGTTGCCGCGCACCGACAGGTGCGGGAACAGGCTGGCTTCCTGAAACACGTAGCCCACGGGGCGCAGGTGGGGCGCCTGGAAGTAGCCGCGGGCACTGTCTTCCCACACCTCGCCATTGACTTCGATATAGGCCTTGGCCGCGCGCTCAAGCCCGGCCAGGCAGCGCAACACCGAGGTCTTGCCGGAGCCTGAGTGGCCAAACAGTGCGCTGATGCCGCGACCGGGCAGTTGCAGGTCGACATCCAGGGTGAAGTCGTCGCGCGCCAGTTGCAGGCGCGCCACAATCGATCCGCTCATTTCAGCTCCAGCCAGCCTTGCCCCGGCGCCCAGCGTACAGCAGGAGCAGCACCAGGAACGAGAACACCAGCATGGCACCGGCCAGCCAGTGGGCTTGTGAATACTCCATGGCTTCGACGTGATCGAAGATCTGCACCGAAACCACGCGGGTCTTGTCGGGGATATTGCCACCGATCATCAGCACCACCCCGAACTCGCCCACGGTGTGGGCAAAGCCGAGGATGCTGGCCGTGACGAAGCCGGGGCGGGCGAGAGGCAACACCACATGGACGAAGGTGTCCCAGGGGCTGGCGCGCAGCGTCGCGGCCACTTCCAGCGGCCTTTGGCCGATGGCGGTGAAGGCATTTTGCAGGGGTTGCACCACGAACGGCATGGAATACACCGTCGAGCCGATCACCAGGCCGCTGAAGCTGAATACCACGCTGCCCAGGCCCAGGGCCTGGGTGGCCTGGCCAATCCAGCCATGCGGGCCGAGGGCGAGCAGCAGGTAAAAGCCGATCACCGTCGGTGGCAGCACCAGCGGCAGGGCTACCACCGCGCCCACCGGCCCGCGCAGCCAGGAGCGCGTGCGCGCCAGCCACCAGGCGATGGGCGTGCCGACGAGCAGCAGGATCAGGGTGGTCAGGCTGGCCAGTTTGAGGGTCAGCCAGACCGCGCCCAGGTCACTGGCGTCGAGTGGCATCAGAGCTCATAACCGTAGGATTTGATCACCGCAGCGGCTTTCGGGCCTTTCAGGTAATCCACCAGCGCCTTGGCAGCCGGGTTGTCCTTGCCTTTGTTGAGAATGACCGCGTCCTGGCGAATCGGCTCGTGCATGGCAGTCGGTACGATCCAGGCCGAACCGCTCTCGACCTTGCCGTCCTTGTAGATCTGCGACAGGGCGACGAAGCCCAGCTCGGCGTTGCCGGTGGAGACGAACTGGAAGGCCTGGGTGATGTTCTGGCCTTCGACGATCTTGCCTTTGGTGGCCTCGGTCAGTTTCAGCTTGTCCAGCACCTGGGTGGCGGCCAGGCCGTAGGGCGCGGCTTTGGGGTTGGCGATGGAGAGGTGCTGGAAGTCGTTCTTCTTCAATACCTCGCCTTTGCTGTCGACGTAGCCCGCTTTGGGCGACCACAGCGCCAAGGTGCCAATGGCGTAGGTGAAGCGCGAGCCGGGGACGATTTCCTTTTCCTGCTCCAGTTTTGCCGGGGTGCTGTCGTCGGCGGCGAGGAAGACTTCGAACGGTGCGCCGTTCTTGATCTGGGCGTAGAACTGCCCGGTAGCGCCATAGGCGGCGACCAGCTTGTGACCGGTGTCTTTCTCGAAGTCCTTGGCAATGGCCTGGATCGGTGCGGTGAAGTTCGCAGCGACCGCGACCTGGACCTCGTCGGCCCAGGCGCTGTTGAGGGTGATCAGGCTGGCAAGGGCAGTGGTGGCCAGGTGGGACAGGCGGATGCGCATGAACAACTCCAAGGGATGGTTATCGTTATGGTGTGAACTATATAGCGATAGGCCATTTGTCGGGAAGGGGTTGGAGAACAGAGGGCGAGCCGATGACAGCGGCTTTCC
>NZ_AKJC01000005.1 GCF_000282535.1 Pseudomonas sp. GM84 | reverse complement strand
CCCCCGCCAGCGGCTGGCCGCCGGTTTGCTTGGGCGCAAGACCGGGCAGGGTTTCTACCGCTATCTGGAAGGCGTGCAGCAAGTGCCCGCAGAGCCACCGGCGCCCTGTGTGGCGCTGCCGCCGGTATGGGTCAGTGCTTCGCGCCCTGAAGCGCGCGAAGCTGTGCTGGCGCTGCTCGAACGCCTGGGGGCAACCGTCGAACAGGGCGCGCGCCCCAGCGCCGAGGCCCTGTGCCTGGTGTTGCCCCTGGGCCAGGATGCGACCTGCGCCGCCCTTGCCGAAGGCCTCGACCCGGTGCGCTGCGTCGCCCTCGACACGCTGCTGCCGCTGGATCGGCGCCGTGTGCTGATGACCACCCCGGTCACCGCCGCCGGCTGGCGTGACGCCGCCCATGCCTTGCTGGCCAGTGACGGCACGCCGGTCAGCGTGATCCGCGACAGCGCCGGTTTCGTCGCGCAGCGGGTGCTGGCGCAGGTCATCAACATCGCGTGCGACATGGCCCAGCAGGGCGTGGCCAGTGCCACCGACATCGACAACGCCATCCGCCTGGGCCTCGGCTACCCCATGGGGCCGCTGACCTGGGGCGATGCGCTGGGGGCAGGGCAGGTGCTGCAGATCCTCGACCAGCTTCACCGTTATTACCGCGACCCGCGCTACCGCCCCAGCCCCTGGTTGATGCGCCGTGCTCATCTGGGCCTGTCACTGCTGGCCCCTGACAGCTGAAACCGATCACTGAGAAGGAACACGTCAAATGCTCGAAGCCTATATCTACGACGGCCTGCGCACGCCGTTCGGCCGCCACGGCGGTAGCCTGGCCACGGTACGTCCCGACGACCTGGTCGCCCAACTGATGAGCGCGCTGGTGCAACGCTCGGCCTTCGCCGCCGAGCAGATCGAGGACGTGATCCTCGGTTGCACCAACCAGGCAGGCGAAGACAGCCGCAACGTCGCGCGCAATGCCCTGCTGGCGGCCGGGCTGCCGGAAAGCGTGCCGGGGCAGACGGTCAACCGCCTCTGCGCCAGCGGCCTGGCCGCCGTGCTCGATGCGGCCCGCGCCGTCACCTGTGGCGAAGGTGAGCTGTACCTGGCCGGTGGCGTGGAAAGCATGAGCCGCGCACCCTTTGTGCTGGGCAAGAGCGAGACCGCCTACAGCCGCGAGGCAAAACTGTTCGACAGCACCCTCGGCGCGCGCTTTCCCAACCCGCAGGTGGCTACCCGCTGCGGCGAGCACAGCATGCCGGAAACCGCCGACAACGTGGCACATGACTACGGCATCGACCGCGAAGCCGCCGATGCCTTTGCCCTGGCCTCGCAGCAACGCTACGCCGCCGCCCTGGCCGATGGCTTCTTCGCCGGCGAACTGCTGACGGTGCAGGCACCGGCCGGGCGCAAGGGCACGCTCAGCGTGGCGGACGACGAGCATCCGCGCCCGCAGGCCACCGCCCAGGACCTGGCGCGGCTCAAGCCGCTGTTCAGCGATGGCGTGGTGACGGCCGGCAATGCCTCGGGCATCAACGACGGTGCCGCCGCGCTGCTGATCGGCAGCCGCGCCCTGGGCGAGCGGCACGGTGTGCGCCCGCGGGCGCGCATCCTCGCCGGCGCCGCCAGCGGCGTGGCCCCGCGGGTCATGGGCATCGGCCCGGCCTACGCGATTCCCAAGGCCCTGGCCCGTGCCGGGTTGAGCCTGGCGGACATGGACCTGATCGAGATCAACGAAGCCTTCGCCGCCCAGGTGCTGGGTTGCCTGAAGCTGCTTGGCCTTGCGGCCGACGACCCGCGGGTCAACCCCAACGGCGGCGCCATCGCCCTCGGCCATCCGCTGGGCGCGTCCGGTGCGCGGCTGGCGCTGACGGCGGTGCGCGAACTTGAACGGCGCGGCGGCCGCTATGCGGTAGTCAGCCTGTGCATCGGCGTCGGCCAGGGCCTGGCCGTTGTCATCGAACGACTCTGAGGAAAGACCATGATCCGTTATGACGCCCCCCTGCGGGATATGCGTTTCGTGCTCGATGAACTGCTGCACGTCGAAGATTATGCCGACCTGCCGGGTTTCGCCGACGCACCGCCCGATGTGATGGCCGCCATCCTCGAAGAGGCCGGCAAGCTGGCCAGCGGCATCCTGGCCCCGCTCAATGCCGTCGGCGACCAGCACGGCTGCACCCTGGCCGATGGCGAAGTCACCACCGCGCCCGGTTTTCGCGAGGCTTATCGGCAGTATGCCGAGGCCGGCTGGACGGGCCTGACCGCTTCCCCCGAATACGGCGGCCAGGGGCTGTCCCATGTACTGGGCATCGCCGTGCGCGAGATCATGACCAGCGCCAACCTGGCCTTCTCGATGTTCGCCGGGTTGACCCACGGCGCGGCCAACGCCATTGCCAGCGGCGGCACGCTGCAACAGAAGGCGCTGTTCCTGCCACCGATGATCGAGGGCCGCTGGACCGGCACCATGAACCTGACCGAGCCGCACTGCGGCACCGACCTGGGCCTGCTGCGCAGTCGCGCAGAACCCTTGGCCGACGGCAGTTTCCGCATCACCGGCACGAAGATCTTCATTTCCGCCGGTGACCACGACCTGGCCGAGAACATCATCCACCTGGTGCTCGCCCGCCTGCCGGACGCGCCGCCGGGGGTGAAGGGCATCAGCCTGTTCATCGTGCCGAAGTTCCTGGTCAATGCCGATGGCTCCCTGGGCCCACGCAATGCCGTGCGCTGCGGATCGCTCGAAGAGAAGATGGGCATTCACGGCAACCCCACCTGCGTGATGAACTACGACGGCGCCACCGGCTACCTGGTCGGCCAGCCGCACCAGGGCCTGCGGGTGATGTTCGTGATGATGAACAGTGCGCGGCTGGCAGTCGGGGTGCAGGGCCTGAGCCTGGCCTCGGTGGCCTACCAGAATGCCGTGCGCTATGCCCGCGAGCGTCTGCAAGGGCGCGCACCGGGTGGCGCAGGGGGGGCCGAGCAACCCGCCGACCCGATCATCCTGCACCCGGACGTGCAGCGCATGCTGCTCACCCAGCGCGCCTTCGTCGAAGGGGGCAGGGCGCTGACGTACTGGGCCGGGCTGCAGGTCGACCTTTCGCACCGGCACCCGGACCCGGGCGTGCGCGAAGCGGCCGCCGACCTGCTCGGGCTGCTCACACCGATGATCAAGGCCTATTGCACCGACAAGGCCGTGGCGTGCACGAGCCTTGCAATGCAGTGCTTTGGCGGGCATGGCTACATTCGTGAATGGGGCATGGAGCAGTTGCTGCGCGATGCGCGCATCACGCCGCTCTATGAAGGCACCAACGGTGTCCAGGCCATGGACCTGGCGGCGCGCAAGCTCAAGCTCGATGACGGGCGGGCGATCAAGCGGTTCATCGAACGGGTCAGCACGTTCTGTGACGCCCATGGCGAGGAGTTGGCCGACGTGCGCCGCTTGCGCCTGGCCTTGGCCGACCTGGTCGCGGCCGTCGACTACCTGGGTGGCGCCGATGCCACGGCAACGGCTGCGGGCGCGGTCGATTTCCTGCACCTGACGGCCCTGGTCGCCTTCGGCCTGCAATGGGCGCACATGGCCCTGGTCGCTGACCGGCAGCTGGCACGGGGTACGACGGAAACCGCCTTCTACCAGGCCAAGCGCACCACCGCGCGGTTCTTCTTCGAGCGTATACTGCCGGACACGGCTATCCACCTGCAGCGCATCGGTCACGGCGCTGACACCCTCAGGGCATTCGAGCCCGACCAGTACTGACAGCCGCCGAGGAGGTCCGGCGATGAAACGAGCGAGCCCACGGATTGCAGATAAATCCATCCCCGTGGGGGCGCTGGTTTCATTGCCGGCGGTACTCCAGGACCATGGCGTCGATCCCTGGCCGTTGCTGGGCGAATTCGGCATCCACCCCGAATCCTTCAAGCAGCACCTCAGCCCGCTACCGGTACTGACCCACGGCCGCATCCTCGAAGCGGCGGCGGCCGCCTCCGGTTGCGATCATCTCGGGCTGCTGCTCGGCCAGCGCGCCAACCTGCAGAACGCGGGGCCCCTGCGCTTTCTGGTGCTCAACGCCTCGACGGTGCGCGCGGCCATGGAAAGCCTGATCCGCTATTGCGGGCTGTGGTATCGCGGCCTGCACCTGAACCTTGTCGAAGAACGTGGCTATGCCGGGCTGCGCTTGTCCATCGTCGGCAACGTGCCCGGCAGCGAACAGCTGCTGACGGCGTACCTGGCCGCCATCGTCACCATCATGCAATTGGTCGTCGGCAAGGCCTGGCGGCCGGCGCTGGTGCGCATCACCTACCGCAAGCCGCCCTCGGCGGCGCTGTACGAACAGTGCTTCCGCTGCCCGGTGTGGTTCGGCCAATCGCAGCACGAGGTGCTGTTCCCCCAGGCCCTGCTCGACACGCCACGCAGTGGCCACGATCAACAGCTGGACGACTTCCTGCGCAGCCACCTGAACGAGCTGCAGGGGCGTGAAGGCCCTGACCTGCCGAGCCGGGTGCGCCAGGTCATCGAGGCGTTGTTGTTGCAGGGCGAATGCTCGGTGGAACGGGTGGCGGAATTCTTCGCGGTGCATCGCTTCACCCTGTACCGCTACCTGAGCGAGCACCACACCAGCTTCGAAGTGCTGCTTGAACAGACCCGCAAAGACATGGCGGCGCGCCTTTTGATCGACCCGCAGCTACCCATTGCCGAGGTCGCCAGCCGCCTTGGCTACGACACCCAGGGCAACTTCAGCCGTGCCTTCAAGCGCTGGTTTGCGTGCACGCCGCGCGACTGGCGCAAGGCCGGCGCGAAAGTGCCGAAATGATAAAACCCTGTGACGAAGTGATAAAAATCGTCACCGCGAAGCCAGTAACTTCTTCCCTATGCGAGCTGCTGTGCGCTCATTCGTTCACATAACGATAAATAGAACGGAGAAGTAACGATGCATTTCCTCGATGACAGTCTGTTCCCGGAAAACCAGGAAAAACTGGTGATTCAGGTAGCCCCTTACGGTCCGCAATGGACCCCGGCCTGCTCGGACGACATTCCGGTGAGCATGGACGACCAGATCCAGAAAGCGATCGACTGCTACAACGCCGGCGCCACCGTGCTGCACGTCCATGTTCGCGAGGAGGACGGCAAGGGCTCCAAGCGCCTGAGCAAGTTCAACGAAATGCTCGGCCTGCTGCGCCAGGCCGTGCCGGACATGGTCCTGCAAGTCGGCGGCTCGATTTCCTTCGCCCCGGAAAGCGAGGGCCAGTCCGCCACCTGGCTGGACTACGACACCCGGCACATGCTGGCCGAGCTTTCGCCCAAGCCCGACCAGGTGACCATCGCCATCAACACCAGCCAGATGAACATCTGCGAGCTGCTGACCGCCGATGACACCGCCGGCACCATCCTTGAGCAGCCAGCCTACTTCAATGCCTACCAGGAGATGGTCTCCGACGCGCGCCCCTCGTTCTTCATCGAGCACCTCAAGCGCCTGCAGGCCGCCGGCATCCAGCCGCACTTCATGCTGGGCCACGTGCACCAGCTGGAAACCGTCGAGCGCCTGATCCGCAAGGGCCTGTACACCGGCCCCTTGATCCTCAACTACGTGGCCATCGGCGGCGGCGCGGCGGGCCTGGACCCGTCCGACATGATCGAGTTCGTCAAGCGCACGCCACCGGGCGCGGTGCTGTCGATGGAAAGCGCCATGCGCGCGGTGCTGCCGATGAACGCCATGGCCATCGCCATGGGCCTGCATGTGCGGGTCGGCATCGAAGACACCCTGTGGGGCCGCAAGGGCGAGCGCATGGGCTCGGTGCAGCAGATCGAGCAGACCGTGCGCCTGGCCCGCGAGTTGGGCCGCGAGATCGCCACCGGCAAGGAAGCGCGCGAGATCTACAAGATCGGCCAGAGCTATTCCAGCACCGACGAAACCCTCGCCCAGCTGGGCATGGCGCCGAACCGCAAGCCGGGCCAGCGCGGTTTCACCGTGCCAGGGCAGTTCTGAGCCACGGCCTGTGACGTGGGTGGCCGTGCCAGCGCCGGTCACCCGACTCCAATTGCATTAGAGGCGTGAAGCATGAGTCTGGAAAACAAAGTCGTCCTGGTCACCGGCGTGGGGCCGGGCCTGGGCAAAGCGTGTGCCGTGGCGTTCGCCCAGGCACGGGCGAAGGTGGTGATCTGCGATGTCAGCGAACAGTCCCTGGATGAAGCGGCACAAGCCGTTCGGGCAGCGGGCGCCGAATGCCTGGCCGTGCGCTGCGATGTGTCCTCCAGCCGCGAAGTCGACGGGATGTTCGAGCAGATCGTCGCGCAGTTCGGCACCTTGCATGTGCTGGTGAACAACGCGGCGCTGACCCCCAACCGCGAAGTCGACACCCTGCGACGCAATGCGCTTTATCGCTACATGTCCAGCCCCGAGCCACGTCGCTCGCTGGGCTTCACAAGCCAGATCAGCGATGAGGAATGGCACCGCTACTGGGGTGTGAATGTGCACGGCATGTTCTATTGCACCCGCGCCGCCCTGAGGCTGATGGAGCCGCAGCGCGAGGGCCGCATCGTCAACATCGCCTCGATTGCCGGCCTGTCCAGCAAGAGCGCCCACAGCCCGCACTACTGCGCGACCAAGGGGGCGGTGATCGCCTTCACCAAGTCGGTGGCCTACGAGGTGGCGGGCGCCAACATCTTCGTCAACGCCATGGCCCCGGGCGGGGTCGCCACGCCGGCCTTCAACGGCTACCTGGACGCCATCGGCGAGGAGGCGCGCAACCGCCTGTGGCAGGGCGTTCCGCTGGGGCGCTTCGGCAGCGTCGAGGAATACGCCGGCACCGTGCTGTACCTGGCTGGCGAGCACTACCTGGTCGGCCAGGTGCTGAGCCCCAATGGCGGCAGTGTGATCTGAACCTCTTACGAATCGAGAACGACAATGAGCGAGACCCCGAACTTCAACGCCCTGCGCGCGGCCGGCCTGATCGATGAGGGCCTGGATCGCCTGGCCGAATGGGACGCCCCCTGGACCGAGCGCTTCATGGTGCTGGCCCAGCAGAGCCAGGTCAACGATACCCTCGACCCCAAGCTGGTAGCGCTGATCCGCCTGAACATCGACGTCACCGCCACTCACCTGTATGCCCCGGGCGTGCGCCGCCATGTGCGCGACGCACTGCGCCTGGGCGCCAGCCGGGCAGAGATCCTGGAAGTGTTCAAACTGGCCAGCGTGGTCGGCATCCATGCCTGCGCCCTCGGTGTGCCGTTGCTCGCCGAGGCGCTGGCCGAGGCGGGTATCGAGGACCTGCCGGTCACCCCAGGGCCGACGCCGGTGTGCGACGCGGTGCGTGCCAACGGCATGTTCAACCCGCTGTGGGAAACCCTCTACCAGTGGGATCCGGCCTACCTGGAGAAATTCCTCGCCATGAGCTTTGGCCTGTGGAAGGACGGCATTCTGCCGCCACTGTGGATCGAGTTGCTGTGCATCGCCGGCGATGCCGCCATCACCCACCTCTATGGCCACGGCACGCGACGGCACATCGAAGCGGCGCTGGCCTTGGGCGCGACCCGCGAGCAGGTGCTGGAAGTGCTGAAGATCGTCAGCCTGCAAGGCATCGAAGCCTGCGAGCTGGGCGTGCCGATGCTCGACGAGGCACTCAAGGCCCAGGCGGCCGGGCGCTGAAGCGGATCGATAACAACAAGAACATGCCATGAGCGCCCGTCGCCAGAGGAAAGACCATGAACAGCGTGTATGAACCCGGCCGGCCACTGCTGGCCGATGCCGGCACTGATGAAGTGCAGCGTACTTATCGCAGGATCACCTGGCGCCTGCTGCCGTTCCTGTTCCTTGCCTACATGATCAACTCGATCGACCGGATCAACATCTCCTTCGCCAAGCTGCGCATGGCCGAAGACCTGGCGCTGTCCGACGCCGCCTATGGGCTGGGCGCGGCGGCCTTCTTCGTCGGCTACCTGCTGTTCGAGGTGCCCAGCAACCTGTACATGCAACGGGTAGGGGCGCGCCTGACCATCATGCGCATCATGGTGCTGTGGGGGCTGGTGACCATCGGCACCAGCCTGGTCGGTTCCGCCACCGGGCTGTACATCGCGCGCTTTTTGCTGGGGGTTGCCGAGGCCGGGTTCTTCCCCGGGGTGATTCTGTACCTCACCTACTGGTTTCCGGCTTCGCGCCGGGGCCGGATCACCTCGGTGTTCATCATGGCGGGGATCTTCGCCGGGATCGTCAGCGGGCCGCTGGCGGGCTGGATCATGACCCATTTCCATGGTTGGGCCGGGCTGCGCGACTGGCAGGCGCTGTTCGTTCTGGAAGGCGTGCCGGCGGTGCTGCTGGGGCTGTTCGCCTGGTTCTGGCTGGACGACAAGCCGCACGGGGTCAGCTGGCTCAGTGCGCGTGAAAAAGCCATCGTCCAGGCTCAGCTGGCCAGTGAACATGCTGCTGGCGGCGGCTCCCACGCTTCGTTCCGCCACCTGCTGCGCGACCCGCGGGTGCTGATGGCCGGGCTGGTGTTCTTCTGCATCTATTCGGGCACCAACACCGTGGCCTACTGGATGCCCACCCTGATCCAGAGCCTGGGCCTGACCGACCTTGGCCGTATCGGCCTGGTCAGCAGCCTGCCGTACTGCATCGCCCTGGTGGCCATGTACCTGCTCGGGCGCAGTTCGGACAAGCACCTGGAGCGCCGCTGGCACCTGGCGCTGACCATGTTCACCGGCGCCGCCTGCTTCCTGCTGCTGGGGCTGTTCCAGGGCAACCTGCCGCTGTCGCTGGCGTTCATGAGCCTGGGCGCCGCCGCCTGCCTGTCGGCCGTGCCGTTGTTCTGGACCATTCCGCCGGCCTACCTCAGCGGCCCGCTGGCGGCAGGCGGTATCGCCCTGATCAGCACCCTGGGCGGCATCGCCGCGATGATCGCACCGGTGCTGGTGGGGGCGGTCAAGACCCGCACCGGCAGCCTGTTCGTGGCCTTCGACGTGATTGCCGGACTGCTGGTGCTCGGCGCCCTGGTCCTGCTGCTGGGCATCCCCGCAAGACTGCTGCGCGAGCGCGGCAAACCCGACTGACACGCCACACACCGCACACCGCTTCACTGGGGCCCCTCGGCCCCGGGACGGGCGCGCTTCACCATTAAAAACAACAAAAGGTGACTTGCATGTCGAGCAGTACAGCCATTTCCCTCGCCCGGGCCGGGCATTTCGCGCCCAGCCTGCTGGCCGCTGGCGTTGCGCTGGCGAGCCTGGCCAGCCCTGCGGTCCACGCGGCGACCTTTGCCGTGGGCGAGGACTGGTCATTGACCACCAACACCACCCTGAGCCTGGGCTCGAACTGGGCCCTGCGCAATGCCGACCCGGACCTGGTCTAGGCCCCGGATGCGCTCAGCATCGGCAAGCCCGGCAGCGGCATCGACACCAACGGTGACGACGGGCGGCTGAACTTCAGCAAGCACGATGCGATTTCCCAGGTGTTCAAGGGCCTGACCGAGTTCGACCTCAACGACGGCGGTCAGGGCGCGTTCGTGCGCTTCAAGTACTGGTACGACCATGCCCTGGAAACCGGCGACGGTGATTTCAAGCCCTTCGACGACAGCGGTTGGCCGGACATGGCGCGCTTCCAGGGCTTCGAAACCCTCGATGCCTATGTGTGGAAGGAGTTTCAGCTGGCCGGCAAACCGCTGAACGTGAAGTTCGGCAAGCAGGTGCTGACCTGGGGCGAGGCGTTGTTCTTCCAGAACGGCATCAACGCCATCAACCCGCTGGACGTGTCGGCCTTCAACCGTCCGGGGGTGGAGCTCAAGGAAGGGCAGCTGCCGGTGGAAATGCTGTCGTTCAACTTCGGCCTGAGCGACACACTGAGCCTTGAGGGCTTCTACCAGTTCAACTTCCGCGCCTCGGTGCTGGACGGTTGCGGTACGTTCTTCCAGGCCGCCGATTTCGCGCCGGAAGGGTGCGGGCCGATCATCGCCGCCGTCAGCGGCGACCGCACCACCGCCAACGCCCTGCGCACCGGCACCTTCATTCCGCGCGGGCAGACCGACTGGGCCAGCGACACCGGCCAGTATGGCCTTGCCCTGCGCAAGGTGCTGGAAGGGCTGAACGATGCGGAACTGGGCATCTATTACGCCAACTATCACAGCCGTTTCTCGTCATTCAATGGCAGCGCCGTGAGCCAGGCGGGTTTGGCCAATTTCAAGACGGCCAGCTACAACTCGGTCTACCCCGAGGACATCCGCTTGTATGGCGTCAGCCTCAGCGGCGTGATCGCCGGTGCAGCGGTGTTCGGCGAGCTCAGCTACCGGCCGAACCAGCCGCTGGGCTTCAACGGCAATGACCTGGTGCAGTACCTGTTGCGCAGCCCCAACACACCGTTCACAGCGCCTGGGGTGGCGCCTGCGTTCGGCGCGCCGATCGAAGGGTACAAGCGCATGCCGGTGTACCAGTTCTCCCTGGGGATCACCGACAGCATTCCCAACCTGCTCGGTGCGCAGCGTTTTGCCTGGGCCGCGGAGGGGGCGGTCAACCATATCGCCGACCTCGGCGACGAGCGTTTCGGTCGCAGCGGCGCCTATGGGCGCAGCGAGCTCAGCACCGGCGCATTCGACCCGGCACGGCCGGCAACGGCTTGCATCACCCCAGGTACCGCCAACCTCACCAGCGGGCAGATCCTTTCGCTCAACGAGCAGAACTGCAACGCCAACCGGGGCTTCTTCAACGACTGGTCCTGGGGCTACCGCCTGCGCGGTGCCCTGAGCTACGAGGGCGTGCTGCCGTCGACGGTGATCACCCCGAGCATCAATTTCCGCCATGACGTGAACGGATATGGCCCCAACTTCCAGGAAGGTCAGAAGGCCGTCGGCCTTTCCCTGCTGTTCGAGTACCGCAACGACTATTCGTTGGAGTTTGCCTACAACGATTTCTTTGGCTCGAACGATTTCACCACCCTCGACGATCGTGACTTCGCGTCGGTCAACCTAAAGGTGAGCTTCTGATGCAAAACACCCTGAAAAAACTGCCCCTGGCGTTGCTGCTTCTGGCAATCGCGCAGGCACCGGCCTTCGCCAAGCAAACCGATGCCGGCAAGCTCGACGGCCCGCTCAACCCCATGGGCGGCGAACGCGCCGCCAGTGCCGATGGCAGCATTCCGGCCTGGGACGGCGGGCTTAAGCCCGGCAGCCTGTCGGCCTCGCCCAACGGCGACTACGCCGACCCGTTCGCCGCGCAGCCGCCGCTGATGGTCATCACCCAGGCCAACGCGGCTCAATACCAGGCGCTGCTGACCCCGGGCCAGGCGGCGATGCTCAAGCGCTATCCCAATTACCGGCTGAACGTCTATCCGACCCAGCGCACCGCGCGGATGCCGGACGCCATCAATCAGGCGACCCGGGCCAACGTCGGCGCGGTCACCCTGGCAGACCAGGGCTACGGCCTGAACGGCTACAGCGCGGGGGTGCCGTTCCCGCTGCCGACCGAGCCGCTGGAAATCGTCTGGAACCACCTGGCGCGCTATGTCGGCAATTCGCTGGAGCGCGAGATGGCCTCGGCCACGGTGGAAGCCAACGGCACCTCGACCCTGGTCACCTATGCCCAGTCGGTGCACTGGCGCAACGCCCTGAGCGACCTGCAGCCCGATGAGAACGTGCTGTACTACAGCCTGATCCGTGCCCTGAGCCCGTCGCGGGTGGCGGGCGAGATCACCCTGGTGCACGACCCGATCAACCAGGTGGCCGCCGTGCGCGATGCCTGGCAATACGTTCCAGGCCAGCGCCGGGTACGCCGGGCGCCGACCGTGGCGTATGACTCCAGTGCCCGCTACAGCTACGGCCAGTTGACCAGCGATGGTGTCGGCGGCTTCAACGGTGCGCCGGACCGCTACGAGTGGAAGCTGCTGGGCAAGCAGGAGCGGCTGATCCCTTACAACAGCTACAAGTTGGCGAGCAAGTCGCTGAAGTACGCCGACTTCCTCAAGGCTGGCTTCATCGACCCGCAGTACGTGCGCTACGAGAAGCACCGCGTCTGGGTGCTGGAGGCGACCCTCAAGCCTGGCGCACGGCATATCTATGGCAAGCGGCGCTTCTACATCGACGAGGACACCTGGCAGATCGCCGGCTCGGAAATGTATGACAGCCGTGGCGAGCTGTGGCGCGTCTACGAGAACTACCCCATGCAACTGCCGGACGTCGATGCCCCGTTCCCGGCCATGGATGCCACCTACGACCTGATCTCCGGTCGCTACACCACCAATTTCATGACCAACGAGTACCAGAAGAAGATGGTGTTCAACCTCACGGCCAGCAAGGACTTCTACAGCCCGGGCGCTTTGCGGCGCTACGGCAAGTAAGCCTTCAAGCAACCCCGCATACATCGGCGTCACCCTCTTTCCGCTGCTTCGGCAGCGGTTTTTTTTGCCTGCGCAAAACCCCAAAGCCCGCGCGCTCCCACAGG
>NZ_AKJC01000004.1 GCF_000282535.1 Pseudomonas sp. GM84 | reverse complement strand
GGCATACAGCGCCGGCAGCGGCGTTTCAAGGTCCATCAGGCCTGTTGGGCACGGCGGTAGAACCAGGCGCTGAGCAGGCCCAAGGCCAGCCAGAACACGGCATTGGTGAGCCAGGAGGCAATCTTGAACTGGGTTTCCAGAGCCTCGGGTGCCAGGCTTTGGTGCACCTCAGGCTGCGGCGCACCGATGACGTGGGGCACTACCAGCAGCACCACGCCGGCGGCCTTGAGCAGCCAGTGCCGGGCGAACACCAGCAGTGCCAGCCCCAGTGCGGTCGCGGCTGCGGTGCCGATCCACCAGCTCTGGCGTTGGCCGAGGTCGGCGGCGGCGGTACCGGGTAACTCGGGCGGCAGACCCAAGGTCGGTGCCAGGCAGAACACCGCGAAGCCGGCCAGGCCCCACAGCGCACCTGTGCTGACCCGGTTGGGTTCGCGCAGGCTGTACAGGGCGACCAGGATCAGGGCGAAGCCAACGGCCACTACCAGGTTGCCCCCGGTGGTCGAGAGCATGCGTTGCCAGCCATCTTCCGGCGACCAGGCCTCTGCACTGTGTTCATGGGCCGCAACGGCCGCGCCGTCATGGCTGTGGTGTTCGGCGGCGGGGGCAGCCGACTCGTAGGTTTCCGCCTGGAGAATCAACGGGGCGACCCAGAAGCTTTGCAGCAGGGTCAGCAGCAAGGCTGCGAGCAGGCCGCTGAACCCAGCGGTGCGGGCAATGCGCTTGATCATCGGGCAGGCCTCAGTGGCAGGGGAATGCGGCGCTGTGGCGGGTGTCGTGGGCGGCGTTGTGCACGGCTTCGATGTGCGAGAAACCGGCGAAGTAGACCAGGCACAGGCCCAGCAGACTGGCACCTACGGCAATGACGACGCGCTGGCTGAGGGTGACGGGGGTGGCGATGCTGTGCTTGGCGCTGGAAATGGGCATGACGCGTTCCTCTGTTGTTTTAAGCTCAACGGGCAAGCGCGGCAGCCCCGGACGCGAAGCGCCCAAGGGAATGCGACAGCGCCCGCCCACCGCGGGGTGTTCATGTGACGCCAGGCCGGTCTCCGGGCTTGCGAGGAGGAGCAGGGCTCCTTGGTAAAGCGTCACCTTCCCATGCCGAACGACGTGGCACAGTGGTCTAGACGCTTCGCTCGCTTACCGTTGCGGGGGCAGCACCGGCCTGGTCCGGCCCTGGTCGAGGGCCTGCGACGCACCGGTTTCCCGTTTCACCCCCGAGGGGGCACCTGAACGCAAGGCGTAAGGAGAGCACGGGGCAGGGTTTCCGTCAATTGGTTGCACTTTATTACTGGGGGCGCGGCCCATCGCCGGCAAGCCGGCTCCCACAAGTACAGCGCAATGCTCAAGGGCGGCGCTGTACCTGTGGGAGCCGGCTTGCCGGCGATGGGCTGCAAAGCAGCCCCAACAGATCCTGAGGAAAAAACAAAACCCACCCCATGAGTTGACCACCCGCCACCCCCCGCGTAGCCTTGCCGCTTCGAGGTTCTTCGGCCAGGCCGAAGCTAAGACGGGAACGCGGTACAAGCCGCGGCTGCCCCCGCAACTGTAGGCACCGGCAACGGATCGACACAGCCACTGCGCCAAAGGCGCGGGAAGGCGTCATCCCGCCAGCCCCCTGAATCACGGGGGCCGGAACGGTGCAAGCCAGGAGACCTGCCTCGTCACGTTTTCGACTTTCAACCGGGCGGGGTGATCCGGTGGCGAACGAGCCCGGCCGGCCTGGCCCGCGGCTTTCGTCCCGTGTGCCCGCGCCAACCTGCCAAGGGCAACGCGACATGAAAACACTGGCCAAGCTCCCCGTCACCATCGTCACCGGCTTCCTCGGCTCGGGCAAGACCACCTTGCTCCGGCACATGCTCGACAACGCCCAGGGCCGCCGCATCGCGGTGATCGTCAACGAATTCGGCGAGCTCGGCATCGACGGCGAAATCCTCAAGCAGTGCAGCATCGGCTGCACTGAAGAAGAGGCCACCGGCCGCGTCTACGAGTTGGCCAACGGTTGCCTGTGCTGCACCGTGCAGGAAGAATTCTTCCCGGTCATGCGCGAACTGGTTGCCCGTCGCGGCGACCTGGACCACATCCTCATCGAAACCAGCGGCCTGGCGCTGCCAAAGCCGCTGGTACAAGCCTTCCAGTGGCCGGAAATCCGCACGGCCTGCACCGTCGACGCGGTGATCACCGTGGTCGACAGCCCGGCCGTGGCCGCCGGCACCTTCGCCGCGTTCCCCGACCAGGTCGACGCCCAGCGCAAGCTCGACCCCAACCTGGACCACGAATCGCCGCTGCATGAACTGTTCGCCGACCAGTTGGCCAGTGCCGACCTGGTGGTGCTGAACAAGGCCGACCTGATCGACGCCGAAGGCCTGGCCAAGGTCCGCGCCGAAGTGGCCGAAGAGCTGCCGCCAGCGGTCAAGGTCATCGAGGCCAGCAGTGGCCGCCTGCCGCTGGACGTGTTGCTGGGCGTGGGCGCCGAATCCGAGGTGCACATCGATGGCCGCCGCACCCATCACGATTCGCACCACGACGGCGATGACCATGACGACCATGACCACGACGCGTTCGACTCCATCTCCATCGACCTGCCGGAAGCCGACGAAAGCCTGCTGCTCGACGCCCTGACGCAACTGGTGGTGGAGTTCGGCATCCTGCGTGCCAAAGGCTTCGCCGCCGTTCCCGGCAAACCGATGCGCCTGCTGGTGCAGGGCGTGGGTACCCGCTTCGACAAACACTTCGACCGCGCCTGGCGTGCCGACGAAAAGCGCATCACCCGCCTGGTGCTGATCGGCCAGGACCTCGATGCCGTGCAGCTGGAAGCGCGCTTGCGCCAGGCCCTGGGCGCCTGACCCATGCACCTGCTGCGGACCCAGCCCGGCGGCTTCGTGCCGGACGACAGCATTGCCGACCTCGGCCAGACACCCGCCGAACTGGTGATCCTCTGCAGCGGCGATTCGCACCTGGCGTTGCTCGCCGAAACCGCCGAGCAACTGCCGGATGACTTTCCCAGCCTGCGCCTGGCCAATCCGATGCAGGTGCAGAACCATGCCTCGGTCGACCTGTATGTAGAAGAGGTACTGCGCCACGCCAAGGTCATCCTGGTGTCGTTGCACGGTGGCGTCGGCTACTGGCGCTACGGTGTCGAGCAGTTGGTGACGCTGGCGGAGCGCGGTGTGCAGTTGATCCTGGTGCCGGGCGACGACCGCCCGGACCCGGAACTGACCGACCTGGGCACGGTGACCGGCGCGGCGGCAGAGCGCCTCTGGCACTTTCTGCGCCAAGGCGGTAAAGCCAATGCCGTCAACCTCTTCAACTGCCTGGCCAACCAATGGCTGGAGCGCGACTATACCTGGGATGAACCGCAACCCTTGCCACGCACCTCGGTGTATCACCCCACCAAGGCCAGCGCCGCGCTCGAGGACTGGTACGGCGAGTGGCACCCTGAGCATCCGGTGGCACCGCTGCTGTTCTACCGTTCGCATTTGCAGGCGGCCAACACCGCCTTCATCGATGTGTTTTGCCAACGCCTGCAGGCAGCCGGGCTCAACCCGCTGCCTATCGCCGTCGCCAGCCTGAAGGAAAGCGCCTGCCTGGAGCAGGTCGAACAGTGGCTGGATGAGGTCGGCGCCGAGGTGCTGGTCAATACCACCGGTTTTGCCATGTCCAGCCCGGAGCGCCCCAACCTGCGCCCATTGCGTCGCGATATTCCCGTGCTGCAGGCCATCTGCGCGCAGGACAATCAGCCGGGATGGGAAGCCAGCGAGCAGGGACTGGGCGCCCGCGACCTGGCCATGCACATTGCCTTGCCGGAATTGGACGGGCGCATCATTACCCGGCCGGTCAGCTTCAAGGACATGGCCTGGCGCAGCGAGCGCAGCCAGTCCGATGTGGTCTGCTACCGGGCCCACCCCGAGCGCATGGACTTCGTTGCCGAACTGGCGCGGCGCTGGGTCGAGCTGGCACGCCTGCCCAATGGGCAAAAGCGCGTGGCCCTGGTGCTGGCCAACTACCCGACCCGCGATGGGCGCATCGGCAATGGCGTTGGGCTCGACACGCCAGCCGCTGCCTTGAACATACTCCAGGCCCTCAAAGCCGAGGGTTACCCGCTGGGCGAGCTGCCGCACAGCGGCACGCAGTTGATTCAGCAGTTGCTCGGTGGTGTGACCAACGACCTCGAGCACCTCGACCAGCGCCCATGCGCGCAGAGCCTGAGCCTGGCGGACTACCAGGCAGCGTTCGAGCGCCTGCCCGCCGCCAACCGTCAGGCCGTGATCGAACGCTGGGGCCCGCCCGAGCAGGACCCGATGTACCGCAGCGGCCGGCTGATGGTGGCGGGCCTTCGTTTCGGCCTGACCTTCGTCGGCATCCAGCCGGCGCGCGGCTACCAGGTCGACCCCAGCGCCGTGTACCACGACCCGGATCTGGTACCGCCGCATGGCTACCTGGCGTTTCACTTCTGGCTGCGCCATGCCTTTGCCGCCGATGCCGTGATCCACGTCGGCAAGCACGGCAATCTTGAATGGTTGCCCGGCAAGGGCGTGGGCCTGTCCGCCGAGTGTTGGCCGGACGCCTTGCTTGGCCCGTTGCCCAACATCTATCCGTTCATCGTCAACGACCCGGGTGAGGGCGCCCAGGCCAAGCGCCGCACCCAGGCGGTGATCATCGACCACCTGATGCCGCCTTTGACCCGCGCCGAAACCTACGGCCCCTTGCGCCACCTGGAGCAGCTGGCCGACGAATTCTATGAAGCGCAGCTGCTCGACCCGCGGCGGGCCCGCGAGTTGCAACGCGATATCCTCGAACTGGTCAAGGCCAACCACATCGACCGTGAGTTGCAACTGGAAGGTCAGCTGGAGGATGCCACGGTGTGGCTGCCGCGGCTGGACACCTACCTGTGTGACCTCAAGGAATCGCAGATCCGCGATGGCCTGCATGTGTTCGGCCAATCGCCCCAGGCTCGGCTGCGGGTCGATACCCTGCTGGCCCTGCTGCGGGTGGAGCGCGGTGACGGGCGCGGCGGCAATGCCAGCCTGCTGCGGACATTGGCCAAGGCATTGGCGCTGGGCTTCGATCCGCTCGACTGCGACCTCGGCCAGCCCTGGGCAGGTCCTCGGCCGGCGCCGCTGCAGGCTTTGAGCGAAGCGGCGTGGCGCACCTGCGGCGATACCCGTGAGCGCCTCGAACTGTTGGCGCTGAAGTACATCGAGCAAGCACTGGAAATGGCCCTGCAACTGCCCGACGAGCCGCAATGGCAACCCGTGCAGGCGGTGCTCGGCGCGTTGTGCGAACAGGTTGCGCCGAACCTCGACGCGTGCGGGCCCGCAGAGATGAACGGCTTGCTCGCCGCCTTGGCGGGGCGCTTCGTGCCAGCCGGCCCTAGCGGTGCCCCCAGCCGTGGCCGCCTGGATGTGCTGCCCACGGGCCGCAACTTCTACACCGTGGATGTGCGCAACCTGCCCACCACCACAGCCTGGCGCCTGGGTTTCGCGTCGGCGAACCTGATCCTCGAACGGCACTTGCAGGACCATGGCGACCATCTGCGTCAGCTCGGCCTGTCCGTGTGGGGCACGGCGACCATGCGCACCGGTGGCGACGACATCGCCCAGGCCATGGCCTTGATGGGCGTGCGGCCGGTGTGGGCCACAGGCAGCCAACGCGTCGACGATTTCGAGATTTTGCCATTGAGCCTGCTCGACCGCCCGCGGGTAGACGTGACCTTGCGGGTTTCTGGCTTTTTCCGCGATGCCTTCGGCAACCTGATCCGCCTGTTCGATGCGGCGGTGCAAGCGGTGGCGGCGCTGGACGAGCCTGCCGATCTCAACCCCTTGGCCGCCCGCGTGCGTCATGAGCGCGACGCTTTGCAGGCGCAGGGCGTGGAGCCTGAACAGGCAGCGCGCGAGGCCGGTTGGCGGGTGTTCGGCGCCAAACCAGGTGCCTACGGTGCCGGCGTGCAAAATGCCATCGATGGCCGGCTGTGGCACAACCGCGATGACCTGGCCCAGGTGTATCTCAATCACGGTGGCTACGCCTATGGCGTCGGTGACGAAGGCACCCCGGCTCGCGCGCAGTTTGCCCGGCGCCTGGGCCAGGTCCAGGCCGTCCTGCAGAACCAGGACAACCACGAGCACGACGTGCTCGATTCCAACGATTACTACCAATTCCAAGGCGGCATGCTGGCAGCGTCCGAGACCTTGTCCGGGGCGACGGTGGCGAGTTATCACGGCGATCACAGTCAAGTTGACCGGCCGCGTATCCGCACCCTGAAGGAAGAGCTGAACCGGGTGATTCGAGCCCGCGCCCTCAACCCCAAGTGGATCGACGGCGCCAAGCGCCATGGTTACAAGGGCGCTTTCGAGCTGGCGGCGACGGTCGACAACCTGTTCGCCTTCGACGCGACCACGCACTTGATCGACGATCATCATTACCAGTCGCTGGCCGATGCCTATGTGCTCGACCCGGCGACCCGCGACTTCATGCGCGAGCACAATCCCGAGGCGCTGCGCGACCTCACCGAGCGCTTGCTGGAGGCCCAGCAGCGGGGGCTCTGGGAGCAGCCTGGCGACTACCGCGAAGCACTCGAGGACCAATTGCTCGATGGCGAGGAACAGGCTTGAAATGAGTGAACCCGTGCAATTTCCCCTGGCGGCCGTGGTCGGCGCCGACGACCTGAAGCTTGCGTTGTGCCTGACCGCCATCGACCCCAGGATCGGCGGCGTGCTGATCGAGGGGCCGCGCGGCATGGCCAAGAGCACCTTGGCGCGTGGTTTGGCGGATCTGCTCGGCGAGGGGCCTTTCGTCACCTTGCCGCTGGGTGCCAGCGAAGAACGCCTGGTCGGCACGCTCGACCTGGATGCCGCGCTGGGGCAGGGCAAGGCGCAGTTTTCCCCCGGTGTACTGGCGCATGCCGATGGCGGGGTGCTGTATGTCGATGAAGTCAACCTGCTGCCCGATACCTTGGTGGACCTGTTGCTCGACGTTGCCGCCAGCGGTACCAACCGTATCGAGCGCGATGGTATTTCTCACCGGCACAGTGCGCGTTTCGTCCTCATCGGCACCATGAATCCCGAAGAGGGCGAACTGCGCCCTCAGCTGCTTGACCGCTTCGGGCTCAATGTCGTGCTCGAAGGGCTGCCAGCCCCAGAGGCTCGACAGCAGATCATTCGCCGTCGCTTGGCCTTCGACACCGACCCGCAGGCCTTCTGCGAGCAGTGGGCCGCGGCCCAGGCGCAACTGCGGGAGCGCTGCCAGGCAGCTCGCCAGGGGCTGGCAGCGATTGCCCTGGACGATCAGGCCCTGGCCTGGATCACCGAGCGCTGTTATGCCGCTGGCGTCGATGGCCTGCGTGCCGACCTGGTTTGGCTGCGCGCCGCCCGTGCGCATTGCGCCTGGCGCGGTGGCGAGGCGATCGAGCTGGTCGACGTCGAGGCGGTGGCGGAGTTTGCCCTGCGCCACCGGCGCCGCCAGTTGCCCGAGCCCGCCGCCGATTCCCCGCCGCCTGCGTCTGCCGGCCGCGATACGCAAGGCCAGGGCGGGCAAGGGGATTGGGGGGCACTGCCGGCTCAGCCGGTCACCAGCGGTGCCAGGCGCGAGGTACCGAACTGGGCAAAAAAGCCCTGAGCATCCGCCCACCGGGCAACAAGGTGGCGGATGCCATGCCCCGTGCCGGAAAACTGGCAGGCGCCAGCCGTGGCCGCGTGCGTGCGGCGAGCAAGGGCCGGGTGGCCTGGCTGCCGACCTTGCTCAAGGGGCGCCCGCTGCAGCGGCGCGACCTGTGCTGGCAGCAGCGTCAGGCTCAGGCCACCGAGTTGTGGCTGGTGATCGTCGATGCTTCGGCCTCGACCCGGCGCCACCAGGCGCTGGCGCACGGCAAAGGCCTGCTGGCCGAGCTGTTCGACCAGGCTTATCGCCAACGAGCCCGGCTGGCGCTGATGACCGCCAGCGGCGGTGCGCCCCAGTGGCAACGCCAGGGGCTGAAAGCGTCGGCCGCCTTGCAACCCTGGTTGCAAACCTTGGGGGCCGGAGGAGGGACCCCGTTGATCGCGGCGTTGGAGCAGGCGCGTCGCTGGTTGCAGGCACGGCAAAAAGCCTACCCACAAGAGCTTCAGCGTTGTCTGGTGTTTACCGATGGCCGCCTGCAGCGCTGGAAGGATGTGCAACCCATGCCCTGTGCGACGGTGCTGGTGGACATGGAAATGGCGCCGGTTCGCCTGGGGCGTGCGCGGCAATTGGCCGAACAACTTCAGGCTGAATACCAGCACCTGGAACAGTGCAGGGTCATGCAATAAGGCAACTGGCGCGACATTATGTCGCTATTGAAAAGTTGCTTTCAGGCGAATTCAAAAGTTGCACAAGTGCGTGACAGGCACGCACTTGCTGGTCAAGCGGTGATATTACTTCGGCATCGACCAGGGCTGCAGGTCATAACCCTTCTGGGACAACTCGGCGCGCACTTCCTCGATCAGGCAGGCCCATTGTGCCGGGTCGGAATAGATACGCGAAGACACTTGCTTGCTCCCGATACGGGTGCTGGTCCGGTCGATCACGGCCAGGCTCAGCTCACCAGTACCGTTGGGTGCATCCCAGGCTACGCACTGGAAAGGTTCGAAGGCGTGGTCGGCAATCAGCAGGGCTTCGTTGACACGGAGCGGGGCATTCATGGTTCGGTCTCTCTATGGTCCCAAACAGCGTAATGTAGGTCCGCGTTACTGCCATGTCGCTTCAGCTTATCGCGATCTGCAGTGCGGGGTTATTCGTACTGATGCTCCAAGTTGGTCGGGGAGTCACACAGTCTTGATACTTTTTTTCAAATTTGAACTGTTTTTATTGACCTGCGCCGCCTGTGACGTCAATAAATTTGAAAAATTCCCACATGGCCTGGCCAGCGCAGAATCGGGCAGACAGACGGTAGTGGGCACCGTCAAGTTCGTTGCTACTGTTAAAACGGCGCCGCAACTTACTGTTTTCACGTAAAAAACCACAAATTGGCGCCAAGGAACGGTCATGCACGCTACCGCCGCCCTGCGTCGTTTGCTCATCGTCGACCCGTGCGATGATTGTCACCGCTTGCTGCCAGGTCTTGAGAGTGCTGGCTGGGCTGTTCACAGCTGTAGCCTGGACCTGGCGCTGGAGCACCGCTGCGACCTTGGCCTGTTGCGCCTGCAGGAATCGCACCTGCGCCACCCGGATGCGGTCAAGGACATGATCAAACGCAGCAATACCGAATGGATCGCGGTGCTCAACGCCGAGCAACTGCGTATGCAGAACGTCGGTGACTTCGTCTGTGAGTGGTTCTTCGACTTTCACACCTTGCCATTCGACGTTTCCCGCGTGCTCGTCACCTTGGGGCGTGCGTTCGGCATGGCACGCCTGCGTGGCAAGGGCGCGGTACCGGTCGATGGCCTGGAGCACGAACTGCTGGGTGACAGCCGGCCTATCCTTGAGCTGCGAAAGCTGCTGGGCAAGCTGGCGCCCACCGAATCACCGGTATTGATCCGGGGCGAGAGCGGGACGGGCAAGGAGTTGGTAGCACGTACATTGCATCGCCAGTCGCAGCGCTGCGAAATGCCGTTTATTCCCATCAACTGCGGGGCGATCCCCGAACATCTGATCCAGTCCGAGTTGTTCGGGCACGAGAAGGGCGCGTTCACCGGCGCGCATCAGCGCAAGGTAGGGCGGATCGAGGCGGCCCACGGTGGCACGCTGTTCCTCGACGAAATTGGCGACCTGCCACTGGAACTGCAGGCGAACCTGCTGCGCTTCTTGCAGGAAAAGCATATCGAGCGGGTCGGTGGCAGCCAGCCGATACCGGTCGATGTGCGGGTGCTGGCCGCTACCCACGTGGACCTGGAAAAGGCCATCGAGCAAGGGCGTTTCCGGGAAGACCTGTATTACCGTCTCAACGTCTTGCAGGTCGTGACTGCGCCATTGCGTGACCGACATGGCGACTTGTCGATGCTGGCCAACCACTTTTCACACTTCTACAGCCTGGAGACAGGCCGTCGACCGCGTTCCTTCAGCGATCATGCCTTGGCTGCCATGGGGCGGCACAATTGGCCGGGCAATGTGCGAGAACTGGCCAACCGGGTGCGACGGGGTCTGGTGCTGGCCGAAGGGCGGCAGATCGAAGCCCAGGACCTGGGCCTGCATGTTCACCAGCAGGAGGAGCAGCCGCTGGGCACGCTGGAAGACTACAAGCACCGTGCGGAGCGTCAGGCGTTGTGCGACGTGCTCGACCGGCACAGCAACAACCTGAGCATTGCCGCGAAGGTACTGGGTGTATCGCGGCCAACGTTCTACCGACTGCTGCACAAGCACCAGATTCGGTGACCCCTCAGGTCATCGGAACCTGCAGAAAACCTGCGGGAGCAACTGTCTTGCTCTATGTCCAAAAGTTGACGCGATTCCTGTGGGAGCCGGCTTGCCGGCTCCCACATCCCACAGCTGCACCGCAAGTTCAGCTCGACTGCGCGATATGCCCGTCCGAGAGCTCCTCGACCGTCTCTTCCTCACCCGGCAGCGCCGTGATCACACTGAAATCGCTGATTTCGACTTCCCCCCCGCCATACCCCAGCAAGTGGAAGGAAAACGCCTTGCGCACGGTAGGGTTGTCGAAGCCGAATTCCATCTCCAGCGGTTCATCGGCCGTCACCCGAATCTCTTCTGGCAGGCCCAGCGGTACGTCCTGCTCCAGCTCCTTGGCCTTGAGCTGGATGTAGGCGACGTGCTGTCGATCGAGTGCGCGCACTTTGATCCGCACCCGGGTATGCGAGCCTTCGGGCATTTCCAGATACTGCGCGCCAATCAGGTTGTCGGCCCAGTCATCGCGAATGCGTGCCTGCAATTGGATGGCCGACGGGCCACCGAACTGGTAGCGCAGGTTGAGCGGTGTCTGCAACAGGGACTGGTCGAGGACCCCGGCAAGGGCGCCGAGCTGTGGCCCCGTGTTGTCGTCGGCCGCGCCGAGGTAGCGGGCCTGGTCGGCAATGAAGCCTTGGCTTGCGTAACGGCGACAGCGTTGCTGGAAGTCGCATTCGGTGAATACGCCTTGGCCATCGTGGTAGCGCAACATGCCGTTGGTGTAGGAAATCATCTCCCGCCCGCTGTCGTAATCGCGTAGCAGTGAGCGCCCGGCCAGTGCGACCGGGATCGGCAAGGCAAAGTAGTCGAGCAGGGAGGTAGCCAGGTCGACGTGGCCGTAGGTGCCCTGCTTGAGGTGCGGCAGTTGCGCCTGCTCCGGAGCCAGGATCAGGTTGAAGCCCCAGGAGGAGGCCAGGCGCACCCCGTCGATGCCGTGGGATTCGTCGGAGGTCACCACCACCAGCGTGTCCTTGAGCACGCCCTGGCGCTCGAGGTTGTCGAGAAACGCCCCTAGCGCGTCGTCAAGGTAGGCCACCGCGGCCTGCTTGGCGGTGTCGTAACGCGCCAGGTAGTCGGCCGGTGCCGAATAGGGCTGGTGGGTACCCACGGTCAGCAGGGTCAGCATCCACGGCCGGTCCTGTTGGCGCAGTTGCCCGACGTAGTCCTGGGCACCCTCGAAGAATGCCCGGTCATCCTTGCCCCAGGGGAACTCCAGGTAGTTCTCGTTGCTGAACCATTCCAGGCCGTGCACCGAGTCGAAGCCGATGTGCGGCATGATCCGGTCCTTGGCCATGAAGCGCAGGCCGGCGCCCTGCAGGTAATGCGTGCTGAAGCCTGCCTGACGCAGCTGGGCCGGCAGGCAGGCCTGGTTACGTTGCTGCTGGGTGAGCAGCTCCATCCCTTTGGGCGTGCCGTTGGCCAGTTTGTCGTAGTCGCCGCAGAGCATGGCATACAGGCCACGGATGGTCTGGTGGGTGTGCAGCACGTAGTCCGGCGTGTTCATGCCGCGCTCGGCCCAGCGGCTGAGGTTGGGCATCAATTCTTCGTCGAAGCGGCTGTGCAGGGCCTGACGGTTCGGCCGTACATAGGCGCCAGGGATGCCTTCAAGGGTGATCACCAGCAGATTGCGAGCGCTTCCGGGGGCGCTCAGCAGTTTCTGGCCATGCAGGTCGGCCTGGGTCAGGCCAGCACTGGACAGGGGCGTGATGGGCTGCTCCTGGCCAGTCCAGGTGAGCGCCCGTCGTTGCAGGTCGTTGACGCCTGCGGACAGTAACTGGTGAGAGAGATTGTATTGGCGCCACTGGTCGGCATCGGAAGGCGTAAGCTGTTGGCTGCCCCAGTGCAGGCCGAACAGCATCACAGGGATGGCCAAGGCCCAGCGCGGCAACGCGGCAGGGCGACGCGCCCGACCTCGCCAGGTGATCGCGCACCAGGCCAGCAGGCCCGCAGCCATCAGCCAGGGCAACCAGGGGTGGGCGAGGCCGCCGCCGGTGGTGTTTTCCATGAACTGTGGGTCGATCAGGTACGCCAGGTCGCCACTGTTGGGCAGCCGCCCGACAGCGCTCACCAGCTCTGCCGACGTCACCCAGAGTGTCGCCCAGGCCAGCAGCACAGGCAGTGCCAGCCACCACGGCCGGCGGTGCAGCAACAGCAACAGGAGGCTGCCGAAGGCCAGGTCCGACAAGTAGCCGAGCGGATTGGACCACCCCAGGAGGGTGCGCGCAGCCAAGGGGATCACCAGCACCAGGGTTGCCAGGGCGACGAGCCGAGTGTGCGAGTGGCCGAGCTGGATATTCACGAAAACTTTCCTTAATTACCGTCAAAACGTCACATAGCTATGCGTGATGATAACAGTCCGGTGTCAGGAAAGCGGTTGGCTACAAGGTTGGTTACCAAAACCAGGCCTCGCTGCAGGCCTGGCATTGGCAGGACCCGGTCAGAAGTAGTACGGGAATTTCAGGCTGAAGGAGAAGTCTGGCGAATCGTCCGTCAGGCCAATGGCGAGGTTCGGCACGATGGTCAGGTTGTTGGTGGCGGCGAAGGTCAGGCCGATGTTGAAGTTCGCCGAGTTGTAGTCGCTGTTGCTGATCGACTGCCAGTCGCCGCCGTCGGGTTTGAT
The DNA here is from genome assembly GCF_000282535.1 of Pseudomonas sp. GM84. Lineage (GTDB taxonomy): Bacteria > Pseudomonadota > Gammaproteobacteria > Pseudomonadales > Pseudomonadaceae > Aquipseudomonas. The sequence goes on along the minus strand of NZ_AKJC01000004.1, from coordinate 57,037 downwards.
CTTGCTCTTGCTGGCAAACTGGTCGGTGACCGAGAACGACATACTCATCTTCTCGTTCAGGGCGAACGCGATACCACCGCCAATCTGCCAGGAGTCGCCGAGTTTCACGTCGCCCGGCACCTTGGTGTTGACGGTGGGGCTGATGTCACTGAACGAATCTTCCATGTTGTAGGTGTACGACAGGCTGCCGAAGAGCACGGCCGGGTCGAAGGTCTTGACCAGCGAGATACCGGGTGTGATGGCCCACACGCCATTACCGGTTGGCAGGTCTTCAGGGATCGCGAGGTTGTCGTTGGCGCTATCCTGGATGAGCTTGATGCCGTAGGGGTCCTTGCCGGTAGGCGCCTTGATCCGCAGCGTGGCGACCGTGTCTGGCCAGTTTTCCGACTCGTCGATGAATTTGTAGGCCACGCCGACGTTGACGTCGCCGATGGTCGGGTCGCGTTTCACCGAGCCATCGGAACTCACCCCGGCTGCACCGCCTGCGCCGCCGGAGGAGTAGGTCGACTCGCGATAGACAACCGGTACGTTGATGTCGAACTGCCAGCGCTGGTCGACGTTGTAGCGTGCCGTCAAGTCCAGCGTCCAGTTGTCGGCCTTGATCCGGTCGATGTTGATATTGCCCAGGAAAATCGAATCGAGCGCCAGAAACCCGTTGAGCGTCAGGGCACGGGTGTCGTAGTGGGTATAGGTCAGACCGGTCTCGACACTGAACTTGCCGCCGCCAAAGAAGCCGCTGGCTTCGTCATACAGGTTGGAAACGCTTTGCGCCGGTTCCGAGTCCTCTTTGAGCGATTGGCCGTAGGAGCTGCCGGTGGTGCCTGGTGCCCCGGAAGCCACGGTCTGTGCACCCTTGACGCCTTCGGCGGGTGACTTGGTCAAACGCTTGGGCGCGGGAGTAGCAGGGGCTTCCTCGACCTGACGCAGGCGTTGTTCCAGCACCATCAATGCATTCTGTTGGGCTTCGTAACGTTGTTTCAACGCGATCAATTCTTGTTTCAGCGCTTCGACCTGAGGGTCGGTTGCCGCTTGTAGCAGAGTGGCCGGGGCCAAGGTCGTCAAACAAACGAAAGCTCTCAACGTCAACAAACGATGCATGGATTAGCCGTCCCTTCTGACTACTTGTTCGATGAGACAGAGCGTAGATCAGTATCCGCCGGTACGAAGACCTTTGAGCTGATCAAGGTTGGCGTTCATCGGGCCAGCCGTTGCAGGGCTGTCGCGCAGCACGACATTGAGCTCCGTCAGGTTACGCACCTGGTTGCCAGCGCCGAGCAGGGTGGTGTTCTGCATCAGCCCACCCTGGCCCAGACGCTGCAGTGCGCTGCCCTGGTTGTTGTTGGCGACGATGCCGAGCTGCACGCCGGTGCCGCTGGCGGAAACACTCAGAGAACCTGCGCCATTGGCGCCCACCAGGGTCGTGCCCGCCGCCAGGGCCTGGCCTTGCGTTTGCGTGGCGGGTGCTTCGTTGCCCTTGGTGACCGTGATACCGACGTTGTTGTAAGCCGAGTTGTAGTCACCGGCGGCACGTACCACCTGGGTCACACCTTCGGTGGTATTGAGCCCGCTGCCACCGGTAACGGTACCGGTGCCCGGGCTCTGCGACTGCGAATTACCCGTGCCTTTTTCATTGATCATCGAGACATAGAACTGCGGTTGCAGGGTGGAATGCTGGATCTGCATCGAGGAGGTAGCACCGATCACCTCACCGTTGGCGTTCTGCCAGGTGCTGGTCATGACCACGCCAAAACTGACGATGCGCCCCGGCAATACATAGCGGCCGCGCAGTTCTGCCAGCTCCTGATCCTTCAGTTCGATCGGTTTGAACGTCTGTGCCTGGGTCGGCAGGCTGGCGGCCAGGCAAACGACTGCGAGCCAGCATGAAGTCTTCATGGGATGCTCCCGGGGCCTCTTGCCCCTTGTCATTAGAAGAAGTCGCTTTGAATGAAACCGAAGTCCATCAACTCGGCATCCTTCACCGGGGCGAAGTTGTTGATGCGGTTCTTGGCGCTGAGTGGCAGAGGCGGGTCGAGCAGTACATTGGACTTGTCGTACCCTTGGCCGATGACGGCGAAGATGATGCCGTTCCAGCCTTTGACGAAATCATCGAGCTTGAAGCGTTTGTGGCCCAGCACCGGGTCGCCGATGTATACCCAGCCGTTGTCGACTTTCTGCATGACCACGAAATGCTTGTAGCCGCGGATGTCCATCAGCACGACCACCGGGATGCGGATGCTGTGCAGGGTGTCGGGGGCTACCCGGTAGCCGCGGGCGCGCATGCCCAGGCTTTCCACGTAGCGCTTCATGTCGAGCATCGAGAAGCCCTGGGTACGTACCAGGTCATGGTCGGCGCTGGCCAGCATGCCCTCGATCACGTGTTGTTCGTCCACGTCCAGCCAATAGGCCTGGCGCAGAATGGTCGCCAGTGATGCGGCGCCGCAGCTGAAGTCGGTTTTTTGTTGCACCAGGTCGGCGAACTTGCGCTCGCGGATGCTCTGGATGGGTTTGTAGATCACTGCACCACCTGGCAGGACGGACAGCGGCATCTGGGCTGCTTCGCTGACACTGGCCATGCACAGCAGGAATGCCAAGGCGATAATGCGCATGTTCCATGCCCCCCTGTTTTTGTAGAAAGCTTTTGTAGAACGCTTTTAGTAGAACGCTTCTGGTAGAAAGAGGCCCCCCGAAGGGGGCCTCAAGGCTGCAGTTACATCGAGGTGTTGGAGATGGCCAGCGAGTTGCTCTGCTGGTTGCCCACACCGGCTGCCACGTTGACGCCCAGGTTGCCGCTGCCGCCATTCACCGAGCCACTCAGGGTTGCGGTGTTGGTTACAGGGTTGGCCCAGCCAGTCGGGGTCAGCACTTGGAACGAGACGGTGTTCTCCATCGCGTACTCGCTAGCCTCGCTGAAGCTCTTCGAGATGCTGTCCGAAGACTCCGAGGCCTTCTCGCCAGATTTCTCGAAGGCCGAAGCCTGCGCTTTTTCCCATGCCGACTCGTTTGCCTTCTCGAAGGAAGTATCGCGAGACTTGTCGTAGGACGAGTCACGGCTGCGGTCATACGAAGAGTCACGGGTACGGTCATACGCAGATTCGCGGCTGCGATCAAACGAGGAGTCACGGGCTCTGTCGAAGGACGAGCTCAAGGACTTGTCGAACGACGAGTCGGTGGACGACTCGTGCGACTTGTCGATCGATGCGTCAAGCGAAGCGCTGAGCGTTGCATCGAAGTCGGCACTGCGCGAGCGCGTGAAGTTGCCGACGGTTTGCGACGAAGACGCACTGCCGTTGGCACTGGCATCGAGCGAAGCGTTCACCGAAGCGCTAGACGAAGAGCTGTGGTCGCTGCTCGACGAGCCATTGGCAGCCCAGTTGTTGGAACCGCTGGCGCTGCTGCTGTTGCTGCCACTGGCGCTGCTGCTGTTCGAGCCGCTGGCACTGCTGCTGTTGCTGCCACTTGCGCTGCTGCTGTTGGAGCCGCTGGCGGTCATGCTGGTCGAACCGCTGGCGCTGCTGCTCTTCGAGCCGCTGGCTGAGCTGCTTTGGTTGCCAGCCACGTTGAAGCTCGAGCTGGAGCTCTTGTCGACGCTGGCATCGAACGAGCCGCTACGCGAAGACGAACCGCTCTTGGAGGTGGTGAAGGTCAGCGTGTCGATGGTGTAGGTACGATCGGCACGGTTTTCGACGGTCAGGCCAGGTCCGTTCTGGTTGGCCGAAGCGGTGGCAGTGGAGTTGCCGATAGGGGCAGCGTTGTTGGCAATGGCCATGGTATTTTTCTGCTGGTTCAGGTCACCGCCAGCAATGTTGATACCAATGTTGCCGCTTGCGCCTTCAGCCGAGCCGCTCATGACCGCAGAACTCTGGGTCGACCAGTTCTTGACAGTGTTTCCGTCGCTGAACTGACGCACGCTTGCGGTGGCTTCGGATTCGCCGAAGACGAAGCTGTTGTCGATTGCCGAGTTGTCAGACGAGGTATTGGCAATGGCCGCGGCGTTGTCTTGTTGGTTGCCGTTACCGGCCGCCACGTTGACCCCGACGTTGCCACTGGCGCCAGTGCCAGAGGTGCTCATTTCGGCTTCGTTGACAGTGCCTTCGTTAATGACCGAGTTGCCAGTGCTGCGTTGAGCATCGTTAGCTTCGGCAGTGGCGTTGGTGTACACCGGTTTTGGTGGGGTGGGTCGCCTGTCGTTCTGATTCGCTTGTGCAGCAACAGCCATGACCGCAGCAATTGCGAAAACCAGAGGCTTGATTGCCATCGAGGGTTTCATGGTGTTTCTCCGTCTTCTTTAGGTTAAGTGTTGTTCTTACCTTTTACCTATTCGGGTCAGTTCGCGACCCGTACGCTCAGGGTGTTTGCCGTCTGGTTACCCACCCCGGCGCTCTGATTCAGCTGAATGACCCCACGGCTACCGGTGAATGCCTGGTCACCGGTGGTGACCTGGCGATAGCCAGGGGAGGAATCAGATGGATCGGAGCTGTTGATCAGCGCCACGTTTTGCTGCAGCAGGACGCTGTCGTCGATACTTTGCGGTTGTGTACTGAGGCTGATGCGCAGGGCGTTGGCCTGCTGGGTGCTGGCACCGGCGCTCTGGTTCACACCCAGGGCACCACTGCCGTGACTGAAGGCGTCGCCCTGGATGCTGGCACGGGCATCCATGTTGGGGTCGACGATGGATATCTGGCGTTGCCGGATCTGCGTGGTGGCAGCGGCCGTGGTGCCGGTGGCCAAGGCCCGGGCGTTGGCTTGTTGCTGCAGGTCGCCTGCCGCCTGGTTGACGCTCAAGTTGCCTTGGTACTGCGCGCCGGAACTGTCGATGTTGGCGCTGTTGATCACGGGAACCGGGGATTGGGCGAGGGCCGTTGCACTGCAGAGGGTGGCCAGGATTAACAGCGATTGCCTCATCTCATTTGCCTCCGGTCAGGATCTGCAAGGGCGCCAGGCCACGCTGGACACTTGAGTTGACCATGTTGGAAATGCCGTTGCCGGAGCCTGTACCGCGACCCGCCGCCAGGTTGGGGAGTTGGGTCTGGTTGCTGATGTTGCCGCCCACATTGTTGGTCTGCTGGGTGATCAGCGAAGAAATCCCGGTACCGCTGGTGATGTTGGCAAAGTCCCCATCGCTCAGTTCGTTGGTCTGCTTGAGCACGTAGGCGGAGGGGTTGGCGTTGGCGGTGGTGGGGTAGGGGTCGGGCGCCAGGGGGGCGCGAGTGGCGATGCGGGGTTGAACATCGCGGGTGATGACGATGATTCCATTTTCGGCCTGTACCGGCACGCTGAAGCTTGCGCCCAAAGCACAGCCGACCAGCAGCAGACGGCAGATGCCATTGTCCAGTTTTCCCATGACTGCAATTCCTTCTTCAGCGCGGGCCTGATTAGGCGTTGCGAGGAGGAGAGCAGAAGGCGTGCCGCTTTTGGTTATTCTCTAATAATCAATGAGTTGCAGTAACTTGTTGGCGGTTGTGAGAGGTTGTTGTTTCAGCGTTGAGACAGATTATCCGCAAAGTGGGCTCTTTTCCGGTATGGATGTTGCTCAGAGGGCGCTTTCGCTCACTGTTTCATCGACTTGACACTCCCACCGCCAAAAGTGGGGAAGTCCGCAAATACGGGGGTCAAGGCCCACCGGGGTGTGTCAGAGGGTTAACACTCGGTGGGGCAAAGCGGGGTTTTTCCCTGCAACAGGGCCTGTACGGCGCACAATGCCGCCGCACTGCGCCGGGGCCAGTCACCCTCGATCACCTGCACCGTTTGCCGATGGCGCTGCAACCAGTTCAGGCTGTCGGTGAAGAAGCGATGCCGGTCGGCAAGGTCCGGCTGGCTGCGTTGGCCATCGGCCACCCAGCCCACATCATGGGGGCTGAGCAACAGGTGCAGATCATACTGACGAGCAAGCAAGGCTTGTTCCAACCAGGCGGGGCAATCCTGAAACAGCGCGCGGCTCCAGAGCATGTTGCTCAACAGATGAGTATCGAGGATCAACAGCTCCGGAGCCTGTTGCCGTGCCTGATCCTCCCAGGCCAACTGGCCCTGGGCGATGGGGGTGATATCGGCATAGCAGGTGTCGCGACATTCCCGATCGATGAAATGGCGCACATATTCGCCCACCACCACACCGCCGAAATGCGCCTGGATCTCGCCACTGAGCCAGCTCTTGCCGCTGGACTCGGGACCACACAGCACCAGGACCTTCATGCCTGCAGCGCCGGGTCGCGGCGCCATTCCAGCCAGCCGCGCACGGCGATCAGGGTCAGCACGGCGAAGAAGCCGGCGGTGAAGTACAGCTGCTGGTGCAGGTACTGGCCGACATAGACCACGTCCACCACCATCCACAGTGGCCAGCACTGCACGCGTTTTTGCGCCATCCACAGCTGCGCGACCAGGCTGAAGCCCGTCAGCGTGGCGTCCAGCCAGGGCAGGGCGGCATCGGTCCAGTTGGCCATGGCCGCGCCCAGCGCCACGCTGATCAGCAGACCGCCCACCAGCCCTGCGGCCAGCGCCGGTGTTTGCAGGCGCGAGACGTGGCGGGCATCCTCGACGCGGCCCGGGCGCGTCCATTGCCACCAGCCGTACAGTTGCAGCGCGGCATAGGCCAGTTGCAGCAGCATGCCCGAATACAGCTTCACCTCGTAGAACAGCCAGCCATATATAAGCACCATCACCAGACCGATCGGCCAGCACCAGGCATTCTGCTTGACGGTGAGCCAGACGGCGGTGACGCCGAGCACGGCGGCGATGAGTTCGAGGCCGGACATCGGCGCTCCTTGGCGACTTGAGGGGGGCGCGATTGTAGCCTGTGGGCGAAGGGAGGTGTAGAGCGGCGCATGCACCGCCCACTGCGGGTCCTTCGCTAAACCTTGAACTGGCGCAGCAATTGCTCCAGCCCTTCGCTCAAGCGCCCCAAGGCCACGCCCGCATCACTGGACTGACGCGCCGCTTCGGCGGTCTGCTGAGACAGCCCGGCGGTGTCCAGCACATTGCGATTGATTTCCTCGACCACATGCGACTGCTGCAACGTCGCGCTGGCGATCGACGCGTTGAGCGCGGTGAGGCTGTGCAGCGCCTGGTTGATGGCGCTCAGGCTGGAGCCGGCCTCGCGGGCTTGCTCGACGGTCTGGCGCGACGCTTCGCTGCTGGTATCGATGGCCTTGACCGCGGCGTCCGACTGCTTTTGCAGGTATTCGATCATGGTGTGTATCTCGGCGGTCGATTGAGCCGTGCGCTGGGCCAGCAGGCGCACTTCGTCGGCCACCACGGCAAAGCCGCGGCCCTGTTCGCCGGCCCGCGCGGCTTCGATCGCCGCGTTGAGGGCGAGCAGGTTGGTCTGCTCGGCAATGGCGCGAATCACCTCCAGCACGCCACCGATCCTGGTGCTATGACCCGCCAGGTCGCGGATCACCTGGACCGCCTGGTCGATGGTCAGGGACAGGCGGTCGATCTGCAGCAGGCTGCCGTCGATGGCTTGCTGGCCATGCTCGACCTGTTGTTGCGCGGCCTGCATTTCACCGGCTGCCTGTTCGGCCGTCTTGGCCACGTCCTGAACCGCGTAGGTGACTTCATTGACGGCGGTCGCCACCTGGTCCATCTGCAGCGACTGCTGGGCGCTGTGTTGTTGCGCCGCGCCGGCATTGTCGCCGACATGCCCGGCGGAGTGGGCCAGGGCATGGGCGGCATCCTGCAACTGGCCGACCACGCCCTGGAGCTTGCCGTTGAAACGGTTGAAGTGCTCTCCCAGCTGGGTGATTTCGTCGCGGCCATGGGTGTCCAGGCGACGGGTAAGGTCGCTTTCGCCGCTGGCGATGTTGCCCATTGCCTGCACCGCCTCCTGCAACGGGCGGGCGATGCTGCGGGCGATCAGCATGACCACCAGGGCCATCAGCAAGGCAACGCCCACGCCGACCAGGGAGGCGTCACGCAGCTGGCGCGCGAATTCGGCCTGCACGTCATCGACATACACGCCCGAGCCGATGACCCAGCCCCACGGCTGGAACAGCTGGATGTACGAAGTCTTGGCCACGGGCTCGCTGGCCCCGGGTTTGGGCCAGCGGTAGTTGACCGGGCCTGCGCCCTGGCTGCGGGCGAGGGCGGCCATTTCATTGAACACGGCAAAACCGTCCGGGTCGCGGATGGCGGAAAGATCCTGGCCGTCGAGCTTGGGATTGGCCGCGTGCATGATCATCTTCGGCCCCAGGTCGTTGATCCAGAAGTAGTCGCCCTGGTCGTAACGCAGCGCCCGCACCACTTGCAGTGCTTGCTGCTGGGCAGCCTCGCGGCTGAGCGTGCCAGCGGCTTCCAGCCCCTGGTAATAGGTGAGCACGCTCGCGGCGGTCTGCACCACATGGCGGGTCTTTTCTGCCTTGGCCTGGTACAGGTCGCCGTGGATCTGGCGCAGCATCAGCAGGCCGAGCACCACCAGCATCCCCACCGCAACCAGCAGGATCAGCCACAGGCGGCGACTGATCGACATCGACCTCAAGGTCTTCATGAATGGCACTCCCGCATTGTTCTTGTTATTCAGTGCATCCAAGCATGCTTTGTCGTCAGCCTGTATCCGACTAATGGCTAAGTGCCATTTATAGTTGCGGCGTTACGGCATGCCGCGCGAGCCATCGCCAGGCTGCTCTGCTAGGATTTCGGCCGCGCAAGATGAAACCTTTAGGCGGGGTGAACTTTTCTACTGGCGTTATACCCAACAGTCGCTGTAAAAGAGCCGCGCCGCGAGCGGCAATCACAAGCAAATCAAGAACAAGGGGCCTGCAGACAGCAGTGCTTCAACGGGGGAATGATGGATTTTTGGACTGCCTTCCAGGCAATCATCTTAGGCGTGGTCGAAGGACTGACGGAGTTTCTGCCGATTTCCAGTACCGGCCACCAGATCATCGTTGCCGACCTGATCGGTTTTGGCGGTGAACGGGCCATGGCGTTCAACATCATCATCCAGCTGGCGGCGATCCTGGCGGTGGTGTGGGAGTTTCGGGGCAAGATTCTCGAAGTGGTGTTCGGCCTGGCCAGCCAGCCGAAGGCGCGGCGTTTCACGGGCAACCTGCTGCTCGCGTTCATGCCGGCCGTGGTGCTGGGCGTGCTGTTCGCCGACCTGATTCACCATTACCTGTTCAACCCGATCACCGTGGCGGCCGCGCTGGTCGTGGGTGGCGTGATCATGCTCTGGGCCGAGCGCCGTTCGCACCGCGTAGAGGTCGATCACGTCGATGACATGCGCTGGTCGCACGCCCTGAAGATCGGCTTCGTCCAGTGCCTGGCGATGATCCCGGGTACCTCGCGCTCTGGCTCGACCATCATCGGCGGCCTGCTGTTCGGCCTGTCTCGCAAGGCGGCTACCGAGTTTTCGTTCTTCCTGGCGATGCCGACCATGGTCGGTGCGGCGGTGTACTCCGGCTACAAGTACCGTGACCTGTTCCAGCCGAGCGACCTGCCGGTGTTCGCCATCGGCTTCGTGACCTCGTTCATCTTCGCCATGATCGCGGTGCGTGCGCTGCTCAAGTTCATCGCCAACCACAGCTATGCGGCGTTCGCCTGGTACCGCATCGTGTTCGGCTTGCTGATCCTGGCGACCTGGCAGTTCGGCTGGGTCGACTGGGCGACGGCGAACGGCTGAATGCGTATCAGGCTACTGGCGCTGGCAGTGCTGTGCCTGCTGCCCCTGGCAGGGGCGGTGCAGATGGCCTGGAGCGGGCAGTCGTGGTTGCCGCTGGGGCTGTATCCGGCGGTTAGCTTGGTCACTGTCCTGCTGTATTGGCAGGACAAGCACCAGGCCCGCACTGCGGGCTGGCGTACACCCGAGAAGGTGCTGCACGCCAGTGAGCTGCTCGGCGGCTGGCCGGGGGCGCTGGTGGCCCAGCAACTGTTTCGGCACAAGACGCGCAAGGTTTCCTTTCAAGTCGTGTTCTGGATCATCGTGCTGGTTCACCAGGTGTTCTGGGCCGACTGGCTGTTTCTGGGCAACCACCTGCTGTCGTAGTGATCCGCTCACATCAGCAAACCCACCTGCAAGCGCTTCGGTAGCCGCCGCACCACCAGCTGGTGCGAGCGCTGCAACAGGTCGCACAGCTCCTCGCGTCCCATCGGGTAGGGGGGCTGCATGATGACCCAGTGCGCCCGCGCCAGGTACGGCGCCGGCCGCACCCCAGGGCGGTCGCAGTAACCCAGAAACAGCTCGTTGCCGACCTTGAACGATAATCCCGCCCCGGCCAGCCCGATGACCGCGAACATCTTGTTGCCCGCCACCGAGAACACCCGGATCCCGCCCCATTTATAGTCTTCCCGTGCCCCCGGCAGGTTCAGGCAGAAGGCTGCCACCTGGACCTCGGTCATTTTCTGCTTAGACATAACGCTCTCCACAGGCTTCGAACGAGGTGGCCAGGTGGTCGATCCACACCCGTACGGCCGGTAACAACCCACGCCGATGCGGGTACACCGCCTGCAGGTAGCCCCCTGGCAACGACCACTCCGGCAGCAGTCGCACCAGCTCCCCGCGTGCCAGCTCTTCTTCGCAGAACATGCTCGGCAGGGCCGTGAACCCTAGCCCGGCGCGCACGGCAGCATTGCGTACCACGAAGTCATCGATCGCCAGGCGTGGCTCCAGGGCAATTTCCTGCTGCCGGCCATTGGGCCCGAGTAAACGAAAGTGCACCAGCCGGTCGGCTTCGGCAGCGCCCAGCACCGGCAGGGAAGCCAGCTCGGCGGGGTCACGCACATGGTCGGCAAAGCCCGGTGCGGCCACCAGCTGCATCTGCGCCTGGCGCAGGCGGCGGGTGACCAGCGCCGGGTCTTCGTCGCCCAGGTCGCGCACACGCAGGGCCACGTCGATGCCTTCGGAAATCAGGTCGACACGGCGGTTGAGCAGCACCATGTCCAGTTGCACCTGGGGGTACTGCTGCAGAAAGCGGCTGATCACATCCGGCAGGAAGGCATGGGCCAACGCCACCGGGCAGGACACCCTCAGGCGACCGCGCGGCTCGCTGCTCATGCTGGCCACTACCTCGTCGGCCGCTTCAGCCTCCATCAACATGGCCTGGCAATGGTGCAGGTAGCGTTCACCGACCGTGGTCAGCTTCAGCTGCCGCGTGGTGCGTTGCAGCAGGCGGGTGCCGAGACGTTCTTCCAGCTCGGCGATGCGTCGCGACAGGCGCGACTTGGGAATGCCCAGCTGACGCCCGGCGGCGGCAAAACCACCGGCTTCGACCACTTGGGCAAAATAGAAGAGGTGGCCAGTTTTCCTAGAGAGACCATTGATCAAAACTGATGTTTCCTTTATCGGTCAATGGGCTAGCATGCTTCTGCTATTGACGAATGATCAAAATTACACCTTTGATCAGGGCCAGTCTCATTGAATGAAATCAGGATAGTTGACGAGAAGGTGCTGGCGGAGCCACCTACAGTGGCCGGTCACCGCAACGATCGAACGCGTGTGCTAAATGATCTAGCCAAGCCCTGACTGCCGGCAACACTCCACGCCTGTGCGGATATACCGCCTGGAGCCAAGCAGGAGCACAACGCCAATCTGGGAGCATGCGAACAAGCTTGCCGCTGGCCAGCTCGCTTTCACAATGCATTAATGGCAAAACCGTGAACCCCAGGCCAGCCAACGCTGCCTCTTTACGCATTATGAAATCTTCCACGCCCAAACGAGTCGGCATGGCGATTTCGAAACGTTCGCCAACATCATTAAACAGGCGCATTCTGGCCAACCGATCAGAATCTACTGCCCCTAGGAATGCGAGCCCCATCAGCTCTTTAGGATGTAAGACAGGGTGAGCGGCGACAAAGTCTGCGGAGGCAACAACCTCTGTACGGGCCTCGCGTAAGCGCTTGGTGACAAGGTTTGGTTCCTCATCCTCTACTTCGCGAACGCGAAGCGCTACATCGATACCTTCATTGATCAAGTCGACACGCCGATTCACCAAAAGCAGATCGAGCTGGACATGAGGGTATTGCGCTAGGAAATCACAAACCAAGGGATTGAGAAATTGATTTGCTAGCCCGACTGGGCTGCTCACCCTGAGAGGGCCTCTCGGTTCACTGGTTGCGCTAGCAATCACCTCATCAGCTTGCTCTGCTTCCAAAAGCATTGCCTGACAGTGGCGAAGGTACCGCTCACCTAGCGCAGTGAGCTGCAATTTGCGTGTTGTTCGTTGGAGGAGGCGAGCGTTTAGCCGCTGCTCCAATTCTGCAATACGCCGGGATAGCCTGGATTTCGGAATACCAAGTAGGCGACCTGCGGCAGCGAAACCACCAGCCTCGACGACCTTCGCGAAATAAAAGAGATCGCTCAAATTTCGGGGATCACCAATGGGCACTTTCGAATGACCTTATGAGTTAAGGGGGCAAGGTATGGGCTAGCGTCCATTATGCCTGAACTCAGTAGGCTTGTGCCCACCATTAGGCTGCACGTTGATTTGCTCGGCTATACGAGCTCATCGGCCATCAGTGCGCTATGAAAAGTTAAGGACTACTAGGTCAGCAGGGTTGTACAGAACTAGCGATCGCTTCATTGCAAGCTGTGATGGAATAATTTCGCGAGCGAAAATTCTCGACAGCTGGCCGAAGTCGAACATAAGGCGAGGGTCATGAGTTTTCTGGAATGCATGTGTCATCGAGATCACTGATTCGGGATCTTTAAGGCTTGAAATCCATGCCGGATCTAATGCGTTAAACAACTGACTAGCTGAGCAGTAAGCTCTGGAGTAAAAGTCGCCGTGGTAACCAAATTCGACATAGATGGCGTCCGGAATCCATTCTTGGAATGCCCTGTCAACTTTATAGCCTTCAGGCGAATAATGATCTGGAGTTGAGCACAGGGTAATCAAAGTAGAAATGGCGCAGGCGATGTCTTCATTCGTATAGGGGAGATTTCGCATACCGTTCCATGCTTGACGAGTCGTAGAACTAAGCAACGCCTCGTCGACTTCCTCGGGAAGTCCGGTAAAGACCCACTCTACTGCTTGGGCTCGAAGCCCTCGTTGTGTGTTAAGTGCCCCTCTTATCGAATGTTTCACCTGATCGGCAAGACTGGGGGCTGTGGCCTCTCTGCGAAGGGGCAAAGGCATATGGCGGCCAACAGTCGAATAAAATTGTTCGTTCGGGTTGACTCGCCATAGTTCAAGTGTCTCGTCGCTCCATTGCGGGGTGGGGCTCAGCGGGGCGATAAATGAGTCTGACTCATAGGTTTCGGGCGTTTCGACATAGATGTTGCGGAACAGGCTTTGCTTTCCTTGCTCCTCTGCCATGGCACGGAGCAAGGCATGGTTCTCTATGCATCGCTCGTTGAAGAAATACGTGTCGAGTGATTGCTCCAAAGCGCTCTTGTGAGAAGGATATATCTGTTCACGCGACGGGAAGGCTGGAGCACCGCTCCAAGGAAATACGATTCTATCTATGTCGTAAATCTGATACCAGGGATGGTTCGCGAACAAGAAGTGACCGTGCTGGGACTCCAGTCTCCAAAGATTAGGGACGTTAACCGTCACTGGCTCTGCAATAAAATCTATCCCTTCAATCGAAGGGGGCAGATGACCATAAAATTCTTTAAGGTCTGAAGTATTTAGGCAGTAGATAACGCAGTTGCCAGGTTCTTCGGGCGGAGATTGAGTGTCAGATGCAAAGAATCCTGCAATTGTAGGTTCGGTGCTAAAATCAATATAGTTCGTAGGGAATCCATAATGCTGAAGCACAGCAAACAGAGAATCGACGTGCTCTTCCTCCGCAAGATAAGCGAGCGCTGGCTGTTCGATCACCCAGTTCGTGAACCTGAGAAGCTTCTCATCAAGCTGAGATTTAGCGACCGGGTCGTGAAGTACTTTGCGCTCCAGCGACGAACTTGGCGTCCACTCGCGGAGCTGTCCTCGAAACCAATCGTAGCGTCCTTCGGCTTTGAAACCCTCAGCAAGTGCAACTGCTTCTTCTACGTTTGCCGCCTTAAATACTGTCATCGATGATATCCATATATTAAATTATGCAGTCGATGGTTTGACCGCCTTGCACCAACTTGTTAACTAAGCCCATAACTTGAATTATTTGCCGTGGAGAATCAAAAGCCACTTCGCCGACGGCTGCTAGCCCCAGGAAAATTCAGAGTAGGTATTGGTCTGGGCCCAAACTCCAGCATCATGAGGTCTGTGCGATATCTTCCTCCAGCTCTCGCACTGCCTTACTTACTTTGATCTCAAATCGGCGTTCTACCTCTGAATCGCTCAATTTAGCAGCCTCTGCGCCAAGCCACATAGCGAGCTTCTCGCGCTTCTGGGGCACTGTGAGGGCGTCAAGGTTTGGAATGTATCCATCACCTGCCTTCATGCCTCGTTGAAGCTCGTAATAAGTCTTGATCAGCGACTTTGGGCGAATCTCGCCGCCAGGACAGAATCGATCAGTCAGCTTCCTGATGGTGTGATTCACGGAGCGTAGTTGTGCAGTCGTGGTGATCTGCGAGAAGTACGCGGCCCAGCCGAGCCGCTTCCCCTTGAAAATGCAACCGGTGATCCTGAGGTTGAGCTTCCATTGGCAATAGGCAAGTGCACGCTCTTTATCAGCCACGCTACGGGCGGACAGCAATTTGTGGCGGTAAGCGGTGAAGATCTTGGCCACCGATGCCTCGAATCTCAGGATGCTCTCGTGACGTATTAGTACGTTGCCGGTCTCAATCTGATAGCCCAAGAAGCTGAAGGGATCAGTCAGTGGTGCGACTTTGGATTTTGAGTCAGGCCCAAAGTCATGAGGATTGAGCTTCAACCCCTTTAGTTGGGTAATCAGGTCGTTTGCCGTTGAGCGTGCCAAGCCTGCGGGTGCGAGGATCAGGATGTCATCCACGTAGCGCTTGTACCAAATGCCTGGCCTCGATCCAAAGGTGGCATCAATGCTTTGCAAGGCAACCTCTGCAAGTACGTTGGAGATTGCCAGGCCCTGCGGTACGCCAATAGTAGGACGATCAGCACCTTTACCTCCCCTGGATTCGGGCACGGTGGGCGTGGTGAGGGCGCTGCTGATCAGCTTGCGAAGCTCTGGTTTTCGGATCTTTTTCTTTGTTGCCGAGGCCACCAGGTCATGAGGAATGGATGGGTAGAAGGTTTTCAGATCGATTTTGGCGTATTCAGCGTAAGCGCCTGAGTCGAGCGCTTTTTTCAGCGAGTCGATGACGGTCTGAGGCAGTGTGAGCTTCGCAAGGGGGAAAACGTCGGTGAGGCAATTGCAGAGCGCACGCAGAACGATACGGTCTCGGGCCGTGGGGATAGATATCTGCCTAGGAAGAGATGATGCCCCTTTGAGTATCAGTTTTTCCTTATAGGCGGTGAAGCGGTACTCACCCTGGTGAACCTTTTCGTGAATTTGGTCGATTTCCGCACTCAGATTCTTGTTGAGGTTAGCCGGGCGCATACGGTCGAGCCCGATTGCACCAGATTGCTTGATTTTCTCGGTATAGATTTCCAAAAGGTGCTCACGGCTGAAGCGCTTTTTGAAACTCAGGGACGCGCTCATGGCTTGTTCCAAAACGAGTAAAGCCCGACTGCCACAGGGAGTAAATAAAGCATCGTGGTGATCAAAAAGCGCATCGTCAGCCAGAACACTGCGTTGAAGTATTCGAAACCTGTTGGCGTACGACTGGTAAGCCCAGTTGCGAACACCCGCGCTATGCGATCGTCGATCTCTCGATGATTTTCGGACTCAGCGAGCAACTCGTCATAGCGGGTTACCTGTGCAGGTGTAGGCTTCGGGGCGTCAGGTTCTGATGAGTCGTTGGGCAAAGCACGATGAAGCTTCTGTAGCTCCAGATAGTTCGTACGCATCAGCATCGCACGGCCGCGAAAATCCCGATTCGCTACCGCCAGTGAGATACCGAGCAGCGCGACGGATAGAATGGTAGCCATGACATCGGTGTCGGGGCCCAGCACAGTGCTGTGTCGTATGGTTAGCACCCCTAGGGCCGTGCTAAGAATCGCATACCACACCAGTAAGAGTTGTGAGTGAAAGTCCAGCCACTCTAGGCGTTTATGAGCCTGAATTCGCGCCTTGTAGGTGAACCAGACGTTGTCCTTTTTCACGCACATCTCTCCATAGAAAAGGGGAGAAGGGGTGGGAGGATTTGAGTACCGTTGAACATCCCTAATGGGATCAGCGGGCCGAAGCCCAACAGCCGAAACTGTTTATTGTCAGAACCGCCCTCGCTTGCGCGAGAGGAAGAGCCCACCCCCTCGGTGAATGATTCTACCGTGCCAGTATCACGGGTGGAACTGTCCACCTACCGGGCTACGCATTTTGTGAAATGCCGGATGAAGGGCACGGGCTCAGATTCACCCGCTGAAAACCAGCTAGAGTACAAATGTACTCTTCTGTGTAAGGTCTGATGCCTAGAGATGGTGTCAAACAGAAATGCAGGCCGGCGTCGCTTCTACGGGATGCTCATGTACTCCTAATCCGGCCAATGCGTCACGCAGCGTGGCGTGCTGGCTGCTGGCCATCCTTTCCGGATATGCTCCGGCCACAGCATCACATCCAGCCCTACGCGAAAGTGGCCATCGGCCCTGCAGGCTGCAATTGATGCGTAATTGTCGCCTGGGCGCATGCCGAGGCGGGTGGTTCCTCTTCCTGCTCAGGAGGGGGGCAGATTCCATGGAGATGGCATGAGCTTTTTTTCGGACGAAGAGATTGATTCACTCAAGATCACACGGATGATCTTGCATGTCGTGGGTAACAAAGACTTCGCGGCCATGCCAGAGCGGGCTCTGGAGGAGGAAGCGTTCTTCATCGGCAAGATCGTGGACATGGCCACCGCGCCGGTGTTCATGTTCAAAGCGGTATCGGTGACCCGTAACGAGGTCGAGGCGATCGCAAGTGAGGACACGTCCTTCGTGGCCGGCGCTCAGGCCCTCGCCGGCAGTTTCAACCGGGCGCACGTGGGTGGCAGTGCTGATGGCGTTCTGTTGATGTTCGAGCTGTCGGTCGCAGACCCTGATGTGAAGATCTACAGTCTGATCAAGTACGACTACAAGCTTGCGTTGGAGCAGAATGATGGTGCTCCAGGAACGAAGCTGCGGCGTATCGTGAATGCCTTGGTGGACGAGAAGAAGGCCATTCAAAAAACGGCGCTGATTCGGGTGATCAGCGGGGTTGCCGACCAGAACATTTCGGCCACCGATCGCACCAAGCAAGGGGTGGATCTTGCCGACTACTTCGCCGATTTCTTGGCTGTGAGCCGGGCAGTCTCGGACACCGAGCTGAGCGAGATCACCCGCAAAGTGCTCAAGGCGGCACTGCAGACCTGCATTGAGCACCTGCCCGGTCAGGATATAGCCAAGGCGCTGCAGCGGGCCCAAGCCAACCTGGGCACTCGCCGGCGCATTGATGAAGAGGCGATTGTTGAGGCGGTGATGCTGGCAGCGGGTCATCCTGAGGATGAGAAAATCGCCAACCGTCTGGAGCGTGAGACGCGTAGTCGTGTCAGGAAAAGCAAGCTGCACGAGCTGAGCTTCAAGCCTGATCGCCGGATCCTCCGGCAGCCCTACATGCGCAAGATCGTCACGGCTGAGGGCGTCACGATTCTCTTCCCCGATCGGAAGGAAAACCCCAACGTCCAGGTGATACAGCTCGACGGAGATAAGAAACAAATCATCGTCGATACAGACCGAGTCAAGGAGGACAGCGTTGTCACACCAAAGCCTGGCCAGCCTGCTTAACGAGCTATCGCGCAAGCGTCAAGCGCTAATCACAGAGGGCAACCTGACCCTCATCGTTTCCGACCTATCTGCGGAAACTGCTCGGTCGATCAAGAAAGCCGCTGTCGCTGCTGCCTGGTCATTCACGATCTACGACTGCGCGAGCAGCGAAACTGACGTCGATGATGAGGATGAAGATTTCGGGCCGTTTCGCGTTGAGCTGGAGAAGCCACTTCCGGAAGCCCATGTCCAGGAACAGGCCCTCTATGTGGCGACGGAAGTAGGCTTCAAGGCGTTCCTGGTCAATGGACACGCTGCTGCACGTTGGCACCTGCTTGGCCTGACTCAGCCTTTCAATACAAGAGCGAGGGCATATTGTGGTTGGGGTGAAGGGGGCGACTACACCGAATCACAGGCGACCAAGTCACCCCGCCTCTTGGTGAAAGAATCAGCGACCGTCCGGAAAGTACCGGAGGATGTGCGACATTGGTTGCTCGAAGAAGGGCACCATCTCGATGAGGCTGATCCTTTAAACATGCTCTGGGCAGGGCAGGCATTCGGTGCCCTGAGCCGTTGCTTTGCGAATGAAATCGACACCAGTGGTAGCAAGCTCACCTTCAAGGGGCCGCCCAAGCTAAACCTGACGATCCCAGAGGCGGTCGAGGGGAGTCCATCCATCTCGCTAAAAGACTTCGAGGTTGTCCAGGAAGCAGCGGCATGGGTGTTCGATAACGCGCGGGAAGCAGAGGTGAAGCACATCCTGTTGTCCGCCGAAATCGCGCGTTCCGGTCGGGCGGACGGGGAGGTACAGGAGTACTTCGGGGAGAACCTGGCCGCTGCCTTGGATTGCGCGAGAATCGCTTATCAGATGGCGGTCTCGGAAATCACCAAGGACACCCTGAAATCCCTGACAGATCTTCGTAAGGCCGTGACGGAGGAAACGTCGAAGGCGACCGACGCGACTCGTCAAGCAATAGCAGCGATCTCCACAGCGCTGACTGTTGGCTTGGGCCTCATCGCCGCGAGGCTCACGTTGCAGATCAACCCGTACCTGATCTCGATCGTCATGGCGGTCGCAGTTGGCTACACGGTACTCAATGTGATGTCGGGCCGTAAGTTCATCAACATCCAGCGAAAGCTTCGCAAGGACTGGCAGCCAAAGCTGTATCGCTTTCTGTCTGAAGCCGAATTCAAGAAAATGGTAGGGGATCCCATTGAGCAAGCCGAAGGGCTCTTCTACAAGGTGAGTTGCCGGGGTATTGCGATGCTTGCGGTCGCTGCCATAGGTATATCCATTTATGCCTTTAACTACAGCGCCCTTGCATCCTCATCGTCGACGTCTTTAGTTCCCCCGTCCCAAGCTCCAGCAGCTCCAGCAGCTCCAGCAGCTCCGCAGCCGTCAACCAGCGACCCGGCGACTAAGCCTCAAATCAAGTCTCAGCCAGCCCCTGCCTCTCAGCCCGAAATTACCCCGCAGCGAGAGCCGGCGCTTCAGCCTGAGATAAGGCCACAGCCAAACCCGGATCCGAAAGAAAACGTCCCGTCGAAACCTTCAGAAAAAGGGGGGAGCCCTGTCAGTTTTGAGCAGGGGATTTTTGCTTCACGATCGATTTCCCTGTAAGTACTCCGATCGTTGCGTGTCCACGTTACCGTCCGTTGCACCTTATCCCGTCGAATGAAGTTCGAATGGGAGAGGGCAAGCGAGTACAGATTTGTCTCGACAAGGTGAATGTATCGCTGAGAAGGTGGCTCACGGATGAACCTTATTTTGCGGGCTGGTCACTCAAGCCTACTCAATTCGCCTACATATTCCCAAAGGTTGGCAGTGCAAATTATGTGGATGGGCACCGGTATTTCCCGGGGATCGTTGTGATCTTCGACGTGCGCCACAGGGCAAGTCAGCAACCCACGCAGGCTGAGCCAAAGGCCTCGCATGCAGCCTTAGCCTGATTTAAGACCTGGCAATTCATTGGAAAGCAAAAAATGACCGGCAACTGGCAGTCATGCACGCGCCCTACCGCCCCTCCACCCTCAGAGAATGGAGGCGGGCGCTCACCTAGTCGATTCAGTTAGTTCAGCGTTTGAGCGGCTCAACACGGCTAATCTGCGATTTAAGCGCGAGGTTGAGCATGAGTCTGCGATTGGTCAGCGTTTTGAAGCGCCCTCCTTGCATCGGGGCAGGTCTGGGCGCTGCGATGGAGTGTTTCCATATCCCGAGAATGACGACCTCATCGTCCACCGCAAAATCCTTGAACCAGTCCGGCTGGTTCGACCAGACGCTGACCTCGAGCCCGATTCCGTTGGTCGAGTCGTCAGGATCGCTGCGGAGCTTGTTCATCACCAAGTTGATGACATTACTCGATGGCTTGTTCTGTACAGCGTACCGGATGCTCTTGATCTGCCCCTGCAGCGCGATGGGGTGCTGCACAGTGTTCTGTGATACTGCGTGATAGGCATGCATGTGCCGGTCTTGGTCAAAATAGAACTGATCCCAAGAAACACTGACGTTACCTTCAAATACCAGCTCCAGGTGCTGCTCCATTTCAGCGTTGCTCTCACACATCGCTCTGAGCTTGAGCACCCTGTTCGCGGAGTTGATGTAGGCTGGCAGAAGGCCCGGGCTAGACGAATAGGTGTGGCCCGCCTTGGCGCGTTCTCCGTCACCCTGCTTGGGTTTGCTCGTCTCTGTTCCCAGGGCCTCCTGAATCATGACAAGACGCAGGCGGTATTTATCATGCTCAAGGCTCTCAATGAGGTCTTCAGAAGCCTTCGCGATCTTGTTGATCTCTTCATCCACTCCGTGTTGACAGTTGGGGGCATGAGCGCGTTTGGGCATCAGCCGGAAATACCCAGGGACGAACACCGGCTTGTCGTACATCTCCTTGGGATAGGGAGGATTGTGAGCGACCGTTGTTTCACAATGCATGCACAACAGAGGCTCGGCACCGCGCCCTTTTTGATAGGTGTCGGCGTCCCAGATGTGTCCTTTCTGGTCGCGAGCCTGGCTCATCTTGATGCCCATTGAATTTCCTTATGTGCATTAGGTGGAGTGCAGTGCTGGCTGACCTCTCGGGCTTTCTTCCAGTTTCACCTACATGCGCATTCCTAAAGTGAAAACGCGGGTTAGGTAGCTCTCAGCAGCTCTGGGGCCGGATAAGGTTCGAGCGAGCGCTTGCAGATCGAAGCCAGAATGTATCAATGTGACAGTTCGAGAAACAAGCCCGAATACCCACGCTGATTGTCTAGCATGCGGGATCCATCGATTCAGAGGGTGGGGTGCAGTTGCTCTGTCACTTTGGCGGGGGAGGTAAGGCGCGAGCGAGCCTGATACCAGGACGTGCCGACTTGCGGCGTTGCATTGTCCAGGTATGATCCGTAGCATGGTGAACTGACTACGTAGACAGCAGAAAATTTGTCGGCGGTGCTGCGCAGGCCCTTTTGTTGTGGGTCATATGAAGGGAAATTGGAAGCGCATGGGTTGTTCTGCTTCAGTGCGGGAGACTTGCTTTCGAGGCCGTCCTTCCTCCGTAGTCACGAGATGCTTCGAATCTTGGCCTCCGTTGCATGAAACGCAGTGACGGGGGCCAAGAATTTTCTACCGTTTTCCTGGCAAACCTTCACAACGGCTACCGCTTGGTACCGTGTGGCTCCCACTATCACCTTGCGCCCAGCATTGAACAAGATCGCTTGCGCGTTCTTCGGTTTGTTCAAGCCAATCTGGCTGTGGCTGCAGTAGGCGCTGATCAGTATCTCAGCTACCTCCTCGACTGTGCAGCCGTCCTTCAACTGTCGAGCGATCAGCGGATGCGCGACAGCTTCCAGGTCAAACCTGATACCCCGACAGTTTGGTACCGGCCAGTTCTGCTGCCGGCAGATTTTGCGAATGCGGTCGTACTGCTTGGCAGTCATCAGGTAAGTGAACTCAGGGGCGCGGCCTGCTTGATCAAGACGTAGCCCGTCTTTTTGAGAGCGCACCACATGATCAATCAGCGCCCGAAATGCGTCGGCTACGTGACAATCAGAGCAACGGTTGTGCTGCATAGCCTTCCTCCTCGAGCGCTCGCTGCATGTGTGATTAGGTCGATTTAGGTGCGCGTGCGGGTTTCTTCCGGCTACTCGCTACCGCTTTAGCTTCTCGCTCTGCAATCATCTGCTTTGCATAGACGCGCGCTTTCTTGATGAGTCCATTGAACGAGTAGCTGTTGCTCATGTTGCCGCCGCTTTTCCAGAAGCGTTGAGTGCGCTCGATGTAGCCCATGGCTTCCAGTTCGGCGATCGCGCGCTGAACCGTCCGAGGCTGCACCCCCATTTTTTGGGCAAGCGTTGCCTTGCTCGGGAAGGGGTCATTGCCTTTGCGCCACCAATAACCTGCCAGGTGCAGAATCACCACAATGTGAGCAGTTTTCAGCCCTAGGTCTTGAGAGTGCTCAAAGACAGCGTTGGGGATAGCAGTCCATCCAGCGGCTGTGAGGTCTTTGCCCCAACGCTCGGCAATCGACTTGTCCTCCGCGGGTTCTTTTGGGGTCTTCTTGGCTTTTGCGGAGGGCGTCGCGGCTTTAGGAGATCCGGTACCGCTTGCGGCAGCATTTTTAACCTCATCTGCAGCATTGGGCTTTTTGCGCGTCGCTTTGGTCTTAGGTGCAGCTGGGGAACCGCTACTAGCGGTGGTAGAGGCAGTGGCCATGGTGGGCTCCGGCTAAAGTGGTTGTGTCGGAGCGGATTATGAGAGCGCTAAAAGCGAGGTGGCAATGGGGTGCCTCGCGACAAAATTGTCTCCCCGTCCCTGGTATGCTGCGTGTGAGGGTTAGCTGGATGTGCTTAACGGTGATGTACTTAACGGTGGATATGATTAGGAGGACAGAATTGACCTCCGCCAGGGTGTCTTTTATGTCTACCACCTGGGAGGCTTATATGACTCCGGGGGAGGTCATAGATGTCCTCCAAGCAGGCAAAAAATATTTCTCTTTTTTTCGTTTTCCACTGGTTAGAGGTGTGACAGGCAAGGTTCTGTCGTTCACCGCTCGTACAGGGCATGCGCTCGTAAGATTCGATGCCGGGCCAATGCCTGTTGCAAGACGACCTGTATGTGCGTGTCTTCACGCGATTTTCACACGGGTACGGTGGCCTTACTCCTTTTACGAATTTCCTGGCCCCCCATCCCGGGCCTTTTTGCGTGCCGTCTAGCTGAATCTGGCCACCCGCATTATTCGTACGGCAGCTCACCAAACAGCCCGATCATCAGATCACCCCGCAGCACTTCGAAAGGTAGTTCGACATGTTCATCCGGGTGGCGTGGTAGCGCTTTCTTCTCGTGGCTCGAATTCTTCGTGTGACCCTGCACCTTCTGGCCACTGGCTTTGATGTAGGGAAGTACAACAATACGGCCATGGTTTTTGGAAATGATTGTGCCTTCGTGCCACAGGGTGTCGCCATTTTCGCCGGATGATGCACTGACCGTGGTCTTGATGATCCACCCAGGCGTACCGCTCTCTTCGTGCCAGAAAACAAAACCGCCCATCACGACGACGCGTTGGCCGCGTGCTTTGGCATCAAGAAGCATTTTCTGGACGCTTGCCAGCTGCAGAAGCTGATTGGCCCGAGGCAGTAGCTTTGCACGGATCTCCGCCTTCGTTTTGCCCCAATGATCCGTTCCCGCGAAACCGAACCCTCTGGCGATCTTTTCACGAGCGCAATACATCGCGCATTTTTTGGTTGGACTTAGGCGATGCGACCAGTCGAATTCTCCCGTGCGAGCCAGAGCGGTATTGAAGATAGGGGAAAAAAACAACTCAAGGTATGGCATCTGCTTAAGCTGCTGGAAAAGGGTTTCCCTGAGAGCTTCGGAACCAGAAGGCAAGATAAGCTTCTCGCGTGCAGGACGCGCGGTTGAAGCATGACGTCTCAGCGCCTCTTCCAACATCATCTGCTCCTCATCGGCCAGACGGGCCTGAACAGTCACCTCTTTCGTGGCTTTAAGAGTCAGTGAGACACGCTGCGCTTCGGTCAGATCCAATGCGCCCACCTTGCTGGCGATCCCATCATTGAACTTGGCGGCAAAAGCACGCCCTTCCTGGTAGGTAGCGAAGGCTTGAGCTTTAGCATGGCCGCTGTGCTCAATGCAGTGGTACATCCACTTCACCTCGCCTGAAGGAAGCGCCTTCAACGCGCGAATGATCCAGCTTCCAGCCTCGTACCAGCGGAAGGGAAAAAGAGCCACAGTGGGATATTCGTAGCCTGGTATTTCGCTCAAGAGCATGTTCGGGTTCCCATGGCAAGGCGACAGGGCAAGTACAGAGCGGGGTGTCAGATCACGTTTTGTAAGCTTTGAACAGCTTGTCCGGTGCTATGTAAACACCACCGCGTGCGCGGGAGAACGCTACGTAGAGTTTGTTTCTTGTCTGGGCCACGGACTCATGCAGCTTACCCTCCAGGTATTGCTTCCACGCCTTGCTGCCCATCACGACGCAGACATCCTCGTAGTGATCCTGCCCCTTACTGGCCCCCCAATTTTGCGAGTAGCATCCGTACTTGTAGTGCTGCTCCTGGAACAGCTTAACGATGCCGTGATCAGCATGCAGACGGTCTGCGAACTCCTGAGAATCGACCTTGATGATCTGGGACACCCTGCCTTTGTGGGAGTCAATCTTGATCTGCAGGTGGGCGCTTATGAAGTCGCAAACCGTCGTACCACACCGCCAGCTCTTGCTCAGGGTCTCCTTGTCTACCTTGATTTTGGCTTTGGCGAACCGCTTCTCGTATTTCGTGATGTCGTCGTGCAGGGTGCTGTTCACCGAGCCATCGCGACTGGTGTCGAAGGTGTGCTGGTAGAAATCACCTACGAACAGCATTTCGGTATTCGCAGCTGATATCTGGAGCAGCAGGTTGAAGTCATGGCCGGCAAAATCCTGCACCTCGTCAACGTAGACCGAGTCGTAAAAACGCTCGATTCGCGCCTTGATGCCAGGCAGCAATCCCTCGACCTCGATCAGCTTGGCTAGTCGGTTGTGGTAGAGCCGACCACCCCGATCTCGGTACCGCTCCCTATCATTCAGTGCGTAATTACGCTGTGGAGGTCTCCTGAAATTCAGGCCTCTCGTGTTCATCTCGTTCTGCATGAATGGACGGAAGCAGAACCCGTGTAGGAACGCAAAGTACGTCATCACGGTGATGTTCGACGGGAGGGTGCCGAACTTCTTGATGATGCTGTTGCGCAGATGGCTGTAATTGTTCTCCGTGTAGGTGATGATCAGGGCGCGCTTCTCAAGGCTGAGCTTGCTGATGAGGTGGGTTGTTTTGCCTGACCCAGCCACTGCAAAGATCACTCGTTTATCCATGCGATCGCATCCTTGATGTACTGAGGGGGCACGAGCGCTGCCGACTTCTTCCTGAGCAGTTCGAACGCAGCGTCGGCCTTGTTCTTGAGCATGTACTCCTGGACAGTCAGCTTCTTGCGTCCGGCTGCGAACAGCTCATCGCAAGCCGCCTTGTTGTCCTGGTACAACCCGATCTCGAACGTCGAACGCGCATCATCCTTGTCAGCGAAGATCTGGGCGCCCTTGTACAGGCTTTCCTTGTAGTTCTCCACGCAGTGCTGCTGGTAGTCGCCGTCATTGTCACGGATCGCTGCGACTCGGATTCCCAGTAGCATCCCGAGCTCCAGGTAGCGTTTGAAGCTTGTGCCACCGATCGAAATGATGTGTACCTGATCGGCCTGTGGCGTTCGTCCGTTGGAGTGCTTCTTGTAGAGCTCTTCGATCAGGATGAACTCGGCATCACCCTCCACCAGAATGACCTTCTTGGAGAGCGCGAACTCCAGGACATTATTATCCGGTGCCTTCATGAAGAAGCTGGCAGTCGGCTCGGTGAGCGCTTTCAGACGACCAGCCTGCTGATCGCTACCCAAGAGAAGCGCATGCCGAAGGTCGAGCCGCGAGCAGATGTGGCTACTGTGAGTGGCGATGAAGAGCTGCGTTCCTGCCGTGGCGGCCAATTGCTCAACTAGGAGCTTCATCCTGGTGTGGCTGAGGTGGTTCTCAGGTTCTTCCAGGAGGAGGGCATGCAGTTCGCCCTTGGCTTCATGCCGGCGCAGCGCGAACTCGGTTTTGATGAAGCACTGCTCACCCTTACCTCGATTCTCGATCGGGATCCCATCCTTGGTGATGACGAGGTCGGTTTCGAGATTGGCGCGGATACTGGTTCTCACGCCAAATTGGTAGGCACCTAGGTCAGCATTGAGTGCGGCCAGTTCCTTGTCGCGAAAAGCTTCCTTGCCGCGGCGATAGCGATTTTCCAGGCTGTAGCGCTCAGGTGGTTCGGCGTTGAAGCTGAACACTGTGCGGGTGTACTCCCTTGCCGCGTACTCACTGTCGATGCGGGAGCTGTCCAAGAGAAGGTGCTTCACAGGGCGCCGATAGCTGACATGCGGGCCGCCAGAGAAAGTGTAGAATTTCACACCGTAGTATTCGTACGGGAAACCTTCCGGGTCGTCTTGCAAGAGCTGATGGATCGTTGTACCGAACTCCTCAATCAGCGGAGCAATCTTCATCCCAATTCCGTCAGTCATAGCGCCGGCTAGATTCTGCGTGCCGTAGTAGCCTTGATCATCGCCTTCCTCGAGAAACACCTCCACGACCAATTCCGGCAACTGGTCGAGCGTACGTGGGCCCTGCTGAAAAGCCTTTACCGCAGACTGCGCCAACAGTGACTCGTACCCAATGGTTTCTACGTGACTACGGCTGGCACTGAGTGCGAGATCGAGGCCAAGCAACACGCTGCTTTTCCCCGTCTCGTTGTCACCGATCAGTACGCTCACCCCGGCATCGAACTCAAGCGTAAGCGACTCGAATTTCTTGAAGTTTTGGAGCATCACTTTCTTGATGGCAGGCATCTCAAATCATTCCCACAGTGTTTGAGTTCAAGGTCGGCTAGCGGACATCGAGTGGTCAGGCCTTCTCGGCCAGGCGATTGGCGTCACTCTTTCGGCTCATTTCCATTATGGGGTGGTTGTTGGCGATCTGAGCCCCCAGATGCATGCGGCTTGGCAGTTTGAGTTGACCGTCTCACAAGCAGTCAAGGAGTGAGGATGAGGCTGCCACGCGGCAGGTCTACCTGTTCCGAGCGGTGTCTTGCTTGACCCGATTCTAACAATTGATTTTAGTTTGCCACTACTCAAGGTGTGACGTTTTGTGTGGGAGTGGGGTTATATGCACGGAAAGAATTCAATTGGGTTTATTGGTGATCAAGTGGGCACTCAGCAGAATGTGTCAGGCAGAAGTCGACGCTTGGCCGAAGGCCGCTGCTCGCTGTGGATTTCCTAAAAGAGGCGTCGCTGGTAGGCAATGACCACGCATCTTTTTGCCCACAGCTAGGCGTCCCGCGAATGGCGGGGGCACGTATGCGAACTCACGAGGGGTCAATCGGGTAGCTAGTTCATCCAGATGTTTGAGCGAATCGAGCAGACGACTTCTGTTCAATTTTCTGAGAAATAATCGGATGGCCGATCAGTAGTGATCTCTGGTCAACCTAGCGCCGAAGCATTGATTTTGAAGCTGGCATCGATGCCCACCACACACTGGATAAAGACATCATTCCTTGCGCCAGTAACGGCTGACACTGGAACGAGGTATGCCCAACAGCTTTATCACCTCAGCCTGGGTCTTACCCTCAGATTTCAGCTCGCGCACTTTCTTGAGATTTTCCTCTGCGCTGCGAGTGCGGGGATGCGCTTTTTTTGCCGGTGCCAGGGGAAGAGGTGCGTCAAGAAGCTCCATAGCCTTGAGCTCTTCTAGCACCAGGTTGATTATGTCCCTAGGCGTTTTCTGCTCATCTGACGCATGTACGAGCGCCAAGAAGGTCAGCGGATGCACACTCAAGGACTTGGCGAGGGCTCGGTTCGTTTCCAGAGTGGGATTGGATTGGCGGCCTTCTAAGCGGCTGACCTGCGACTGGGTCACCCCGCCGGCGACATCGTATTGAGACAGCTGTCGCTGATCTCTTAGCAGCTGCAAAACCGCTGCATAGGCTTCACGCAGGCTCATTTCATCCGCCCTGATAAAAGCGGACGGTATGCCGCGTTTGCGTGCTCTCACTCAAATGTATATATTCATCTGTGTGGGATTTGGCTGGCTTGTCAGCCACCTGCTTGGCGCTTGTCTTTGAGCAGAATGCTGGAAGGCTGGTGTCCGATAACCCGTTCAATATACGGCTAACTCCCAAGGGTACACCGTGATGTCCAGCAATTTTGAGCTGTTGGCTAGCCAGCAGTCGCCGATCGAGACGCCGCCCGGGTCAGTGCCTGCCAATGTGGAGCGGGCGATGGCCACAAATTTTGGCATCGCTATAACGGGCTTCCTCTGCTGCGCTGTGTACGACCAGTCAATCAATTGTCTGGTGGGCATTGTCTATCGCGAGAGCCGCTGTCGATTCCGAGATGGTTCCACAATCCGTACCTCTACGCTCAGGCAGCGCATCGAGCGTGGTGCGTACCATCTGTTTGAGACGAGAAATGGAAGCGTCTATGTCGTCTGCGACTGGGCGCTGGAAGGTGGAATCCCTCAGTTCGAAGGCGCCCTCCACTAAGTCCGGCATATCCCGTAACGAAGCGATGCAAGATGTAGCGCGCTAAGACGAATCAGGTAGGTACAGTGGAAGCAGCGTTGGTAGCAGACCTTTTATCCGAACACGGCCTTCCCTTGGAAGGGGACGGCCAATCAGATGAGCTTATCGTGCAGATAGCATGGGCAAATAATCAGGGCCAACCGTTTTATGTTGTCCGTGATTGGCTCCTACTCGACATCATGGTGCCTAGTGATGTTGAAGATGACCTCAAAGCTATGGGGCTATGCGGTTGAAAGTGACCATGACGTATTGTTGATAGGGCCGGCAAGGCTACGCCCATAATCCAAAGTGCGGTAGATGTTAAAGTCGAATCCAAGGCGCCTTCCTGGATCGATTGTAAAGGTGTATTTCGTGTTGGCGTAGTATTGGTGCCAAGCATCTTCAAGCTGCCCTGCATAAAGCGCAAATGACAAGCTGCCGTTCTGGTAGCGGCCACCAACGAAACTCGCAGAATCGTAGGTGATCGCCGTACCACCTCTGCGAAGCGCATAGTCAGTTGTGAATTTGTCGCCACTGTTGGAAGAATCAACACCTGTCTGTTTAGTGTAATGCCCTGCCTCAAAGGCAAAATGTTCGAATTCATTGACGTTGAGTTGTAGTCCAGTGGCTGCGCTTGGAAACAGGCGCACCGTATTGACTGCCAGGACTGGCGTCATAGGCATCTGCTCACCATATTTTAAGGTACTTTTTGATGCGCGGAGCTTTAAGGCTCCCCCAATCCTTGAGTACACATCACCTGGTTTCCCATCGCTATCGATGGGTACCAAGCGCAGCCCGGCAGTGCCTCCGCCGCCATCCAGTTTCAAGCCCAGTCCTGCACTGGCATCGACTCCCAATCCTAAGAGGCCCGGTGTGTAGCCCGACTGGTAGTCCAGCAGAAATCCTTGAGCCCATTCCTGCGCATAGCCGTTTCTTTCACTGGCCGGCTTGAAGGCATTAGTGCCAGTTGCGCTGGAGCTGCCATTGCGGAAATCACGGTGGAAGAAGAAATTTTTGTTGATGATTTTCAGCTTCGAGTCTTCGACGAAAGAGCCCGCAGCCGCGGTTGCTTGCAATGCAATCACGCAGACGGTGCCCAATACCATTGCACTTTGGCGAGGCATGATTGTACCTTCCTTATTGTTTTTGTTTGGATAGGTAACGCGTTGTCTTTTTCTGGAAAAGCTGAGCAGTAAAAGTGTTGTTAGGCTCTAGTTATTTTGAAATTGCTAAGTAATGAGAAAGCAAGAGCGAATATGCAAACCTGCCTTCTCATTACTGCACGCCGCCTGACGGTCACTGTCAGCCTCGGTATTGGCTTAGAATGAACGTGGCAATTCGAGCCAGCGTTCCCCAAGGAGGTTTGCCAACATGTCGTCGGTAAGGGGCGCGAAAGAATAGAGGCGGATATCGCGGTAATACCGCTGCATCGGGTACTCGAGGTCGAAACCGGCGCCGCCCATCGCTTCCATACCGACCCGCACAGCATCATTCGCCGCTTTGCTCGCGGCGAGCTTGGCAATGGCGCTAGGGACTTCGATATTCGCGTGACCCTGTTCTTCAGCGATTGCTGCCATCTGAGTGGTCAGCCAAGCCTGCTCGAGCGCGATCCCCGTATGCACAAGTCGATGCTGCAGCGATTGGAACTGTCCGATTGGACGACCGAATGCTTTGCGATCCTTGGCATACTCGACGGCGAGTTGTTGTGCGCCGCGTCCGATGCCTGTGGCCACTGCCGCCGCGTTCAGACGTTCTGAATTGAGTGTGTTCAACACCTGGATGAAACCTTGGTCGACTTCGCCGAGTACGGCTGTTTCGGCGAGACTCACGTCGTCGAAAGCTACAGAACAGGTATCGTAGCTGTTGATTGCAAAGGTGTTGATCTCGGTGGCCGATACACCTGGGGCTGTTTTTTCGACCAAAAACATGGTGACCCCGCGGGAGCGGTGATCGCTCGTGCGGGCCAGCACGATGAGCAGGTCGGCGTGAATAGCGCCGCTGATCCAATACTTGCCGCCTGTCAGACGCCATCCTTCGTCTACACGCTTAGCCTTCGTCCGCATCGTTTGTAGAATGTCGGTACCACCACTTTCTTCCGTCAGACAGAACGATGCTTTGATCTCGCCGGCGCAAAGCTTAGCCAGGTACTTGTCTTGCTGTTGCGGGGTGCCGTACTGGCGAAGCAGACGTGTAGCCATGAACTGCACAACACCGAAAACGGCCATGGACGTGGCCATTCGTCCCAGCGCCTCTAGCATCAATACCTGCAGCTTTGGTGTTCCGCCGGCACCGCCATACTCTTCATCGGTACCCACCCCCCAAACACCCAGCTCGGATAAGGCTTTGTGAAGCTCGAAATCGAATTGCTTGGCGTTATCGAGCTTCTGCACTTGCGCGACGGGCGCCACTCGCTTGATAGTGCCCTCAACCGCATGGCAGAACAGTTGCTCCTCTTCGGACAGGTTTAAAAACATCCTCTTCTCCTTGGGTCTTTTTCATCGTTCGAGTGCCGGGATCGAATGCCAATCCGGCATCTGGAGCGGCAGTTTCAGTCAGGCTTCCCAACCGCGAGCGCATGTTTAGGCATCAGTGTGAGCATGCCCAGCGCTGCCGCCACCATGATCAGGCTGATGGCATACATGCCGGCGTGATCCTTCCCGGTAAGATCGCGCGCCAGGCCGATGATCGATGGCGCAGCAAAGCCACACAGAGAACCGAGCGAGCTGACCAAAGCGATCCCGGCCGGTGCGCTTTTGCCCTTGAGGTAGGTCGCTGGAATTGCCCAGCAAACGATGATTGCCCCACTGAAGCCGAACGCCGCTCCACCCAGCAAGGCTAGAGATAAAGGAAGTGAGGTAGATAGGGTGGACAGCGATAGCATGGCCGCCCCAAAGAGAATGCTAATGCAGTAATGCATCCGACGTTCTCTGCGTAGGTCGGAGCTCCGGCCGATGAGGATCATGCCCAGGGCTGCGCAAGTGAACGGGATCATGGCGTACAGCGAAATTTGAGTGATGCTGGATACACCCAGCTTCTGGATCATGGTGGGTAGCCAGAAATTGAACGCGTAGGTGCCTAGTGCGGAACTGAAATACAGGAACGCCAGGACGTACACCTTGGGGTCAGTCAACGCGCTGAAGATGGCCTCGCCGCTGTGCGGATTCACTTTCTCGGGATCCAGCGTTGCTCTATCCCGAGCCATCAACTCCTGATGCAGTGCCTTCTCATCAGTGCTAAGCCATTGGGCTTGTTCTGGCTTGTCGCAGAGCAGCAGGAAGCAAGCGATCCCGATGAAGATGATCGGCACGGCCTCGAGCAAGAACAACCACCGCCATCCCGCCAAACCTGAAACGCCGTTCATGGATTCCATGATCAAGCCCGAGATAGGGCCGCCCAGAATCGGAGCAACAAGGGTGGCGAGTAGCAGCGTACCGGTAACGCGTCCTCGCATGTAGCTCGGGAACCAGTAGCTCAAGTAGAGGATGACACCTGGGAAGAAGCCGGCCTCGAAAATGCCTAGGAGCAGGCGCAGGATATACAGTTGCTGGGCCGTGGTGACGAACATAGTGGCGGCTGACGCCAGTCCCCATAGCACCATGATCCTGGTCATAGTCTTGCGTGCACCGATCTTGTCGAGCAGCAGGTTGCTTGGGATCTCAAACAGGGCGTAACCGATGAAGAAAATTCCGGCTGCGAAGCCATACTGGCCTTCTGTCAGACCCAGATCGGGAAGCATTTGCAGTTTTGCATAGCCGATGTTGACTCGGTCTAGGAATGCGAAGATGTAGGCCACAAAAATGAGGGGAATGACACGCAGTGCTATCCTTTTGAACAGCATTCGGTTGATAGCGGATGACCCTGGATGGCTCCAGGTAGAAGCATCAATCGTCGATTTCATGGTGAGTCCAGTGTTGTTATTGTGCGGACTTCGAATGAAAGGCGCGCGTGGACGCCTTTCACCATTTAGGTTTTACTCGGCATTGACGGTATTTTTGAGTGTTCCGATTCCCTCCACTTCCACTTCAACAACATCACCAGGTTTCATCCAGAGCGGCGGGGTTCTGAACGCGCCTACGCCGCCGGGGGTTCCAGTTGCAATCACATCGCCAGGCAGCAGCTCAGTGAAGGTCGAGATGTACTCGATCAGATCCGGAATCTTGAACAGCAGGTCATCGAGCCCTTCACGCTGAACCACCGTGCCGTTAAGGCGGGTTTCCAGGGTAAGGCTGTTGATATCGGCGATCTCGTCCGTGGTGACGAGCCAAGGGCCGAAGCTTCCGCTACCAACAAAATTCTTCCCTGCGGTGAACTGCAGGGTGTGTTTTTGCCAGTCGCGGATAGAGCCATCATTGAACAGGCTGTAACCAGCGATGTGCACCAAAGCGTTAGCCTTGGAAATGTGCCGCCCGGCCTTGCCAATCACGATGGCCAGTTCGCCCTCAAAGTCGAAGGCGGTGGAAGCCTTGGGCAGAATCAGCGGCTGATCGTGGCCCACCTGGGCGCTCGCAAATCGAGTGAAGAGGGTGGGGTGCTTTGGCACCTCCCGCCCGGTTTCAATGATGTGCTTGAGGTAGTTCAGGCCGACGCACAAAACCTTGTCCGGGTTTGGGATAACCGGCAGCCATTGAACCTGCTGTACGTTCAAGGCCGGGGCATCACGCAAAGAGGCGAGTTCGGCCAGGCCCTCGCCGGAGTTCAGCAAGGATCGTAAATCGGCGTAGCGATGACCGAGCACTGCGCCGGCGTCCGAGACAGTGTCGTCACCGACGACACCGTACGAACTGCGCCCGTCATGGATGAAGGAGGCAATTTTCATGGACAGGATTTCTCAGGATTATCCAAGGATGATGAGGACGTTACCGTCATCGACGGTATCGTTCTCCGCGACCTTGATTTCTTTAACGACGCCGGAATCATCGGCCTCAACTGGAATCTCCATCTTCATGGACTCCATGATGATGACCTCGTCGCCGAAGTTGACCTCTTGACCGACCTGGACGTTGATCTTCCAGATGTTGCCGGCCATAGGAGCTTTGATTTCGCTCATCAGCTAAATCCTTTGTAATTGTCTGGGGTTAAACCGGATAGATGCCGTTGCGGCGATCGATCCGTGGAATTTCACGGCGGCTGTAAAGGGCGAAGCGCTTGATCAGCTCATCACGCAGGTCATCGGGATCGATAACTGCCTCGAAGGAGAATTGGTCAGCGGGATCAAAGGCGTTGATGTCTTTGGCGTACGCCTTCTGCTTCTCATCGATGAATGCCGCGCGCGCCTCGCCCTCCAGTGCCTGGATCTCGTTGTAGTGAATAGCGTTGATTGCAGCCTCTGGGCCCATGAGGGCAGGCATGGCGCCTGGCAGTGCCAACTGAGCATCAGGCATGGTTGGGCCGCCGGACATGCCGAGGTAACCGCCGCCATAACCCTTACGAACCATGACGGAAATGCGTGGGACTTTTGCCTCGCAGACTGCATGCAGCAGTTTGGCGCCATGGCGGATGATGCCGGCCTTTTCTACAGCGCTGCCGATCATGTAGCCGCTGATGTCCTGCAGGAAAAGGAGCGGAACGTTGAATGCGTTGCAAGCCCAGATAAAGCGGGTTGCTTTGTCGGCGCTGTCGTTAAACAGCACACCGCCTTTGTTCTTCGAGTTGTTCGCGATGATCCCTACTGGTCGGCCGCCCAGGTAAGCAAATGCGGTGTAGATCTCTTTGGCAAACAGGGCTTTTACTTCGAAGATCGAGCCTTCGTCCACGAGCGATTCGACCAGCTCTTTCACGTCAAACGGACGGTTTTGGTCGGGTGGAACAATTTCGGTGATCGAGCGCTTCGAACCGGGCAGTTTTGGTTCCCGCAGCGGCGGCAGCTGGCTGTTATGGCTCGGGAAGAAACGCAGGTAATCCGCGGCGGCTTTGAGCGCTTCTTCTTCGTTCTGCGCGAGGTAGTCACCCAGGCCACTCATGGCACAGTGCATGCGTGCGCCGCCCATCTGCTCCTCGGTTACCTTTTCACCGATGGCCGCTTCAGCCAGGCGTGGCGAGCCAAGGTAAGCGGTAGCTTGCTTGTCGACCATGATGACTAGGTCGCACAGCGCCGGCACATATGCGGAGCCTGCGGGCGAGGGGCCAAACATCACACAGACTTGTGGTACCACGCCCGAAATCTGTACTTGGGTGTAGAAAATATTGCCCCAGGCGATACGGCCCAGGTAGCAGTCGAACTGGCTATCGATGCGTGCTCCGGCGCTGTCCACCAGGTAGATGATGGGCATTTTGGCGTCGACGGCAATTTCTTGCATGCGCACGATTTTGCGGAAGGTGTGATAACCCCAGGTGCCAGCTTTGACCGTCATGTCGTTTGCAATGACCGCGACTTCCTGGCCATTGATCTTGCCGATCGCAGTGACCACAGCGTCACCTGGCATGCCGCGGGAGGCACCAACCAGCAGCCCGTCTTCAAGGTATTCGCCATTGTCGAAGAGCATGTTGAGGCGATCGCGAACCAGGATCTTGCCCTGAGCTTGATGTTTTTCTTTCGCTTTGTCGGAACCACCAGCGCGTGCAATTTCGACGCGACGTTGCAGTTCTTTCACATTCTCGTAACCGCTCATGCCTTCACCTCTTTTTTGGCAAAAAATTTCTCGATACCGCGGCGCAGCTCTTCTGAGCACATGAAGGCTGGGCGCATGCCGCGGGCCAGCTCCAAGCCTTCCATCAGGCCAACGGATGAGATCTTGTTAAATGCGTGCTTGCCGCGGCGGACAGTTGCAGGCTCCAGGTGCGTGAAACTTTTCACGAGCTGGTCTACCAGGACGTCTATCTCATCAGCCGAAGCGACTTGATTTACGAGCCCCATGCGGTAGGCCTCCTGCGCATCGATGGTGCGGCCGGTCAGCGCGAGATCCAGCGCATGACGATCTCCCAGGCGGCTCAGAAGCGCCGGAAGAATGAATAGAGGGAAGAGGCCGATCTTCACTTCAGGCGAGCCGAACTTGGCGCCCTCGGTGCAGTAAGCGAAGTCGCACGCGGCTACCAGCCCGCACGCCCCGGCCATTGCCGGGCCAACCACGCGAGCGATCACGGGCTT
This sequence comes from Pseudomonas sp. GM84, assembly GCF_000282535.1. Lineage (GTDB taxonomy): Bacteria > Pseudomonadota > Gammaproteobacteria > Pseudomonadales > Pseudomonadaceae > Aquipseudomonas. Next base: position 21,700 of record NZ_AKJC01000004.1, on the reverse strand, counting down.
GCTCAGGGTGGGAATCACGCTAAACAGACGTTGCCATGGCTCGCCTGTTTCCCACAGTTGAGTACCACCTGCGTCGACAGTGGAAAGGAACTCGTCGAGGTCACCGCCGGAGGAAAAGCAGTCGCCTTCGCCTGTGATCACAATGACTCGGATGTCCTGTTCGCCATCCAGCTTCAGCAAGGTGTCGACCAGCGCGCTGGCAGTGGCGGTGGCGATCGCATTTCGCTTGGCAGGGTTGCTCAAGATGATGGTAGCGCGGGGGCCTTGGCGCTCGACCAGAAGCTGCGTTGTGCTCAAGGGATTCTCCTTTTTTGTTTTACTAACCGTTGTTAGTTTTCGAGAATATAGCTAGGCTTTGTTTCCAGCACAAGCCTGGTTGCATTTTTTCCGATATCTAACCAATGTGCCTGTGCATTGGGGCCTGTAGGCGGAATGGGTGCGGTGCGGCGAGTGACTTACAACTGTTAGTTTTAGGAGATGATCGTGACAGAACAAAAACTACTGATCGCGAATCGCGGCGAGATTGCCTGCCGTGTGATTCGCTCCGCCAAGGCTCTCGGAATTCCTACCGTTGCGGTGTACTCCGAGGCAGATGCTGACTCTCAGCATGTGAAGGCTGCTGATGAGGCTTTTCTGATTGGCCCGTCCAAAGCGGCGGAAAGCTATCTAGATGCGGAGAAGGTGCTGCGGGTAGCTAAAGAAAACGGGGTGACGCTGGTTCACCCGGGCTACGGGTTTCTCTCCGAGAACACCGACTTCTCCGACGCTTGTGCCGCTGCCGGCATAACCTTCATTGGCCCAACCGCCGAAGTAATTAGGGCTATGGGCGACAAGCAGCGCTCTCGTCACCTCGCTATCAAGGCGGGTGTCCCAGTTCAGCCAGCTGCTGAAAACGTGACTGCAGAAGATCCCGAAGCACTGGTTAATGCGGCGCGAGTTGTGGGATATCCGCTGTTGGTGAAAGCTTCCGCCGGGGGAGGGGGAATCGGCTTGAAGCCTGTGCATTCGCCAGCTGACCTTGTGGAGGCTGTGGCTGCTACCCAACGGATGGCAGAGCGTGCATTCGGTGACGGCACTGTGTTCCTGGAAAAGCTGATTGAGAGTGCGCGCCACATCGAAGTGCAGATATTCGGGTTCGGTAATGGTGAGGCGGTACACCTTTACGAGCGCGATTGCTCGATCCAGCGCCGCTATCAGAAAGTATTGGAGGAGTCCCCTGCGCCCAATGTGCCAGCCGAGGTTCTGGCGCACATGGCTGATGCAGCTGTGAATCTGGCCAAGCTGTGCCGTTACGATGGCGCCGGCACAGTCGAATTCCTGTATGACGAGAAATCGAAATCCTATTTCTTCCTGGAGATGAATACGCGTATTCAGGTAGAGCATCCTGTTACCGAAGCGGTGACCAGCGTCGACTTGGTTGAAGCGCAGATTCGTCATGCGCTGGGCGAGGACGTTGCCTCCGAGCTGACGCAGCAGTCGATTCAGCGCAATGGACATGCCATTGAGGCGCGGCTTTATGCTGAGTCGCCGGAGAAGAAGTTCATGCCTGCGCCTGGCCTCATCGAAACGCTGGAGGTGCCGCAGATGGAGGGTGTGCGGATCGATGGTGGTTTTGTTGCGGGAGATCGAATCACTCCTTTCTACGACCCGATGATCATGAAGATCATTGCTCACGGTAAGGATCGTGCGCAGGCGATTACTCGCCTGGAAAAAGCGCTGACCGAACTCAAAATTTCCGGTCTCAAGACGAATCGCCACTTCCTGCTTCGCGTACTGGCTGAGCCTGCGTATCTGGAGGCGAAAGTGCACACCCGCTTCATCGATGAGCACAGCGAGAGCCTCTTCGCTGTCGCTGCTGAACAGACAGTTTAATAGGAGATAGCCATGGCTGTTACCACCCCAAACGTGCCAGGTATCGAAGGTCTGTCAGAGCTCGCCTCGCGCTACATCAATGTTGATTCGCTCCCTTGGAAGCCCACCCCAACACCCGGGATCGACATGAAAATCCTGCTGCAGGACAAAGAAAGCGGCCTGCTTACGGCACTTTTCCGCTGGGCGCCTGGTACACGCCTGCCTCTGCATGAGCATGTCGAGGTTGAACAGACCTACGTGCTTGAGGGCAGCATCGTCGACGACGAAGGTGAGGTGGTCGCCGGTGATTTTGTATGGCGCCCGCGCGGTAACCGGCACCTGGCCCGCTCGCCGAATGGCGCGCTGGTGCTTTCTTTCTTCCTTCGCCCGAACAAGTTCCTGGAAGGCGAACACGCAGGCCAGAATCTGGAGTAACAAAATGAGTGACCTCCCCAAGAAAATTTGGATCAATGAAGAAGGGCCTCGTGAAGGTTTTCAGATCGAGGCGACTCCCATCGCGCTTAACCGCAAGGCTGAGCTGATCGAAGCGCTCGCGGAAACCGGGCTGAAGCAGATCGATTGCGTTTCGTTCGTGAACCCCAAACGTGTTCCAGGGATGGCGGACGCCGATGAGTTGGCTGCCGCCATCCGCAAGAAGCCGGGTGTGCGCTATACCGGTCTGTGGTTGAACCAACAAGGGCTAGAGCGTGCTTACAAGTCTCAGCTCGATATCATCGGTGCCATTCGGGTTACTGCGTCGGAGAGCTTCTCCGTAAACAACACCAACAAGAACATTCAGCAAACGCTGGATGAGCAGCGCGCTTGGTTGAAGTCGTATGCCGAGCACGACGTCCCGGTAGAGTGGGGCTACGTCATGACAGCGTTCGGGTGTAACTACGAGGGGTATATGCCGATTCCGCAAGTCGTGCGGATGGTTGGCGAGGTGCTGGATCTTGCTAATGAAGCCGACGTGCAGCTGAAAGGCGTCTACTTGGCTGATACCGTGGGTTGGGCTAATCCGCTGATGATGGAAAAAACCATCGGCGCGGTGCGTGAAAAATGGCCTGATCTTCCGCTGGCCCTCCACCTCCACGATACCCGTGGTACCGGGCTTGCTAACGTCTATGCTGCGCTCAAATTAGGGGTGGCGAAGTTCGATAGCTCTTGTGCAGGGTTGGGCGGCTGTCCATTCGCGGGCCACCGTGGCGCTGCCGGAAATATCTGCACTGAAGACTTGGTGTTCATGTGTGAGGAGATGGGGATTGAGACCGGTGTCGATCTTGACGCGCTGATCAAAGTCGCCCACCTGGCCGAAGACATTTTTGGTCGGCAGCTGCCGGGTAAGGTGATGCACGGCGGTAGCCTCAATCGGTACAAGAAGACTTAAACCTTACAGGTTCAAAAAACCCACCATCGCAGGTGGGTTTTTTACTTCAGGTGGACTTGAATCCGACCATCCTTAGCGACAGCTCGATATGCTGTCGCGCGAGCTCTTCAAGCCCGAGTTTTCCGCCAGGCTGATACCAGGTACAAATACCGGTCAGCATGGAGATCAGGGCTTTGGTCGTCAGGTTACAGTCCGATACATTGAAAATACCCTCTTGCACCCCGTCCTCGATGATCTGACGAACCCGTCGCTCGTACTCGGAGCGAAGGCGGGTCACCATCCGGTAATTGTCCTCATCGAGGCTGCGAAGCTCCATGTTGCCGATGAAAACCTCTTTGCGGCGCGCGGTATGAAAATGCAGATGCACGCCTACCATGGCTTCAAAACGCTGGTACGTAGTGGGCTGAAGATCCACCTTCTCGGTGAACTCCATCAGCAGGTCGCGCATCACGGCCTTGAGGACGGTGGCCAGGAACTCTTGCTTGTTGCTGAAGTAGTTGTAGAGCGAGGCAGCCTTGATACCCACCTGCTCTGCAAGTGCCCTAAGCGTCATCGCCTCGTAGCCATAGGTGGCAATCAAGTCCACGCCGGCTGTGTGGATGGCTAATTCGGTGACTTCTCGTTTCGCGCCTACGGGTCGCATCAGGTAAATGTCTCTATCAGGAAGGGAGGGCGGCTCAGCGGGTCAGATAACCACCATCCACAGGAACCATCGCGCCAGTAATATAGCTTGCCAGGTGCGAGGTCAAGAACACTGCCGGCCCAACCAATTCATGTGGCTCCCCGGTGCGTCCCATCGGGACGTGGCTGAGGAAAGCTTGAAGCTTGCTCGAATCTTGACGGGTCTCTTCTGACATCGCTGTCGGGAAAGAGCCAGGTGCAAGCCCATTCACGCGGATTCCGTCAGCGGCGAGCTCGGATGCCAGTGCTTTGGTGAATTGCAAGACAGCGCCCTTGGAGGTCACGTAACTCGACAGGGAGGCTAGGCCGGAGGTGAAGCTGTGGATGGAGCCGATGTTGAGAATGGAGCCTTTCGTTGCTTTCAAATGAGGCAGAAATGCGTGAGTAGTGTTGAACATGCCCGTAACGTTTACAGCAAGGGTTCGACGCCACTGCTCGGGGCTCTTGTCGCTGGCAAATGGTGCGCGGAACAGTAGCCCTGCATTGTTGATGAGCGCCGTGATATTGCCGATTTCGGGGTGAACATGGTCTGCCAGACTGCGGCAGGCTGCCTCGTCGCATATGTCCAAGGGGAAGGCATGAGCCTTACCACCATTGTCGGATATGGTTTTGGCGGTCGCTGAGGCAGTTTGCAGATCGATATCGGTTACGATCACGGTCGCACCCGCAGCTGCAAAGCCATGGGCCAGGGACGCGCCATTTCCTCGCCCACCTCCTGTGATCAACACGATTGCTTCTTCAAGGCGCAGTGACAGGTCGAACATGATGAATCCTCTGTTGTTTTTGGAATAGGAAACTAACGCTCGTTATTTTTAGCGCCTTTCGCTCGAAAAACAAGGGATTTAGCCGTGTTTTGCCTGATTTTTTACCAGCGAGGCAATGCTTTTGCAGGCGATTATGTTCAAAAAATCCGCGCCTTTCCCTCTTGCAAACTAACGCAGGTTAGTTATTCTGGGCGTCCAGACAGCTCGGATGCGACGTGGGTCTTCGCGCGCTAGGGGCTTCAGAACAATTACAAGAGGAATTTTCATGTCTAGCCGTATGTTGCTGGGTGGTCACATCACCCATAACGCCAAGCGCTTCCCTGACAAGGTCGCCCTCATTGACAAGGCGGGGCGCACGACCTATGCCGAGTTTGAAACCGGTGCAAATCAGGTTGGCCATGCACTTCTTGCCAAAGGGGTAGGCCATGGTGACAAGGCAGCGTTTCTTGCCAGCTCCAGCCGTCAGTGGGTAGAGGCGTTCTATGGCGTCGTCAAGATCGGCGCAGTCGCGGTTCCCTTGAATTACCGAGAGACGCCTGAACAGATCTTGATGATGCTCGAGGACAGTGGCTCGAAAATCTTGTTCGTGTCCGAGCAGCACGTCGAGGCTTTTGGCTCGGTGCTCGAGTCTGTGGCCCTGCCCGTCGTACAGCTCGAGTCGTTGGATGCCTTCAAGGGCCAGGAGAGCATCCTGCCGCTTACCACTGATGCCCTCAGCGAGCATGATCCTGCCGTGATTCTCTATACCGGTGGTACCACCGGTCGTTCCAAAGGGGTGCTGCTGAGTCACTCGAACCTTTTCTGGAACTCTCTGAACGAGATCATCGACACCGATATGGAGGAGGGCGACAACACGCTGATCGCCACCCCTTTGCATCATTCCGCAGCCCTAAACTGCTGGCTGCTACCGCACCTCTACCTCGGTGCTACCGCGACGCTGCTGGAGAAGTACGCGACCGAGGATGTCTTGCGCGTCATTGATAGGGAGCGTGTCACCAACACATTCATGCCACCGTCCCTAGCGCGCGAGTTCGTTCTTCATCCATTGGCGAGAGAGTTGGATGTCAGCTCGATGACTCGGTGGTATGTCGGCAGCGGCATTCTGACCGCGAATGACCGAAGCGCTATGAAGGCGTGCATTCCCGGTGTGAAGATTTTCTATCAATACGGTCTTACTGAGGCTGGCCCGATCGCCACGGTGTTGAAAGAGGAAGACTACGACCGCGCCCGCGGCTCCATCGGCCGAGCGTTCCAGAACGTGGAAGTGGCGATTGTCGATGACCAAGGTAACGTCGCCCCCCCGGGTGAGATCGGTGAAATTGTACTGCGTGGGCCGACGATCATGCTCGGCTATCACAATCGTCCAGACGCCACCGCCGATGCCATTGATCAGAACGGCTGGCTGCATACGGGCGATCTCGCCCATATGGACGCGAACGGCTTCGTGTACTTCTACGATCGCTTGAAAGACATGATCAAGACCGGCGGGTTGAACGTCTACTCGCAGGAGGTCGAAGCGGTGCTCGCCAAGCATGATCACGTGCGCGAGGTCGCAGTAATCGGTTTGAACAATGAGCGTTGGGGAGAGGAAGTCACCGCGATCATCGTCCTGCATGAAGGGGCTTCCGGCAACGCGGAACAGCTTGTTGCCCATGCCCGTGAGCACCTGGCCAGTTACCAGTTGCCCAAGCGTGTCGAATTTATCGCTTACGAGGAGATGCCGTTCAATCACAACGGCAAAATTCTGAAGCGTGAGCTCCGTCAACGTTTTGAGCCCCAGGGCTGAGGGACATCATGGCAATCGAATTTGAAAAACAAGGTCGTGTGGCATTGGTGACTATCAATCGTCCGCAGGCGATGAATGCCATCGATCTGAACACGCATTTAGCCTTCCGGGAGATCTGGGCAAGGATCAACCAGGATGACGACATTCATGTGGTCGTGCTCACAGGCGCCGGTACCAAGGCATTCTGCTCAGGTGCAGACATAGGGACTTTCCTGCCATACCTGCGGGAGCGAGCGGTGAAAGAAATCGATGACGGCGATTTCTGCGGTATCAACCGAGGCTCGCCGACGACTAAACCGATTATCGCTGCCATTAACGGTTTGGCTTATGCGGGAGGGCTTGAAATTGCCCTGGCCTGCGACCTGCGCATTAGCGTGGACTACGCGAAGTTCGCACTACCTGAGCCTCGCTGGGGTGTGATCGCTGGCGCGGGCGGCGTTACTCGCTTGTCGAGGGTCATCCCTAGTGCGTTGGCAACTCAGATGGTGCTGACTGGCGAGCCCATATCGGCTGAGCGAGCACTGGCAGAAGGTCTGGTCAGCGAGCTCACCACCTCGGAAAATCTCTTGGCTCGGGCCTTGGAGATTGCTCACAGCATCATCAGAAATGGGCCCTTGGCTGTTCGCGCGTCTCTGCAGGTGATCCGACGCGGCGCTGACTGCGGTTTGGACGCTGCGCTGGAATTGGAGCGTACAGCGTTCCGCCGAATTCTTCTGAGTGAAGATTTCAAGGAAGGCATTGCTGCTTTCACAGAAAAGCGTGAGCCCGTTTATAAGGCGCAATGAGTTCGGGCTGTAAGCTGCGTTGCATGGACAGCGGATAGGCGCATGGGGCGCTATCGCGAGGCAGTCGTCTTGCGGGCAACCAGCCACCGAAGCTATTCATGCATACGCTTTGCGAGGCGAGTGTAGATGAGCACACCGGCAGAGAAATTAGCCGCCATTTTCGCGTTGACGGAGGTGGAGGCCAATGTTTTTAGAGGCGAGAGTCAAGACCTGAGGTTACCTCAGCTCTTTGGGGGGCAGGTTTTGGGGCAGGCTTCAATGGCCATGACGCGAACCGTGCTGGCGGATAAGCGACTGCATTCTCTCCACGGCTATTTTGTTCGTGCCGGGCGTGCCAATGCGCCTGTGATGTACGAAGTTGAAACTGTCCAGGATGGTCGAAGCTTCTGCCGCAGGCGTCTGACAGCCTGGCAAGACGGCAAGGTTATTTTCGTGGGGGATGGCTCGTTTCATGTCGTAGAGGAGGGGATGCATCATCAGCGTGATGCCCCTGTGGTTCCGCCCCCGGAAACATTACCGACAGAGCTTGAGCTACTAGCGGGCGACATTGATCTGATGGCTGAAATCCGGTCTCGTTACGAGGTGGCAGATGCCATTGAGATTCGCCCGGTTGAGCCAATTGATCCCAGCAGCCCGATTAGGCATGCGCCAAATAAAAGCTTCTGGTTCCGATTCGGTAAAATCGATATTCAAGACGCGGAAGTGCATCGCAGTCTCTTGGGTTACGCCAGTGACACTGCATTGCTGATCACGTCGCTGCTGCCCCATGGTGTATCGGATATGCAACGAGACATGCGGGTAGCGAGCCTTGATCACGCCATCTGGTTCCATGCGCATTGCGCTGTGGACGAATGGCTCCTGTATGTCACAGATAGTCCGTGGAGTGGTGCCGGAAGGGGCCTTGCACGGGGTTCGATATTTGATCGTCATGGTCGATTAGTCGCGTCAGTGGCACAAGAGGGGCTTATTCGCAAACTCTAGATTTTTCTAACAGCGGTCAAGCAATTTTGGGCGCTGTTTTTTTATTCCAATAAAGCTCTTCTGACTTCAAAAATAATAATTGGCATCTGCGGGATGTCATTTAAGAAGGGAAATAATATGACCTCTACACCCCCAAAACCATGCGCACCTCGTCAGCGGTTATAGTTTATTTCAAGACATCGAGCGTCCATGCGATGGCTGAGGCTCTTGGCCAGAAAACCTACATTCCTAAGCTGCTCGATAAATACCTGCCGAAACCGATTCGGCAGTTTTATCTGAGTCGATGGATACGTACTTTCCAGCTCGGAATTATTTTTGAGTGTTTTAAGGAGTCTGAATATCTGCTGGATGTAATGAACATCGACACCCTGGGCGAACTCGAAACGTTCATTAAACATCACAGGCTTTCCCCTCTTCCGCCGCAGTTGAATCTAAAAAATTGGTTGCCAGCCAATGAGCGAAATGATGGAGGCGCTGTGGTTAAGGGAATCATTCCTGTCTGCCCAATGCTCTGCACACTTTTGATCACTATGGCACCAATCTTTAGAGAGTGGCAGTCCAAGGGGCATACACTCAGTGAGAAGTACTTGAATTGGGCTTTGAACGGAGAATACTTAACGCATGCTATAGCGCTGTATGAGCGGGGCGAGATTGAGGTTGTCTCTGAGGAAGTCGCTTCGATTTTTCGGAAGTCCGACTACTCCATTCCTTTGGCTGCGAAGCTTCGGCTCATGATCGAAGATGATGAAGAGGGGCTGTTATATGCCTAATCGACGCGCGAAGAACATTGAAGCAAAGGTTGAGAATCCTATCCTTGCCGAAGAACTTTCAAAGCTAAAGGGTATGAGGTATTACGAGCAAAGGATGAGGCTTCTAGAGCTGGTTAGCATTGGGGCTGGCGGAGAGGCAGATATAGATACGCCAGATTGGCTTATTGAGGGGAGCAACATTGAATCACCACTTTGGGTGTGTTGGTTTGGTACCGAAAAAAAAGGAATCAAGATTGTAGTTGATTTCTGCATCCAACTCTATAACGGGAGCATGCTAACTGATAGCGTCAACACAACACTTTTAAAGATTATCAAGGTGTTCTTGGTGCTTCAGATCCACCCACGCTACAACGGTGGCTCAAGAAGAGGGGCAGACGCAGAGGCGCAGATATTCAGGCATGGTCTTCACTTCGTCGATTGGCTATTGATGGGGGGAGAACGCTTCAATATAACGCAGTGCGGGCTTTCTCTCATTACCGAAAGCGACCTTGTTGAATACCTCCTTCTTAATACGAGCAACCCCATATCAACTTATCTTTACGTTTACCCCACAAGGCTGGCTATCGAGTTGAAGCGATTGTCGTCAAAGATCACAATCGAGGACGCGATTGATACACAAGAACAATGGCACGAGTGTTTCGAACTCATTGATATTGCCGATCAGACATTGGATATGAGCAAAGATGACCTAATCAGGGCGAGGGTCTGGATGTACCGAAACGGCTACTACATTAAGCAGTTTGGCGTATTGAGGTATAATTCGGCGCACTTCATTCGGTCGCTTTATCGGAATACGCTAGGAGGTGTGAGGCTTGCTGTTAGAACTTTTGATGAGTTGAATGGAGGGGTGGTTTGGAAGACAGAGTACCCATCTGTCCCTATTCGCAATGAAGTAACTCCGACGGTGTCTAGTAAAACATTGGGGCGTATTTTGCGTGCGCTTAAAAAGCTTCCCATTCTGAATAATTACTTCAAAGCCGCACGCTTTGATAGTCAGGCGCTCGCCAAAATCACGGTCAAGACAATACTTTCCAAAGTAAGCGAAAAACCTAAGGGTAGGTTTCGGTCACTACCAGGGGAAGTGGTGTTTAATTTAGTTCGTGCGTCTTATGAATATATAAGGAAAAATGCTTTCAGAGTTATGTCTTCGGTAACTATCAATTCCGTTGCTAATCAAGGCGGTAAGACCAAAAGGGCATTCAATATAATAGGTGCTCCATTCGAAAATATGAACAGTAAAATTATGGCTCAACCTAGCATATTCTCCGCTTGGTTGATTCCATATACTGAGCGCCAGTCAGATTATTTTGAGTTGTTTAGGTCTGATTATTGCCTCTATGATTCTTATACTGTTCTGATGGGGGCTTATATATCAATCATAGGCTTGCTAACGGCTAGACGTCAAATTGAACTATTAAATTTGCGTGCTAATACTTGCCTGCTGCCAAATAAAGATCCCTATTTGAGTGAAAATAAAAGTATTCAATATGAGTTATTATTTGATGGGGGTAAAACTGGGAATAGGCATGGTAAAGAGCTGATGCGCGTTACGGTGCCGACAATGGTGGCGAAATTGATATGGGACTTGAAGAGATTTCACGCAAACTGTTACAAGGCGGGTCTGATTTCCTTCGATACTCCTCTATTTATTTATATTCGTCCTGATAATTTGTCTTTTAGGCCTATGGATGCTCGGGTTTTCAACAACTGCTTAAGTGCTGTCTGCGATTATACTCAAACGCCGGTGGTGACACTGGAGAATGGGACGCAGGCTCGCTTCTATGTCCGGCAGCATCAAATGCGCAGGTTTTTTGCCATGGCATTTTTTTCATCAGCTGGATTCAAAGGTTTGGACGCATTGCGCGCCTTTTTAGGGCATAGCGACCTTGAACATCTCTATAATTATATTCTAGAAATCACACCTGGCTCGATGCTCGAAGGTGTTAAGGTTGAATGTATTACCGACGCCATTCTGAAAAATGAATCTACAATAGAACATTTGGATGAAGTTAAATATATGCTGTGCGAGCGTTTAGGTTGTCGCGACATTGGGGCTAAATCATATTCAGAAATTTGTCATGGACTTAAGGAGGCCGCTGACCGTGGCGACATCGTTGCTGATTTCGACTTTGCTGATTTCAGCTACGGTCAAATTTACGCCGATGTGGCAAAGCTTGTCCAAAGCCATCGTATTGATTTAAAGCCAGATTTCGCCATGCTGACCACAGAAGACGGCAGTACTTTTGAGATGAAGCTTTCCGTTAAAGTACGCTACCCATGAGAAATAAGATCGAGGCGGGAAGGGCTTCTATGGTAAAGCTGTTGACGCTAATGCATGATGTCATTAACAATCCCGCGTTGTACAGGGAAAACATGGCTTTGGTGTCAGCGCTTGGAAGTCAACTTGCATTGGCCTCTTATGCAGATGACGAGCGGGGAATCAAAGCATTCAGTCTGAACACTTTCAAGAAGCATGCAATTGGACTGGGTGAGACTTTTCAAGGCATTGACTCAATCAGAAAAACAGCGTTTAAGGCCATCCAGAAGAATAAAGCGTGCAGGAGAAAACCTAGTTCGCGGCGCTCCCAAAGTGAGACTATAGCTCTTCTGAGGAAACAGCGTGCTGCACAGGATATTGATTTGATGCGTCTCGTAATGATTGTGAAAGAATTGAAGGATCTTGCTCAGCGTTTGGCTGAGCTAGATTTGCCGGACAGGAGTGGGTATTACAAAAAAGAAATCTCTCGCATCAATTTGATGCTCATCACGCGAGGGCGTTGAAGTGTCTGGCTTTCAGTTACATCGACCTCTTGACATGGAAGCTATGTTGCCCACTGGGCTAGGTGTTCAAGCTCCAACCCAGCAGGATGCTTCAAATTTACCCTGTTTTTACTACCCTAACGGTGACTTCTGCTTTGAGGTTAATGCATTTATTCTGAGTGCATGGAAGTACTCTAATTACTCTACAACCAACAGAGGGGGGACGCTTCGCCAATGGGTAATGCAGCTAAGCGAGTTTGTGCGGTTTATGGAGAGCAATGCATTAAATGTTTTGACGGTTACTGACTCCTATTTTGTGTTGTTTGTCAATGGGCTAATGGCGGAAAAGGAAGCGAGTGGGGAGGATAAAAGATCTGCTGAGACAGTGCGGGCAATAGGTTCGAAATGCTTGGAGTTTCTCGCGTTCGCAACGGAGATGTACGGATATGAAAACTTTGTTTCTCCAGGTGGAATTGTGAAAGGCTGCAAGGTTGAATCGTCGGATAAGCGAAAATATCCATCCGAGTATCGGCGTGTGGTTTGGCATCATCATTCTTTTCCTCTTTCTAGTTCTGGTGGTGAAGGAAGCCCTATACTTGCTGAGTCACTGGTCGCTTTAAAAATGGCTTCTCGTAAACGAGCGAGACCTGTTGCTGCGCGGTTAAAGATTCTGATATCTGTATTGGAGTCCTTGGGTTGCAGGAGAGCCGAGGCAGCCCGGATAAGGGTCTCTGATATCATGACAGCCTATCATTCATGCCTAAGCTCTCCACTCTTGAGAATTCCTATGGTTAAGGGGCGTGTAGGGTCAAGGCTAGTACCTGTAAGCCACTCGATAATATCGACATGGAATGACTACATCGTCGAGTTTCGGAACCCGCGTCTAGCTGAGTTGCGGAAGAAAAACCCAGATGGGGGAGTCCTCGATCATGATTATCTATTTATTAATTTGCGCAATGGGCAACCATTGGGTATCAATACAATCACTAATGATATCAGCGACCTAAAATTTGCATCAGGCATTGCTAAGCGAGCTCATCCGCATATGTTTAGGCATCGCTTTATTACAAACAAATTCAAAGAGTTGATCATAGAGTATGATCTACAAAATACGGATGTGATGCGTAGAGCTATATCTAACTCCGAGCTGATCAAGACGAAGCTCAAGGAATGGACAGGGCACAAGATGGTCGAAAGCCTGGATCGCTATATCCATTTGGCTTTCTCTGAGTTAGCTGGTATGCCTGCTGTAGTAGAGCGGGTGAATGCTACTGCTGAATACAAAGCCGCAAGAACGATCTTCAAAGACCTTGAAGAAGATCGGGACGCTGGGCAGATCAGTCAGGAAAAATTCGAACGCAAGGCATCCAGGCTTTTGGGAGAGTTCTTCGTTGGCATGGATGCTGAATCTCCTGTACGGGGGGGGTAGTGCTGTCCTCACATCTGTCCATAGGCTGCCTGTGATTGACCTTACTGATCTGTGCTTATTCGTCAAGGTAGTGGAGCATGGCGGCTTTGCTGCAGCATCAAGAGAATCGATGTTCCAAATCCAAGCTGAGTCGGAGAGTCCTCGCGCTCGAAGGGCGATTAGGTGTACAGCTAATTTGCATATCGCCCCAGCGTTTCTTTGTCACTGAAATTGGGATGGATTACTGCCGCCATTGTCGGGCTATGGTTGCGCAAGCTGAGGCCGCCGAGGGAACGGTGCAGTCGGCCAAAATAGAGCCGCAGGGCATCATCAAGGCCACTTGCCCGCCGGGGGCTAGGGGCCAACGCAATGATCGCTGATTTCATTGCATTGTACCCAAAGGTGTTCGCCCATCAGCAAATCACCAATCTCGAGGTTGGCGTCGATATTGCACTTCGCGTTCGATTCCTCGCTCGTGGATGACGGTCTGGTCGTAAAGCGTCTGGGCGACAGCTGTCAACGCTTGGTCGCGCACCCTGACCTGGAGAAAGATTACGATCATTGCGACCATGTGCACGCCCTAGCCAGGCTTACTACTATGTCACTCTGGCCCAAACCATTGCACTAGTGGGTATTTATTGTTTGATGATTTGCAGATCCCTCACAGAGTGCAGCATATCCCTGAGTTGGTTACCTCTGACCTGAGTGCTCTGCATCATGCAGCGCTCATCGGCGTAGGCGTTGTGCAGCTTCCAGAGGTTATAGTGAGAGATGACTTAACTGCTGGACGCTTGGTTGAACTGTCACCTCAATATCGTCCGCAAAGCGGTCTCATTAACGCAGTGTTACGTCCCGGAAGGCGTTGTTGCCGGTTGTCCGAGCGTTGCTGGATATGCTTGGGGAGAGATTCGAGCTCCTTGAGATCTGATCAGGTTGGTAGTTCCGCCAACGTGTGAGGGTTATCGCTGATTCAACCATAGGGGTACCTGCCATCTGGCACAGCTCAACCAGGGACTCTCATGCGCTATGGTACTTACGCTATCCATCGTGATGTTTTAGGTCAGCCTGGAAAGGCTTTGGTGCAGAATTGGGAGCAGGGAGGGGTGATGATCAGGCAAGGGGAGATCAATAATTACGCTGGATATCGGTAAAGCATCAATGCTCTGTTCACCTAGGGAATGGCTCAGGAGCACTCCCCGTTACACAGCACCAGGTCTCTTTTTTTGTGGGCACTAGGGTTGGTTGCTGATCATTTTGATGAGCTAACTGGTCATCCTAGGAAAACATTGAGGTCTTGCATGAGGGCTGTCTCACTGTTCTACCTGTGGGACAAACTAACGCATTTTTGCCGACTTATCAGCTATTCGACGTCTCGGTAGGATTCTCCCCATCGTGATCGCCCACCGCCGCGGTCTTCATTCACAGGAGATTCCCATGAAACTGTTGCATATCGATTCGAGCATCCTGGGCGACAATTCCGCCTCTCGCCAACTCAGCCGCGAAGTGGTCGAGGCCTGGAAAGCCGCTGATCCGAGCATCGAGGTGGTGTACCGCGACCTCGCTGCCGATGCCATCGCCCACTTCTCGGCGGCCACCCTGGTAGCGGCAGGCACCCCGGAAGACATGCGTGATGCCGCCCAGACCTTCGAAGCCAAGCTCAGTGCCGAGACCCTGGAAGAATTCCTGGCCGCCGACGCCGTGGTGATTGGCGCGCCGATGTACAACTTCACCGTGCCGACCCAGCTCAAAGCCTGGATCGACCGCGTCGCCGTTGCCGGCAAGACCTTCCGCTACACCGAGGCTGGCCCTGAGGGGCTGTGCGGTGACAAGAAAGTGGTGCTGGTGTCCACGGCCGGCGGCCTGCACGCAGGTCAACCTAGCGGCGCCGGCCACGAAGACTTCCTCAAGGTGTTCCTGGGCTTCATCGGTATCACCGACCTGGAAATCGTCCGCGCCCATGGCCTGGCCTACGGCCCGGAACACCGCAGCAAGGCGATCGATGCTGCACAGGCGCAGATTGCCAACGAGCTGTTCGCGGCGGCCTGATCGGGCCAGCCTGACTGCACCGGCCTGTTAAACCACAGGCCGGTGCAGGCGCGTTTTTCATCCAGCTTTCATCTGCTGCTCGCTCGACCGGCCCTATCCTCTGGTGATCCCCTCGCTGCGCTCGGGTCGCCGGCCAATGAACATCCTCCGCTGCTTGCTGGCACCGCTCCTGTGCGTCGGCCTGCTGGTCCATGCCGAAGCCGCCCCGTGGGTAGCCGGCCTGCACCACATGACCCTGGACGATCCGGTCGATGCGCGCCCGATGCAGGCCTTGGCGTTCTACCCCGCCCACGGCACGCCCCGCAGCCTGCGCATCGACGGCTACCCCGTCGACGTCGCCGAAGAAGCTCCGGTTGCCTCGGGCCAGTTCCCGTTACTGGTGCTTTCCCACGGCAACACCGGCAGCCCCCTGGCCTTGCATTACCTGGCGACATCGCTGGCTCGCCAGGGGTTCGTGGTGGTGGCGGTGGTACACCCCGGCGACAACGCGCGTGACCACAGCCGCCTTGGCACCTTGAGCAACCTGTATGGCCGACCGCTGCAGGTCAGCGCCGCGATCAGCGCAGCCCGCGTCGATGCGCTGCTGGGGCCCTACCTGAACGATGGCAAGGTTGGCGTGATCGGCTATTCGGCCGGTGGCGAGACGGCGCTGATCCTGTCAGGCGCGCGGCCCGACCTTGACCGCCTGCGCAAATACTGCCTCGCACGCCCCAACGATGCCGACGCCTGCAAGACTCACGGGGTGCTGATCGCCGACCGCAACGAGCTGGCCCCCCAGGCTGACCCACGGGTGGGGGCGGTGATGCTGATGGCGCCGCTGAGCCTGATGTTCGGCCGTCATGCCCTGGCCGGGGTAAAGGTCCCGGCACTGATCTACAGCGGCGACAGCGACCAGCTGGTGGCGGTGGACCGCAACGCCGAGGCGCTTGCGCGCAAATTGCCCGTGACCCCGGACTATCGCCTGCTCGCCGGCGCCGGGCATTTCGTGTTCATGGCCCGCTGTGACGAAGAGCAGCATGCGCGTATGCCGGTACTGTGCAAGGATGCCGAGGGTGTCGATCGGCGTCATATCCATCATTCCCTGCAGCGCGACACCGCGGCCTTCTTCAGTCAGACCCTGGGCGCGCCAGCGTATGCAGGCCGCTCAGGCGCGACGGCCGCGCCGCGCCAGTAGCAGCGTCAGGCCAACACCGGCCAGGGCCAGCAAGGCCGCTACACAGAAGATCGAGGCATAGCCCAGGTGCATCGCCACCGCGCCCATCACTGGGCCTGCGATGGCCAACGCCATGTCGAAGAACACCGCATAGGCACCCAACCCGGCACCGCGGCTGCTGCTTGGCACCTGCTTGATCGCTTCGACACCCAACGCCGGATACACCAGTGAAAGCCCGAACCCGGTAAGCCCGGCCCCCAGCAGTGCCCAGGCAGGCGAGGGCGCCAGCCACAACAGGCCCAAGCCGAGCACCTCGGTGGCCATGCAGGCGACGGCCACGTTATAGCCGCCAAAACGGTTGACCGCGTTGACGAACAGCAGCCGCGAAATGATGAAACACAGGCCAAAGGCACTCAGGCACCAGGCCGCGCCGACCCAGCCGCGCTCCAGGTAATACAGGGTAACGAAGGTGGTCAGGGTGCCATAGCCGATCGACGCCAAGGTCAACCCAAGGCCGCACGGGGCCACCCGACCGAACGCCGACCAGAAGGGCAGGCGCTCCCCGCGCACCACGACCACATCGGCGCGCTTGCGCAGCACCAGCAAGGCCAACCCGGCCAGCACCAGCAGCGCTGGCCCCAGCACACTGAAATCAAAGCCATCGACCGCCACCACGCCCATCGGAGCGCCAATCGCGATGGCACCGTAGGACGCGATGCCGTTCCAGGAAATCACCCGGGCCGTGTGCTCCGGTCCCACCTGGTTGATACCCCAGCTCAGTGTCGCCACGCCGATCAGGCCTTGGGCAAGCCCGAGCAGTACACGCCCGCCCAGCAGCAGGGCCAGGCTCACCAGTGGAATGCTCAGGGTCCAGGCTGAAAGCAGCGTCAACACCCCGCAACCGGCGATCCCCAGCAAGCCATAGCGAATGGCCTTTTTGCCGCCCAGGGTATCCGCCACGCGCCCGGCGAAGGGACGGCTGAGCAGGGTGGCGAGGTATTGCAGGCCGATGGTCACCCCGGCGATCACTGCGCCGAAACCGAGCTGATCGTGCACATAGCTGGGCAGCACCGCGATCGGCAAGCCGATGCAGAGGAAGGCAATGAAGGTGTAGAAGACGATCGACAGGATCTGCTGGGTGATGGCGAAGGTGTTGCTGGCGGGGGCGGGTTGCTGCGCGGTCATGGGCTCGTTCGCGGGCGGGGCGTGGCTTCATCATGGCCGTTGCGCGAAAGAAAAGAAAGCAGGCTAACTAATATTTTACAGGCTTGTGGAGGCGCTGCCCTCATCGCTGGCAAGCCAGCTCCCACCCCGGATTACGGTGCTTTCATGTGGGAGCCGGCTTGCCGGCGATGAGGCCATTACAGCCTCAGCTGATTCAGACCAAGACGCCCTGGCTACGCAGGTAATCGTCATAGGTGCCGCTGAAGTCCACTACGCCATCGGGCGACAGCTCGATGATGCGGGTGGCCAGCGACGACACGAACTCACGGTCATGGCTGACGAACAGCAGGGTGCCCGGGTAGTTCTCCAGCGCCAGGTTCAGCGCTTCGATCGATTCCATGTCCAGGTGGTTGGTCGGTTCGTCCATCACCAGCACGTTCGGCTTTTGCAGGATCAGCTTGCCGAACAGCATGCGGCCCTGTTCACCACCGGAAATCACCTTCACCGACTTGAGGATCTCGTCGTTGGAGAACAGCATGCGCCCGAGGGTGCCGCGAATGACCTGTTCACCGCTGGTCCACTGGCCCATCCAGTCGAACAGGCTCAAGTCGTCTTCGAAGTCGTGAGCGTGGTCCTGGGCGTAGTAGCCCACTTCAGCGCTGTCGGTCCATTTCACCGAGCCCGCATCGGGCGTCATCTCGCCTACCAGGGTGCGCAGCAGGGTGGTCTTGCCGATACCGTTGGGGCCGATGATCGCAACGCGCTCGCCGGCTTCGACGGTGATGTCGAAGTTCTTGAACAGGACTTTTTCGTCGAAGGCCTTGGCCATTTTCTCGACGACTACCGCCTGGCGGTGCAGCTTCTTGGTCTGCTCGAAGCGGATGAACGGGCTGACCCGGCTCGAAGGCTTGACCTCGGCCAGCTGGATCTTGTCGATCTGCTTGGCCCGCGAAGTAGCCTGCTTGGCCTTGGAGGCGTTGGCCGAGAAGCGGCTGACGAAGGTCTGCAGCTCGGCGATCTGGGCTTTCTTCTTGGCGTTGTCCGACAGCAGCTGCTCGCGCGACTGGGTCGCTGCGGTCATGTACTCGTCGTAGTTGCCCGGGAACAGGCGCAGCTCACCGTAGTCCAGGTCGGCCATGTGCGTGCACACGCTGTTCAGGAAGTGACGGTCGTGGGAAATGATGATCATGGTGCTGTTACGCGCCGTCAGAATCGTTTCCAGCCAACGGATGGTGTTGATGTCCAGGTGGTTGGTCGGTTCGTCGAGCAGCAGCACGTCCGGGTCCGAGAACAGCGCCTGGGCCAGCAGCACACGCAGCTTCCAGCCGGGTGCCACTTCGCTCATCGGGCCGAAGTGCTGTTCCAGCGGAATCCCCAGACCCAGCAGCAGCTCACCGGCACGGGATTCGGCGGTGTAGCCGTCCATTTCGGCGAATTCGGTTTCCAGCTCGGCGACGGCCATGCCGTCTTCTTCGGTCATTTCCGGCAGCGAGTAGATGCGATCGCGCTCGGCCTTGACCTTCCACAGCTGACCATGGCCCATGATCACCGTGTCGATCACGGTGAATTCCTCGTAGGCGAACTGGTCCTGGCGCAGCTTGCCCAGGCGGGTGTTCGGTTCCAGCATGACCTGACCACCGGACGGCTCCAGGTCGCCACCGAGGATCTTCATGAAGGTCGACTTGCCGCAACCGTTGGCGCCGATCAGGCCGTAGCGGTTGCCGTTGTTGAATTTGACCGAGACGTTTTCGAACAGCGGCTTGGAGCCGAACTGCATGGTGATGTTAGCGGTGGAGATCAAAGGGCTTACCTATCAGTAACTTACGACGCTGGATTTTCAGCTGATACCGATTTGATACCAATCTTGAGTGATTCCAGCTCGCTCCAGTCGGAGCGTGAGTTGAGCCAACGGGCATGCGTCGACAGCAGCATCTGAACGCTGTGACCCAGCTGTTGGGCGATAAATGCGGGGTTGAGGCCGGACATTGAGCACATTGTCGCATAGGTGTGACGGCAGTTGTATGGGGGGGCGACGCTTGATCCCCAATTCCTTGGGGAGACCTAGGGCGCGCGGGTGGGCTTGGTCCGGTACGTAGAGCTCACGAAGGCATACACCCGATGGTTTCAAACGGGACGCGCTCAAACAGCAGGGGGAACAAGCGGCAGGTAGGGCAGCAGGCGTTCGGTCTCTTTCTTGACGACGGCGTAGCATTCGCAGCTGAGCTGCTCCAGGCGGGTCCTGTCGAGCACCTTGATGTTGCCCCGGCTGTACTCGATCACGCCAAGGCGCTGGAGTTTGCCGGCGGCGTCGGTCACGCCTTCGCGGCGCACGCCCAGCATGTTGGCGATCAGTTCCTGGGTCATGCACAGGCGATCGCCCGGCAGGCGATCCAGCGACAACAGTAGCCAGCGGCACAGTTGCTGGTCGATGGAGTGGTGCCGGTTGCACACCGCCGTTTGCGCCATCTGGGTAATCAGCGCCTGGGTGTAGCGCAGCATGAGCATCATCAGCTCGCCATGGCGATTGAACTCGTCCTTGAGCCGCTGGCAGGGCAGGCGAAAGGCATGCCCGGCGCTTTGCACGATGGCGCGGCTGGGGGTGCTTTCGCCACCCATGAACACGGCGATGCCGACCAGACCTTCATTGCCCACCACCGAGATTTCGGCCGAGGCCCCGTTTTCCATCACATACAGCAGCGAGACAATGGCATCGGCAGGAAAATAGACATGGCGCAGGGCGTCGCCGGACTCGTAGAGCGCCTTGCCCAGGGGCAGGGTCACCCGTTCCAGGTGCGGCTCCAGCCGGCTGAACGTCGACGCGGACAGTGCGGCCAGCAGGTGATTCTGTTGCGGCTTGGGCGAGGGGGACATGCTCGGGACCATCGACTGCAGCGGCTGTCGGAACAAGAATAGCCCAGCAGGGCCGGGGATTGCGTTCACGGCACCCGAGGTCTGCCGGGCGGTTCACGTGATGGGCACGGGATTGCGCTTGCACTGGGCAATCACCTGGTGCGGTTTACCGTCGTCCTTGAGCTGCAAGATGGGCTGGGCAAGCAGTTGGCCGTCCAGGCTCAGGGTCAGCTCGGCGGCGGCGCTGTTGAGGACTTCAATGCGGTAGGAGGTGCCGCCAAACCGGTAGTGCAGCACGCAACCCGGCCAGTCGGCCGGCAGCAGCGGGCGGATCCGCAGGGTGTCGCCGCTGCGTTGCAGGCCCAACAGGCTTTCGACGATCAGCCGGTACATCCAGCCCGCTGAACCTGTGTACCAGCTCCAGCCACCCCTGCCCGCGTGGGGTGCCACGGCGTAGACATCAGCGGCCATGACGTAGGGCTCGACCTTGTAGGTGTCGATCAGCGCGGCGCAACCCTGACGCACCGGATTGATCAGCCGTAGCAGCTCCCAGGCCCCCTCGGTATCCCCCAGGTGGGCGTAGGCCATGCTCGCCCAGATCGCCGCGTGGGTGTACTGCCCCCCGTTCTCGCGCACTCCGGGCAGGTAGCCCTTGATGTAGCCGGGGTCCAGGTCGCCCTGGTCGAAAGGAGGGTCGAGCAGTTTCACGATACCGATATCGCGGCGTACCAGATGATGATCCAGTGCCATCATGGCGGCGCGCGCGCGTTCGGGTGGGGCGACCCCGGACAGCACCGCCCAGCTCTGCGCCAGGGAGTCGATCCGGCATTCCTGGTTGCTCGCCGCGCCTAGCACCCGGCCATCGTCGAACCAGGCGCGGCGGTACCAGCCGCCGTCCCAGGCGTGCGCTTCGAGCTGCTGCGCCAGCTCGGCAGCCTGAGCGCCGCAGCGCACCGCGAAGGTGCTGTCGCCGTGGCGCAGGGCGAGGCAGGCGAAGGCCCGCAACACCACATGGCCGAAGAACCCCAGCCACACGCTTTCGCCCTGGCCCTGTTCGCCGACGCGGTTCATGCCGTCGTTCCAGTCTCCGCTGCCGATCAGCGGCAGCCCGTGCACGCCGCATTGCAGGGCATGCCCGAGGGCGCGCTGGCAGTGCTGGTACAGGCTCTCGACCACGGGCGAGTGGGCGGGCAGGTCGTAATAGGACTCTTCACCGGCATTGAGCGCACGCCCTTCGAGGTAGCCGACCGGTTCGTCCAGGATCGTCTGGTCCCCGGTGATCTCCACGTAGCGGCTGGGGGCCAGCGGCAGCCA
>NZ_AKJC01000003.1 GCF_000282535.1 Pseudomonas sp. GM84 | reverse complement strand
TCAGTGGTACGGAAGTAGAACTGAGGACGGTAGCCTTTGAAGAACGGAGTGTGACGGCCGCCTTCTTCCTTCGACAGGACGTAGACTTCTGCGGTGAACTTGGTGTGCGGCTTGACCGAACCTGGCTTGACCAGAACCTGGCCACGCTCAACGTCGTCACGCTTGGTACCACGCAGCAGAACGCCGCAGTTCTCGCCAGCACGACCTTCGTCCAGCAGCTTGCGGAACATCTCAACGCCGGTGCAGGTAGTGGTGGTGGTGTCACGCAGACCAACGATTTCCAGCGGGTCTTGAACGCGGACGATACCACGCTCGATACGGCCGGTAACAACGGTACCACGACCCGAGATCGAGAATACGTCTTCGATCGGCATCAGGAACGGCTGGTCGATGGCACGAACTGGCTCTGGGATGTAGCTGTCCAGAGTTTCTACCAGCTTCTTGACAGCGGTAGTGCCCATTTCGTTGTCGTCTTTGCCTTCCAGGGCCATACGAGCGGAACCGATGATGATCGGAGTGTCGTCGCCTGGGAAGTCGTAGGTGGACAGCAGGTCGCGAACTTCCATCTCGACCAGTTCCAGCAGCTCAGCGTCGTCTACCAGGTCAGCCTTGTTCAGGAAGACCACGATGTACGGAACGCCAACCTGACGGGACAGCAGGATGTGCTCACGGGTTTGTGGCATCGGACCATCGGCGGCCGAGCAAACCAGGATCGCGCCGTCCATCTGGGCAGCACCGGTGATCATGTTCTTCACGTAGTCAGCGTGACCTGGGCAGTCGACGTGAGCGTAGTGACGAATGGTCGAGTTGTACTCGACGTGAGCGGTGTTGATGGTGATACCGCGCGCTTTTTCTTCCGGAGCCGAGTCGATCTTGTCGAACTCAACGATTGCCGAACCGAAAACTTCGGAGCAAACGCGAGTCAGAGCTGCGGTCAGAGTGGTTTTACCGTGGTCAACGTGGCCGATGGTGCCGACGTTAACGTGGGGAAGGGAACGATCAAATTTTTCTTTAGCCACGACAGTGAACCTCTTGCCTAAAGGGGATTAGCCTTGTTTTTTAACGAGTGCTTCGACGATGTTCGACGGAGCTTCGGCGTATTTGGAGAATTCCATGGAGTAGCTTGCGCGACCCTGAGACATGGAACGAACGTCGGTTGCGTAACCGAACATCTCTCCGAGCGGTACTTCAGCACGGACGACGCGGCCGGAGACCGACTCATCCATACCCTGGACCAGACCACGACGACGGTTCAGGTCACCCATCACGTCACCCAAGTAGTCTTCCGGGGTTACAACTTCGACCTTCATGATCGGCTCGAGAACCACGCCGCCGCCCTTGGTGGCCAGCTGCTTGGTTGCCATCGATGCGGCGATCTTGAACGCCATTTCGTTGGAGTCGACGTCGTGGTACGAACCGTCGAATACCGTGGCCTTCAGGCCGATCAGAGGATAACCGGCTACAACGCCGTTTTTCATCTGCTCTTCGATACCCTTCTGGATCGGGGCGATGAATTCCTTAGGAATCACACCACCAACGACTTCGTTGGAGAACACCAGACCTTCGGTGATGTTGCCCTTCTCGTCGACTTCCGGCTCCGAGAAACGGATCCAGCAGTGACCGAACTGACCACGACCACCCGACTGACGAACGAACTTGCCTTCGATCTCGACGTTGGACTTGGTGATCTTCTCGCGGTACGAAACCTGCGGCTTGCCGATGTTGGCTTCGACGTTGAACTCGCGCTTCATGCGGTCAACGAGGATGTCCAGGTGCAGCTCACCCATACCGGAGATGATGGTCTGGCCGGTTTCTTCGTCGGTCTTGACGCGGAACGACGGGTCTTCCTGGGCCAGTTTGCCCAGTGCGATACCCATCTTCTCCTGGTCAGCCTTGGTTTTCGGCTCGACGGAGAGCGAAATTACCGGCTCAGGGAAGTCCATACGCTCAAGAATGATTGGCTTGTCAGCGTTGCACAGGGTTTCGCCTGTGGTCACGTCTTTCATGCCGATCAGTGCAGCGATGTCGCCAGCGCGCACTTCCTTGATCTCTTCACGCTGGTTGGCGTGCATCTGGACCATACGACCAACGCGCTCTTTCTTGCCCTTGACCGAGTTGATGACCGAGTCACCAGAGGTCAGAACACCCGAGTAGACGCGAACGAAGGTCAGAGTACCAACGAACGGGTCAGTCGCGATCTTGAACGCCAGGGCCGAGAACGGCTCGTTGTCGTCTGCATGACGCTCGTCCTTGCGAACAGCCGGATCTTCTTTATCCAGATCCTTGTCGTCCGGGTTGATACCCTGGATTGCAGGGATCTCGGTCGGAGCAGGCAGGTAGTCGATGACGGCGTCGAGAACCAGGGGAACGCCCTTGTTCTTGAACGACGAACCGCAGACAGCCGGAACGATCTCGCTGGCCAGGGTGCGCGCGCGCAAGCCTGCCTTGATCTCTTCGACGGTCAGCTCTTCGCCTTCCAGGTACTTGTTCATCAGCTCTTCGCTGGACTCGGCAGCCGCTTCAACCATGTTCGCGCGCCATTCTTCGGCCAGCTCGAGCATGTCCGCAGGAATTTCTTCCTCGCGGTAGGTGGTGCCTTTGTCGTCGTCGTTCCAGTAGATAGCCTTCATCTTGATCAGGTCGACCTGACCCTGGAAGTTATCTTCCGAACCGATGGCCAACTGAACAGGAACCGGGGTGTGACCCAGACGGTTCTTGATCTGACCTACGACGCGCAGGAAGTTTGCACCGGCACGGTCCATCTTGTTCACGTAAACAACACGTGGAACGCCGTACTTGTTGGCCTGACGCCATACGGTTTCGGACTGCGGCTCAACGCCGGAGGTACCGCAGAACACAACGACCGCGCCGTCGAGTACGCGCAGCGAACGTTCTACTTCAATGGTGAAGTCAACGTGGCCGGGGGTATCGATGACGTTTACGCGGTAGTTGTCGTACTGACCAACGGAACCTTTCCAGAAGGTGGTAACGGCAGCGGAGGTAATGGTGATACCGCGCTCCTGCTCCTGCACCATCCAGTCGGTGGTCGCGGCGCCGTCATGCACCTCGCCCATCTTGTGGCTCAGACCTGTGTAGAACAGGATCCGCTCGGTAGTGGTAGTCTTGCCCGCGTCAACGTGGGCACAGATACCGATGTTACGGTAGCGGTTAATTGCTGTAGTACGAGCCATAAAGCCCTCGCAAAATGATTGATGCTTGAATTAGAAGCGGTAGTGCGAGAACGCTTTGTTGGCTTCAGCCATACGGTGAACGTCTTCACGCTTCTTGACTGCAGCACCTTTGCCTTCGGCAGCATCCAGCAGCTCGCCAGCCAGGCGCAGGGCCATCGACTTCTCGCCGCGCTTGCGGGCGTAGTCTACGAGCCAGCGCATTGCCAGAGCATTACGACGGGATGGACGAACTTCAACCGGAACCTGGTAAGTGGCACCGCCGACACGACGGGACTTTACTTCGACCAGCGGAGCGATGGCGTCGAGAGCTTTCTCGAAGATTTCCAGGGGGTCGCTGTTCTTGCGCTCTTTGACCTTGTCCAGTGCACCGTAAACGATGCGCTCGGCCACGGCCTTCTTGCCGCTTTCCATCACGTGGTTCATGAACTTGGCGAGGATTTGGGATCCGTATTTAGGATCGTCCAGAATCTCACGTTTTGCTGCTACACGACGTCTTGGCATGATAAGCCCTCAAACGGTCTTCAGGTTAGCCCGGGACGTGGGTCTTCGACCCCTGCCCGACCTTACTCTTATCGACTCAAAAAAATGGATGTCTGCAAACGGCCGATTACTTCGGACGCTTGGTACCGTATTTCGAACGACCCTGGTTACGGCCTTTAACGCCCGAAGTATCCAGAGAGCCGCGAACGGTGTGGTAACGAACACCTGGCAAGTCTTTTACACGGCCGCCACGGATCAGGACGACGCTGTGCTCTTGCAGGTTGTGGCCTTCACCGCCGATGTACGAGGAAACCTCGAAACCGTTGGTCAGACGCACACGGCATACTTTACGCAGTGCCGAGTTAGGTTTTTTCGGCGTGGTGGTGTACACGCGGGTGCACACGCCACGACGTTGCGGGCAGTTCTGCAGCGCAGGAACGTCGGACTTCTCGACCGAACGCTTACGCGGCTGACGTACCAGCTGGTTGATAGTTGCCATCTACTAGCTCCACTGATTGTCTTGCGACTCTATTGTCTTGCAAGAAAGCCAAAAATTGGCGAGACGGAGCCTCACCAAATTTAAGGGTACAAAAGTCTACGGAGGATCTTGCACCCAGTCAAGACGAGGCCCCGGCCCTCCCCGCCCGGTCATCGGCAACAATTCATGTCGACGACGACCGTTCGGGGCTTGCCGGGGCCCTGCCCTGTACTTAGTTACCGCTGGAATTCAGCGCTTCGGTCAGTGCGGCTTCCACCTCACTGGCACTTACGCGCAGCGGTTTGTCGGCATCACGGCGACGCTTGCGCTCGCTGTGGTAGGCCAGACCAGTACCAGCCGGGATCAGACGACCCACGACCACGTTCTCTTTCAGGCCGCGCAGGTAATCGCGCTTGCCGGTTACCGCCGCTTCGGTCAGTACGCGGGTAGTTTCCTGGAAGGAAGCCGCGGAGATGAACGACTCGGTCGACAGCGAGGCCTTGGTGATACCCAGCAGCACACGGGTGAACTTCGAGATGAACTTGTCTTCGCCGGCGAGACGCTCGTTCTCGACCAGTACGTGAGTCAGTTCCATCTGGTCGCCCTTGATGAAGCTGGAATCGCCCGACTCGGAGATCTCGACCTTGCGCAGCATCTGACGCAGGATGGTCTCGATGTGCTTGTCGTTGATCTTAACGCCTTGCAGACGGTAAACGTCCTGGATCTCGTTGACGATGTACTTCGCCAGCGCGCTCACACCCAGCAGACGCAGGATGTCGTGCGGATCGCTCGGGCCGTCGGAGATAACTTCACCGCGGTTTACCTGTTCGCCTTCGAAGACGTTCAGGTGGCGCCACTTCGGAATCAGCTCTTCGTACGGATCGCTACCGTCGGTCGGAGTAATGACCAGACGACGCTTGCCCTTGGTTTCCTTACCGAACGCGATGGTGCCGCTGACTTCAGCCAGAATCGAGGCTTCTTTCGGACGGCGCGCTTCGAACAGGTCGGCAACGCGTGGCAGACCACCGGTGATGTCACGGGTCTTCGACGTTTCTTGCGGGATACGCGCGATAACGTCACCAACACCGATCTGTGCACCGTCAGCCACACCTACCAAGGCGTTGGCCGGCAGGAAGTACTGGGCCGGTACGTCGGTACCTGGCAGGTACAGATCCTTGCCGTTGGCGTCGACCATCTTGATTGCCGGACGGATTTCCTTGCCTGCGGCAGGGCGATCCTTGACGTCCAGAACTTCGATGTTGGTCAGGCCGGTCAGTTCGTCGGTCTGGCGCTTGATGGTGATGTTTTCTTCCATGCCCACGAAGGTCACGGTACCTTTCAGTTCGGTAACGATCGGGTGGGTGTGCGGGTCCCACTTGGCGACGATTGCGCCAGCTTCGACCTTGTCACCTTCCTTGACCGAAATCACCGCACCGTAAGGCAGCTTGTAGCGCTCACGCTCACGACCGAACTCGTCGGCAATGGCCAGCTCGCCGGAACGCGATACAGCAACCAGGTTGCCGTCAGCACGCTCAACCTGCTTCAGGTTGTGCAGACGCACCATACCGCCGTTCTTCACCTGGACGCTGTCGGCAGCCGAAGTACGGCTTGCAGCACCACCGATGTGGAACGTACGCATGGTCAGCTGGGTACCCGGCTCACCGATCGACTGAGCAGCGATAACGCCGACAGCTTCACCGATGTTCACCTGGTGACCACGCGCCAGGTCACGACCGTAGCACTTGGCGCAGATACCGAAGCGGGTTTCGCAGTTGATCGGCGAACGCACGATCACTTCGTCGATGCTGTTCAGCTCGATGAACTCGACCCACTGCTCGTCGACCAGGGTACCGGCCGGAACGATGACGTCCTCGGTGCCTGGCTTGAACACGTCACGGGCGATTACACGGCCCAGTACACGCTCACCCAGCGGCTCTACAACGTCACCGCCTTCAATGTGCGGAGTCATCAGCAGGCCGTGGTCGGTGCCGCAGTCGATCTCGGTCACGACCAAGTCTTGTGCAACGTCTACCAGACGACGAGTCAGGTAACCGGAGTTAGCGGTCTTCAAGGCGGTATCCGCCAGACCCTTACGAGCACCGTGAGTCGAGATGAAGTACTGGAGTACGCTCAGACCTTCACGGAAGTTCGCGGTGATCGGCGTCTCGATGATCGAGCCGTCCGGCTTGGCCATCAGACCACGCATACCGGCCAGCTGACGGATCTGGGCTGCGGAACCCCGCGCACCGGAGTCAGCCATCATGTACATCGAGTTGAAGGACTCTTGCTCGACTTCCTTGCCCTCGCGGTCGATGACCTTCTCTTTCGAGAGGTTGGCCATCATCGCCTTGGACACTTCGTCGTTCGCCTTGGACCACAAGTCGATGACCTTGTTGTACTTCTCGCCCTGGGTTACCAGGCCGGAGGCGTACTGGCTTTCGATTTCCTTCACTTCATCGGTGGCGCTGTTGATGATGCGCGCTTTCTCATCCGGGATGACAAAGTCGTTCACACCAATGGACACGCCAGAGATGGTGGAGTAAGCGAAACCGGTGTACATCAACTGGTCGGCGAAGATAACGGTCTCTTTCAGACCAACCACGCGGTAGCACTGGTTGATCAGCTTGGAGATCGCCTTTTTCTTCATCGGCTGGTTGACCACGTCGTACGGCAGGCCTGCCGGTACAACCTGGAACAGCAGCGCACGGCCGACGGTGGTGTCGACGATACGGGTGTTCTTGGTGACGCTGCCATCACGGTCTTTCACGGTCTCGTTGATACGGACCTTGATTTTCGCGTGCAGGGCGGCTTCGCCGGCGCGGAATACGCGGTCGACTTCCTGCAGGTCGGCGAACACGCGACCTTCGCCCTTGGCGTTGATGGCTTCACGGGTCATGTAGTACAGACCCAGTACAACGTCCTGCGACGGAACGATGATTGGCTCACCGTTGGCTGGCGACAGAATGTTGTTGGTCGACATCATCAGCGCGCGCGCTTCGAGCTGGGCTTCCAGCGTCAGCGGCACGTGAACGGCCATCTGGTCACCGTCGAAGTCGGCGTTGTACGCGGCGCAGACCAGCGGGTGCAGCTGGATAGCCTTACCTTCGATCAGCACAGGCTCGAACGCCTGGATACCCAGACGGTGCAGGGTTGGCGCACGGTTGAGCAGTACGGGGTGTTCGCGAATCACTTCGGCGAGAACGTCCCAAACCTCTGGCAGCTCGCGCTCGACCATCTTCTTGGCGGCCTTGATGGTGGTCGCCAGACCACGCATTTCCAGCTTGCCGAAAATGAACGGCTTGAACAGCTCCAGGGCCATCTTCTTCGGCAGACCGCACTGGTGCAGACGCAGGGTCGGGCCTACGGTAATTACCGAACGGCCGGAGTAGTCCACACGCTTGCCGAGCAAGTTCTGACGGAAGCGACCTTGCTTACCTTTGATCATGTCGGCCAGGGACTTCAGCGGACGCTTGTTCGAGCCAGTGATGGCGCGACCGCGACGGCCGTTGTCCAGCAGGGCGTCGACCGCTTCCTGCAGCATGCGCTTTTCGTTGCGCACGATGATGTCTGGCGCCGACAGATCGAGCAGGCGCTTCAGACGGTTGTTACGGTTGATCACCCGACGATACAGGTCGTTCAGGTCGGAGGTCGCGAAGCGGCCGCCATCCAGCGGAACCAGCGGACGCAGGTCCGGCGGCAGTACTGGCAGGACGGTCAGGACCATCCACTCAGGCAGGTTGCCCGAGCCCTGGAAAGCTTCCATCAGCTTCAGGCGCTTGGACAGCTTCTTGATCTTGGTTTCCGAGTTGGTCTGCGGAATCTCTTCGCGCAGGCGACCGATCTCGTGCTCCAGGTCGATAGCGTGCAGCAGCTCGCGGACAGCCTCGGCACCCATGCGGGCGTCGAAGTCGTCACCGAACTCTTCCAGCGCTTCGAAGTACTGCTCGTCGTTCAGCAGCTGGCCCTTCTCGAGGGTGGTCATGCCCGGGTCGATAACGACGTAGCTCTCGAAGTAGAGCACGCGCTCGATATCACGCAGGGTCATGTCCATCAGCAGGCCGATACGGGACGGCAGCGACTTCAGGAACCAGATGTGGGCAACCGGCGAGGCCAGTTCGATGTGCGCCATGCGCTCACGACGAACCTTGGCCAGGGCAACTTCAACGCCGCACTTCTCGCAGATCACGCCGCGGTGCTTGAGGCGCTTGTACTTGCCGCACAGGCACTCGTAGTCCTTGACTGGGCCAAAGATCTTGGCGCAGAACAGGCCGTCACGCTCAGGCTTGAACGTACGGTAGTTGATGGTTTCCGGCTTCTTAACTTCACCGAACGACCACGAACGGATCATTTCAGGCGACGCCAGACCGATGCGGATGGCGTCGAACTCTTCGACTTGACCCTGGTTTTTCAGCAAATTCAGTAGGTCTTTCAAGGCCTTTCCTCCTGGCGGAGCAGGGAGCGGGCATTACCTGCCCCACTCCCCTTCGCGTCACGTGTTATTCGGTTTCCAGATCGATATCGATACCGAGCGAACGGATCTCTTTGATCAACACGTTGAAGGACTCGGGCATGCCCGGCTCCATACGGTGATCGCCATCCACGATGTTCTTGTACATCTTGGTACGGCCGTTCACGTCGTCCGACTTCACTGTGAGCATTTCTTGCAGGGTGTATGCCGCGCCGTATGCTTCCAGCGCCCACACTTCCATCTCCCCGAAACGCTGACCACCGAACTGCGCCTTACCACCCAGCGGCTGCTGGGTAACCAGGCTGTAGGAACCAGTGGAACGCGCGTGCATCTTGTCGTCCACCAAGTGGTTCAGCTTGAGCATGTACATGTAACCAACGGTCACAGGACGCTCGAACTTGTTGCCGGTACGGCCATCGAACAGCACCATCTGGCCGCTCTCTGGCAGGTCGGCCAGCTTCAGCATGGCCTTGATCTCGCTTTCCTTGGCACCGTCGAAGACCGGAGTAGCCATCGGCACGCCTTTCTTCAGGTTGTTCGCCAGGGCGAGGATCTCTTCGTCGGTGAACTCTTCCAAGCTCTCCTGACGACCACCGATCTCGTTGTAGATCTCGGTGAGGAAGCCACGCAGTTCAGCGGCCTTGCGCTGCTCTTCGATCATGCGGTCGATTTTCTCGCCCAGACCCTTGGCCGCGAGGCCCAGGTGGGTTTCGAGAATCTGACCGACGTTCATACGCGAAGGTACGCCCAGCGGGTTCAGTACGACGTCGACCGGAGTACCGTTGGCGTCGTGCGGCATGTCTTCAACCGGCATGATCACCGAGACGACACCCTTGTTACCGTGACGACCGGCCATCTTGTCACCCGGCTGGATGCGACGGCGGATTGCCAGGTAGACCTTGACGATTTTCAGTACGCCTGGAGCCAGGTCATCGCCCTGCTGCAGCTTGCGCTTCTTGTCTTCGAACTTGTCGTCCAGCAGACGGCGGCGATCGACGATGTACTGTTGAGCCTTTTCCAGCTGCTCGTTCAGTGCATCTTCGGCCATGCGCAGTTTGAACCACTGGCCGTGCTCCAGACCGTCCAGTACTTCGTCAGTGATCACGGTGCCTTTCTTCAGGCCCGCGCCACCATCGACCACTTGGCCGTTCAGGGCAGAACGCAGACGCTCGAAGGTTGCACCTTCGACGATGCGGAACTCTTCGTTGAGGTCCTTGCGGATCTCGTCCAGCTGCATCTTCTCGATGGCCAGGGCGCGGCTGTCGCGCTCTACGCCATCACGGGTGAAGACCTGTACATCAATGACGGTACCCTTGGTGCCGGTTGGCACGCGCAGGGAAGTGTCCTTAACGTCGCTGGCCTTCTCACCGAAGATCGCGCGCAGCAGTTTTTCTTCCGGCGTCAGCTGGGTTTCGCCTTTTGGCGTGACCTTGCCGACCAGGATGTCGCCAGCGCCGACTTCAGCACCTACGTAGACGATACCGGCTTCGTCCAGCTTGTTCAGTGCGGCTTCACCCACGTTCGGGATGTCCGCAGTGATTTCCTCTGGGCCAAGCTTGGTGTCACGCGCCACACAGGTCAGTTCCTGGATGTGGATGGTGGTGAAGCGGTCTTCCTGAACCACACGCTCGGACAGGCAGATGGAGTCTTCGAAGTTGAAGCCGTTCCACGCCATGAACGCGATGCGCATGTTCTGACCCAGTGCCAGTTCACCCATGTCGGTGGACGGACCGTCGGCCATGATGTCGCTGCGCTGGACCTTGTCACCTTTGCTCACCAGCGGACGCTGGTTGATGCAGGTGTTCTGGTTCGAACGGGTGTACTTGGTCAGGTTGTAGATATCCACACCTGCTTCACCGGTCTCGACTTCGTCGTCATTGACGCGAACGACGATACGGCTGGCGTCGACCGAGTCGATCACACCACCGCGGCGAGCAACCACGCAGACACCGGAGTCACGGGCAACGTTGCGCTCCATGCCGGTACCTACCAGCGGCTTGTCAGCGCGCAGGGTTGGTACAGCCTGACGCTGCATGTTCGAACCCATGAGTGCACGGTTGGCGTCGTCGTGCTCGAGGAACGGAATCAGCGAGGCAGCAACGGAAACAACCTGCTTCGGCGAAACGTCCATCAGGGTGACGTCTTCCGGCGCCTTGACGGTGAATTCGTTCAGGTGACGGACCGCTACCAGCTCGTCGACCAGCTGCTTCTTCTCGTTCATCGCGGCCGAAGCCTGGGCGATGACGTGATCGGCTTCTTCGATCGCCGACAGGAACACGATGTCGTCGCTGACCACGCCTTCCTTCACCACGCGGTACGGGCTTTCCAGGAAACCGTACTGGTTGGTGCGGGCATAGGCTGCCAGGGAGTTGATCAGACCGATGTTCGGACCTTCAGGGGTCTCGATCGGGCACACACGGCCGTAGTGGGTCGGGTGTACGTCACGGACTTCGAAGCCTGCACGCTCACGGGTCAGACCACCCGGGCCGAGTGCGGAGACACGACGCTTGTGGGTGATCTCGGAGAGCGGGTTGTTCTGGTCCATGAACTGCGAGAGCTGGCTGGAACCGAAGAACTCTTTCACCGCCGCCGCAACGGGCTTGGCGTTGATCAGGTCCTGCGGCATCAGGCCTTCGCTTTCGGCCATCGACAGGCGTTCCTTGACCGCGCGCTCGACGCGCACCAGGCCAACACGGAACTGGTTTTCGGCCATCTCGCCGACGCAACGTACGCGACGGTTACCGAGGTGGTCGATGTCGTCGACAATGCCTTTGCCGTTACGGATGTCGACCAGGGTCTTGAGGACCTCGACGATATCTTCCTTGCTCAGCACGCCCGAACCTTCGATCTCGGTGCGACCGATACGACGGTTGAACTTCATGCGGCCAACGGCGGACAGGTCGTACCGCTCGGCGCTGAAGAACAGGTTGTTGAACAGGGTCTCGGCGGCGTCCTTGGTTGGCGGCTCGCCTGGACGCATCATGCGGTAGATCTCGACCAGCGCTTCCAGTTGGTTGCTGGTGGTGTCGATCTTCAGGGTATCCGAGATGAACGGACCGCAGTCGATGTCGTTGGTGTACAGGGTCTCGATGCGGACGACCTGAGCCTTGGCGATCTTGATCAGCAGCTCGGTGGTCAGCTCGGTGTTGCACTCGGCCAGGATCTCGCCGGTAGCCGGATGCACGAGGGCCTTGGCAGTGGTGCGACCCAGGACGTATTCCATTGGTACGTCCAGCTGGTTGACACCGGCCTTCTCGAGCTGGTTGACGTGGCGCGCGGTAATACGGCGGCCTTGCTCGACGATGACCTTGCCGCTGTCGTCATGGATATCCATGACCGCAACTTCACCACGCAGACGCTGAGGCACCAGTTCCAGGCTGAGTTTTTCGCCGGAAATGTGGAACACGTTGGTGGTGTAGAAGGTGTTCAGAACTTCTTCGGTGCTGTAGCCCAGCGCGCGCAGCAGTACCGAGGCCGGCAGCTTGCGGCGACGGTCGATACGCACGAATACGCAGTCCTTCGGGTCGAACTCGAAGTCCAGCCACGAACCGCGGTATGGAATGATGCGAGCGGAGTACAGCAGCTTGCCCGAGCTGTGAGTCTTGCCACGGTCGTGGTCGAAGAACACACCAGGCGAACGGTGCAGCTGGGAAACGATTACACGCTCGGTACCGTTGATAACGAAGGTACCGTTCTCAGTCATCAGGGGGATTTCACCCATGTAGACTTCTTGCTCTTTGATGTCCTTGATCGCTTTGTTCGACGATTCCTTGTCGAAGATGATCAGGCGCACCTTGACCCGCAGTGGGACCGCGAAGGTCACGCCACGCAGGACACATTCCTTCACATCGAAGGCTGGTTCGCCCAGGCGATAGCCTACGTACTCCAGGGCAGCATTGCCGGAGTAGCTGATGATCGGGAATACCGACTTGAAGGCCGCGTGCAGGCCGACGTCGCGGAACTGATCCTTGGATGCTCCCGCTTGCAGGAATTCGCGATACGAATCCAGCTGGATGGCCAGGAGGTAAGGCACATCCATGACGTCCGGCAACTTGCTAAAGTCCTTGCGGATACGTTTTTTCTCAGTGTATGAGTAAGCCATCAGCGTTCCCCAGCTTGGTCACCTGCTTGTTTGGCTTCTCCCGGCGGGAGCAGCCAGAAAATCGTGCAAACCCCTTGGTTTGCGCCACCCACATGGGTGTCTTGCAGCTTGTTATCGGGGCCGACCTGGCCGACCGCCAATAACGGAAAAAGGCCGGTGGCATAAGCCACCAGCCATCAGCCTTCGCTCAACGCTCCGGCTGGCGTCGCAAAGTCGAGATTACTTCAGCTCGACTTTAGCGCCTGCTTCTTCCAGCTTCTTCTTAGCGTCTTCAGCGGCTTCTTTCGAAACGCCTTCAGCTACAACCTGAGGAGCGCCGTCGACTTTCTCTTTGGCTTCTTTCAGGCCCAGACCGGTCAGTTCGCGAACGGCTTTGATCACGTTCACTTTCTTGTCGCCGGCTTCAACCAGAACAACGTTGAACTCGGTCTGCTCTTCAACAACGGCAGCAGCAGCAGCTGGGCCAGCAGCGGCAACAGCAGCGGTAACGCCGAAGGTTTCTTCCATTGCTTTGATCAGCTCAACAACTTCCAGAACGGTTTTCTGGCCGATTGCTTCGATGATTTGTTCGTTAGTCAGGGACATGACTTAAATCCTGTATTGGGGTGACAGCCTTCGCAGCCATCAAATTAAACATATGATTTTGAAAGAGGTTACGCGGCCTTAGGCAGCAGCAGCTTCTTTCTGGTCGCGAACGGCCGCCAGAGTACGAGCCAGCTTGCTGGTAGCGCCTTGAATAACGCTCATCAGACGTGCGATAGCTTCGTCACGGGTCGGCAAGGTAGCCAGTACATCGATCTGGTTGGCGGCAATGAAATTGCCGTCAAACGCAGCTGCCTTGATCTCGAACTTGTCCTGACCCTTGGCGAACTCTTTGAACAGACGAGCAGCAGCGCCCGGGTGTTCGTTGGAGAAAGCAATCAGGGTCGGGCCTTTGAACGCGTCGTTGAGGATCGAAAACTCGGTGCCTTCAACTGCGCGCTTGAGCAGGGTGTTACGTACGACACGTACGTAAACGCCAGCTTCGCGGGCCTCTTTACGGAGTCCGGTCATTGCGCTTACAGTCACACCACGGGCATCAGCCACGACAGCGGACAGAGCGACTTTGGCAGCCTCGTTGACTTCAGCGACGATGGCCTTCTTGTCTTCGAGTTTAATTGCCACGGGTTTACTCCTGGTTTTTACCGTTTCATCTGGCCGAAGCCGGATGTCGTTTTGGTGTCTGATTCGGTAACGAATCGGGAGCACCATCTGCGTAGGCTGGTGGTTTAAGACTTGCGCCGCCTACGGTCTTGGATAGCCCCCGCCAGGCAGGGACCCCAATTTTTGCTGGCGGCACGACGAGTCGCGCCGCCATGGTCTTACGCGTTCAGCGAGCTCTGATCGATGACCAGACCTGGGCCCATGGTGGTGCTCAGGGTAACGCGCTTGACGTAGATACCTTTCGAAGAAGCTGGCTTGATACGCTTCAGATCAGCGATCAGGGCTTCAACGTTTTCCTTCAGCTTGCCAGCTTCGAAGCCGACCTTGCCAACGGAGGTGTGGATGATACCGTTTTTGTCGGTACGATAGCGAACCTGACCAGCCTTGGCGTTTTTGACAGCCGTGGCGACGTCTGGAGTCACAGTACCGACTTTCGGGTTAGGCATCAGGCCGCGAGGACCCAGAACCTGACCCAGCTGACCAACAACGCGCATGGCATCAGGCGATGCGATGACGACGTCATAGTTCAGGTCGCCGCCTTTCATTTCGGCAGCCAGATCGTCCATACCTACACGGTCAGCGCCGGCAGCCAGAGCGGCTTCAGCAGCTGGACCCTGGGTGAAGACAGCAACACGTACGGTCTTGCCAGTGCCGTGTGGCAGCACGGTAGCGCTACGAACGACCTGGTCGGATTTACGCGGATCAACACCGAGGTTGACGGCAACGTCGAAGGATTCGCTGAACTTCACGGTGGACAGTTCGGCCAGCAGCGCAGCTGCGTCTTCGAAGTTGTAAACTTTGCCAGCTTCGATTTTCGAAGCAATGGCCTTTTGGCGCTTGGTCAGCTTAGCCATTACACACCCTCCACGTTCAGGCCCATGCTGCGGGCAGAGCCAGCGATGGTGCGTACAGCAGCGTCCAGGTCAGCAGCGGTCAGATCAGCCTGTTTAGCTTTGGCGATGTCTTCCAGCTGAGCGCGGGTAACGGTACCGACTTTGACGGTGTTCGGACGAGCCGAACCACTGGTCAGGCCAGCAGCTTTCTTCAGCAGAACCGAGGCAGGGGTGCTCTTGGTCTCGAAAGTGAAGCTACGGTCACTGTAAACAGTGATGATCACAGGAGTCGGCAGGCCGGCTTCTTGACCCTGAGTACGGGCGTTGAAGGCCTTGCAGAATTCCATGATGTTCACACCGTGTTGACCCAGTGCTGGACCAACGGGTGGGCTTGGGTTGGCCTGGCCGGCCTTAACTTGCAGCTTGATGTAAGCCTGAATCTTCTTAGCCATGAGCTACTCCAATATCGGGTACGAACGCCAGAAGGCTCCCCGGATGACTTGCGTTTTATCCCAGTGACGACAAAACCCCGCAGCACACAGGGCTGCGGGGTATGGGATGCTTCGTCCGCCTAGACCTTTTCGACCTGGCTGAACTCGAGCTCTACCGGGGTAGAGCGACCGAAAATGAGCACCGCCACTTGGAGGCGACTCTTTTCGTAGTTAACTTCTTCGACACTACCATTGAAGTCAGCGAACGGACCGTCAATGACTCGAACCACTTCACCTGGCTCGAACAGCGTCTTCGGCTTGGGCTTGTCACTGCCGTCGGCTACGCGACGCAGGATAGCTTCAGCTTCCTTATCAGTGATCGGTGCAGGCTTGTCTGCAGTACCACCAATAAAGCCCATCACACGAGGGGTGTCCTTGACCAAGTGCCAAGTCCCTTCGTTCATCTCCATCTGGACCAGTACATAGCCAGGGAAGAATTTACGCTCACTCTTGCGCTTCTGGCCGTTACGCATTTCGACGACTTCTTCGGTCGGGACCAAGATCTCGCCGAAACCGTCTTCCATGCCAGCCAGCTTGACGCGCTCGATCAGGGAGCGCATTACATGCTTCTCGTAACCCGAGTAAGCATGCACAACATACCAACGCTTAGCCACGGGACACCTTTAGCCAACGATCAGGGAGACCGCCCAGCCGAGCAGGGAATCAAGACCCCACAACAGCAGTGCCATAACCAGCACGACAGCCACGACAATCAGCGTGGTCTGGGTGGTTTCCTGGCGGGTCGGCCACACGACTTTACGGATCTCAGTACGAGCTTCCTTCGCCAGCGCAAAGAACGACTTACCCTTCGCAGTCTGCAGAGCTACGAAGCCTGCGACAGCAGCCAGGGCGAGAAGTGCGAGGACGCGATACAGGATTGGAGAGGCGGAGTAATACTGATTACCCACAACACCAACAACAACCAAAGCCACTACAGCCAGCCACTTGAACAGATCAAAACGCGATTCTTGGGCTTCAGTTTTGGGAGTCATCGGGGAGGATCCTGTAAGAAGAAAGCCAATCACACTGAGGTGAATGGCAGGTCAGGAGGGAATCGAACCCCCAACCTACGGTTTTGGAGACCGTCGCTCTGCCAATTGAGCTACTGACCTGTAACGCTGTATCAGGCCGGCCATTATACCGGCCTGATCAAGTAAATCAACTACTTATTCAATAATTTTTGCTACGACACCGGCGCCGACGGTACGACCG
>NZ_AKJC01000002.1 GCF_000282535.1 Pseudomonas sp. GM84 | reverse complement strand
CTCCCACAGGTACTGCGCAGCTCTCAAGTCCTGTGGAAGCCGGCTCGCCGGCGATAGGGCCGGTGCAGGCAGTGCAAAAAAAACGCCCCGAACCAGTCGGGGCGTTTTCATTTACTGCAGCAAGGCCTTACTTGCCTTCCCAGCGCTTGAGCACCAGGGTGGCATTGGTGCCGCCAAAGCCGAAGCTGTTGCTCATGACCGTGTCGATCTTCGCGTTCTCTTCGGTCTTGCGCAGGATCGGCAGGTCGGCGACCTCCGGGTCCAGCTCGTCGATGTTGGCGGAGCCGGCGATGAAGTTGTTCTCCATCATCAGCAGGCAGTAGATCGCCTCGTGCACGCCAGCGGCGCCCAGCGAGTGACCGGACAGGCTCTTGGTCGAGCTGATCTTCGGCGCTTTGTCGCCGAATACCGCGCGAACACCCTTGATCTCGGCAACGTCGCCGACCGGGGTCGAGGTGCCGTGGGTGTTCAGGTAGTCGATCGGGGTGTCGACGGTGGCCAGCGCCTGCTGCATGCAGCGGATGGCGCCTTCGCCGCTCGGGGCGACCATGTCGTAGCCGTCGGAAGTGGCACCGTAGCCAACGATTTCGGCGTAGATCTTGGCGCCACGGGCCAGAGCGTGTTCCAGCTCCTCGACCACCACCATGCCGCCGCCGCCAGCGATGACGAAGCCATCACGGTCAGCGTCGTAGGCGCGCGAGGCCAGTTCCGGGGTGTCGTTGCGCTTGGTCGAAAGAGCGCCCATGGCATCGAACAGGAACGACTGGCTCCAGTGCTCTTCTTCACCACCGCCGGCGAAGACGATGTCCTGCTTGCCCCACTGGATCTGCTCCAGCGCGGTACCGATGCAGTGTGCCGAGGTAGCGCAGGCCGACGAGATCGAGTAGTTCAGGCCCTTGATCTTGAACGGAGTGGCCAGGCACGCCGACACGGTGCTACCCATGGTACGGGTGACGCGGTAGGGGCCGACGCGCTTGACGCCTTTCTCGCGCAGGGTGTCCAGCGCTTCCATCTGGTTCAGGGTCGAGGCGCCGCCGGAGCCAGCCACCAGGCCGGTACGCGGGTTGGAAACCTGCTCTTCGGTCAGACCGGCGTCCTTGATCGCGTCCTGCATCGCCAGGTAGGCGTAGGCAGCAGCGTGGCCGACGAAGCGGAAGACCTTGCGGTCGATCAGTTCTTCGAGGTTGAGGTCGATGGAGCCGGAAACCTGGCTACGCAGCCCCTGTTCCTTGTATTCCGGGTTGTAACGGATACCCGGACGGCTGTTGCGCAGGTTTTCGGTGACGGTAGCTTTGTCATTGCCCAGGCACGATACGATGCCCAGACCAGTGATAACGACGCGGCGCATGCGAATAACCCTTAGAAATTGTCAGTGGAGGTGAACACGCCGACCCGCAGGCCTTCGGCAGTGTAGATCTCGCGGCCGTCAACGCTGACCGAGCCATCGGCGATGGCCATGTTCAGCTTGCCCTTCAGGACGCGCTTGATGTGAATGTTGTAGGTGACTTTCTTGGCAGTAGGCAAGACCTGGCCGAAGAACTTCACTTCGCCCGAACCCAGCGCGCGACCGCGGCCTGGCAGACCCTGCCAGCCGAGGAAGAAGCCGACCAGCTGCCACATGGCATCGAGGCCCAGGCAGCCTGGCATCACCGGGTCACCTTCGAAGTGGCAGGCAAAGAACCACAGGTCCGGGGTGATATCCAGCTCGGCGACCAATTCACCCTTGCCGTACTTGCCACCTTCTTCGCTGATATGGGTGATGCGATCGACCATCAGCATGTTCGGCGCGGGCAGTTGCGCATTACCTGGGCCGAACAGCTCACCGCGACTGCAGCGCAGCAGGTCTTCCCGAGTAAAGGCGTGTTGTTTGGTCATGCGAGCTCCTCAATAACCCCCTGTGGCAGGGGATGAATCTTCCCGGCCAACCCGGCATCTCTCCGGGCGGCAGCCTACAGGTAGACTATTGCGTTGTGGTGAAAGTCACAGCGCACCTGGCGAAAGAAGTACAGGTGTGCACTGAAACGTCTATTTTCAGGGCCGACGAGGGTCCTGTCCAGTCCTTAAGACTGCCGCACTTTAGCATTTATCGCCAGTCGCGGCTGTCTGGCCGGGTTAACCAGCGCTGCAATACCCGCTGCAGGTCGGTGCGGCGGAACGGTTTGCTCAGGTAATCGTTCATGCCGGCGGCCAGGCAGCGCTCTCGGTCGCCCTGCAACGCATTTGCGGTCAGGGCGATGATCGGTAGCTGGGCGGTGCCGGGCAGCAGGCGGATGCGCCGGGTGGCCTCATAGCCGTCCACCTGGGGCAGGCGGCAGTCCATCAGCACGGCGGAAAAGCGCTGCTGGCTGACCTGGTCGACCGCCTGTATGCCGTCATGGGCCACGCTGACTTCCAGGCCCAGGCTGCGCAACATGGCCTCGATGACACTTTGATTGACCGGATTGTCCTCCACCAGCAGGATCCGTTCGCCCTCGGCCATCGGCTCCAGATCAAGCGCACTGCCTGACAAGGTCGCCGGCGTGGGGCTGGCCAGGGTCAGTGGCATTTCCAGGGTAAAGGTCGACCCCAAGCCTTCGCGGCTCTCACCGCGCAGCTTGCCGCCCATGCGTTCGGCCAGGGTACGGGCGATCGACAGGCCCAGACCGGTACCGCCATAGCGGCGAGAAATCGAACTGTCGGCCTGCTGGAAGGCGATGAACATCATTTCCAGGCGTTCGTTGTCGATCCCGATGCCGGTGTCGCGCACGCTGCAGGTAAACCACAGTTGCTGGCGGTCGAGCATTTGCCAGCGTGCTTCAACCATGATCTGGCCGCGTTCGGTGAACTTCAAGGCATTGCCGACCAGGTTGAGGAGCACCTGACGTATCCGGGTCGGGTCGCCTACCACCTGCAGCCGCTCGGCGTCGGCAGGCAATTGCAGGTGCAACGCCAGGCCGCGCTGCTGCGCGCTGTGCTGGAACGACTGCACGCTGCTGGCGATCAGCTCGCCCAGGTTGAAGTCGATGTGTTCCAGCTCCAGGTTGGTGCGCTCGATACGCGAAAAATCGAGGATGTCGTTGATCACCTTCAGCAGGTGCCCGGTGGATTCGCTGGCGACTGCGGTGTAGTCGGCCTGTTCGCTGGTCAACTGGGTGGTTTCCAGCAGTTGCAGCATGCCCAGTACACCGTTCATGGGCGTGCGCAGCTCGTGGCTCATCATTGCCAGGAATTCCGACTTGGCGCCGTTGGCCTGCTCGGCCTCCTCGCGGGCCTGGATCAGTTGGGCAATGGCCTGCTTCTGTTCGATGCTGGCCTGCTCGAGGGCGCTGGCCAGGTTGTTGATGTGGCGGGCCAGGTGACCCAGCTCGCTGTCGTCGACCACCGGCAGCGGCGCATCGTATTCACCCTGCTGGATGGCCTTGACCGCATGGCCCATGTCGCTGATCGGCTTGGCCAGGCTCAGTGCCAGGCGGCGGGCAAGCAGGAAGGTGAACAGCAGGGCGAACAGGGCCAGGATCCCGGCCTTGATCACGATTTCCTGCTGGCGCTGGCTGAACGCGTCATCCGACATGCCGACGATGACCCGCCCCAGGTAGTCGTCACCGATGGACGTTGGCGGTGTCTTGCCTTGCTGCAGGAAGTCGTTGTCGAGGCGGATCTG
This sequence comes from Pseudomonas sp. GM84, assembly GCF_000282535.1. GTDB lineage: Bacteria > Pseudomonadota > Gammaproteobacteria > Pseudomonadales > Pseudomonadaceae > Aquipseudomonas. Next base: position 13,856 of record NZ_AKJC01000002.1, on the reverse strand, counting down.
CTGCAGCCGGATCGGCGCTTGGAACACTTCCACCCGCTGCGCCCGATTGTTGCTTTCATCGGACTGCTCGACGTACACCAGGATGTGGTTGCGGCCGTCCTGCACTTCCAGGAAGCGCACATGGGGAATGCTCAGGGTGGCGCGCATCAGGCCTTCGAGCACTTCATTGTTGCCAGAGATCACCCCGTACTCGGAGGCCGGCGCCAGCTGGTTGGCGATCAGTTGCCCGGTGTGGTTGAGCTCCTGGCGCAAATCCTGGATGCGCACGAAGGTGAAGAAGCTGATCAGCAGCAAGGTCAACAGCAGTGCAGGGCCCAGGCTGATGATCTGGGTGCGGGTATGGATGTCCCAGCTCAGGCGTTTGCTCATGGGTTGGGTTCTCCTTCTGCCAGGGCCTTGGCAGTGGCCTTCTGATCGATCGGTTCAAGGCCCAGGGCACGGGCTACCTGCTGGTTGCCGCTGACCCTGAAACGCGTCGGGTAGAGGCCGCGCGGCCAGCGTGCGGGTGGGAGGTCAAGCAACTGGTCGAGCACCCTCAGCCAGTCTTCCTGATCGCTGTAGGTGCTGGCCAGGGCGCCGGCGCGGACGAAGCCCGCGTTCGGGCCGATCATCGCCATCTGCCGGCCGTAACTGCTGAGCAGCAGGTTTTTCGCGGTCTTGGAGTTGTACAGGTCGGGGTCTTCAAGGCCAAGCAGCACATCGCTGCTGCCCAGCAGATGCTGCAGTGGCCTGCTGTCGCGCTGGTCCGGCCAGTCCTGGGCGACGATCTCCAGGCCGAGCGGGCGAGCCGCCAGGCGCAGCTCGTCGAGCAGGAAGTGACTCTGCTCGCCGTACAGGACGCCAATGCGCTGGGCCTGGGGCAGCAGGTAGCGGGCCAGGCGCAGTTGCCGGGCCAGGGGCGGGTCACTCCAGAGCAGGGTCAGGTAGGCGGGGCGCGACTTTCCCAGGCGCTGATGAGCCTGTACCCGGCTGATGCGCATGGCCAGGGCGGGGGGGCCGGCGGCTTCACCAAGGCGCCACTCCAGCGCGGCGCTGTCGAGCAGCACCAGGCGCAGGTCGGCCTTCAGCTGACTGGGGCGGGGCAGCTCGGCGACGGTCTGGAACCTCACCTTGTCATGGCTGCGACGGCTTTCAAGGGCCGTGGCGAAGCTGCGTATGCCAGGCTGATCCTCGCCACCGACCACCAGGATTTCGCTGGCGGACAGCGAACCCAGTGGCCACAGGCAGAACAGCAGCAGGCACAGCAGGCGGGCCATCAGAACTCCAGCTCCGCGCTCACGCTCAGGCGGTGGCGGCTGTCGTAGAGGTTCTGCTCCGTGGTGGTCGGCTCATCGTCCAGGCGTTGCTGCCACAGGGCGGCCAGCTCCAGGTTGCTGCTCTGGATGCGAAACCGCTTGGCCAGGCGAAGGTCGAGGCGCTCGTAGCGGTACTGATTGAGGGCATCGTCGCCATAGTAGAACAGCGCGCTCGACCAGCCCTCGCCCCATTCGCGCATCCAGCCGGCCGAGCCACTGTTGCGGGCGGTGTTGGCACTGTCAGCGGGGTTGCTGGCCCAGGCGTCGACGTAGGCATAGGTGAAACGCAGGCGGTCGCGGCGGGTCGCACGCCAGTCCAGCTGGGCTTCGCTGCCGCTGAAGCGGGCCTTGTTGGCGTTGCTGGCAATGTACTGGTTGTTGCGCAAGGGCTCGCTGATCATTCCGGTGATTTCGTCGTAGAACAGCTTCACATCCATGCTCAGGTCCAGTTCGGTGAACTGGCCGTTGTAGCCCAGCTCGCGAGAGCGCATGCGCTCCTGGTCGAGGTCTCCGGGGCCACGGGTCTTGACGAAGTATTCGCCATGCTGCTCGCCGAAGCGATTGGGGGTCAGGTTCTTGACCGTGTAGCTCCAGTTGACGTTGTTCTCGAACATGTCGGGCGAACGCACCGCCTCGGAGTACACCGCGCGCAATCCGTGGCGCGGGGTGATCAGGTAGTTCACCGCCATGCGCGGGGTCAGGGAGCTGCCGGACAACTTCGAGTCTTCGAGCATCGCGCCGCCCTGCAGGATCCAGTGCTCGTCGGCGCGCCATTCGAGCTGGCCGAACAGGCGCCAGGTCTGGTCGTCGAGGCTGCCATTGAAGTAGGTCTGCGAATCGGCGCGATCATAGCGGAAGTTCATGCCGCTGAGCAGGCGCAGGCTGTCGGTGAGGCTCAGGGTGTCCTGGATCTCCAGGTCGTAGCGGGTTTCCCGGGTGCTCTGGTCGACATCGCCGCAAACGGTATCACTGCCGCCTTGGCTCCATTGCGCCTTGGCCTGTGTCAGGAGTGCGCCGAGCCTGGGGTCGGTAGTGGTCGGCAAATTGCCTGTCGATAGATTGCGTGCCACTTTTTCGGCGAAGTCCGGGTTCAGCTGCCAGAGCTGCGTCAATGCCGGGCTGAACGCCATCAGGGCATCGCAGGCCCGCCAGACCTGCTGGCGGTCAAAGTGCTGGGCCGAGCCCTGGACGTACAGACTGTGCTCTGGATTGAAGTCGATGTTCCAGCGCACGGAGCCTGCGTAATCCTTGGCGTTGACATCGGCGTCGTTGCCCGCGGCATAGCGGCCGAACACGGGTTGGTAGGTGTAGGGGCGCTGGTTGCTGCCTTCCTTGGCCGCCAGTTGCCATTCCAGGGTCTGGTTCGGCGCCAGGATGTGGCTGACGCTGAGGTTGAAGCGGTTCAGGCGGCGGCTGTCACGGTAGTCCTGGCCGAACTGGTTTTCATCGAAACCGTCGTCCTTCTGTCCCGACACCGAAAGGCGCAGGTCGCCGCCGTCCCAGCCCAGGCCGTGGCTGAGGTAGTAGTCGTCGATGCCATTCTCACCGCGGGTCAGCTTCATGCGTGTGCCGTGGCTGTCGGCCGGGTTGCGGGTCAGGATGTTGACCACCGCCATCAGCGCATTGGCGCCGTAGCTGACAGTGTTGGGGCCGCGGAACACCTCGATGCGCTCGATATCTTCCAGCGCCACCGGGATGTCGCTCCAGTCCACCGTGGCCAGGCCCGCGCGGTACACCGAGCGGCCATCGATCAGCACCTGCATGCGCCGTGCTTCGTTGACGTTGGTGCCGTGGTAGTTGACGGTCGGCTGGTTGCCAGCGCCGTAGCCGATCATCATGCCCGGCACCAGGCGCAGCAGGTCAGGGATGTCGCGCGCGCCGCTGGCGCGGATCAGTTCGCTGTCCAGCACGGTCATGCTGCCCGGCACCGCTGCCGGGGATTGTTTCAGTCGCGTGGCAGTCAGAACCTGAGGCAGATCGGCGTTGTCGATGAACAGGTCGTTGGCTGCTGCCTGGCCGCCGAGCAGGGCGGTGAGCAGCAGCAGGCGAGGGTAGGGGGGCGTGCCAGGGACCACGGTACGGCCTTGTCTCAGAGTTGAAACAGGCATGTTAACTGACCATGGGGGTTTTGCCAGTGCGGCAAATCACCGTTCTGTGAAAGGGCCGGCACTGCTACTGGTTCTGACGCAGGCGCGCCGTATAATGGCCAGGTCGCCACTTAACTTATGGCTTTAATGGATTGAATATGACTGAACAGCAACCTGTTGCAGTTCTGGGAGGCGGCAGCTTCGGCACCGCCGTGGCGAACCTGCTGGCCGAGAACGGTGTGCCGGTGCGCCAATGGATGCGCGACCCTGAGCAAGCCGAGGCGATGCGCGTCAATCGCGAGAACCCGCGCTACCTCAAAGGCATCCGTCTGCACGACGGGGTCGAGCCGGTCAACGACCTGCTGGCTACCGTGCAGGCCAGTGACCTGATCTTCGTTGCCTTGCCCTCCAGCGCCCTGCGCAGTGTGCTGGCACCGCATGCCGAGCTGCTGCGTGGCAAATGCCTGGTCAGCCTGACCAAGGGTATCGAAGCGCAGAGCTTCAAGCTGATGAGCCAGATTCTCGAAGAGATCGCGCCCCAGGCGCGCATCGGCGTGCTGTCGGGGCCGAACCTGGCCCGCGAGATCGCCGAGCATGCACTGACCGCCACCGTGGTCGCCAGCGAGGACGAAGCGCTCTGCCAGCGCGTTCAGGACGTGCTGCACGGGCGCACCTTCCGGGTCTATGCCAGCAGCGATCGCTTTGGTGTGGAGCTTGGCGGCGCGCTGAAGAACGTCTACGCCATCATCGCTGGCATGGCCGTGGCCTTGGGCATGGGCGAGAACACCAAGAGCATGCTGATTACCCGCGCGCTGGCCGAAATGACCCGCTTTGCCGTGAGTCAGGGTGCCAACCCCATGACGTTCCTCGGCCTGGCCGGGGTCGGCGACCTGATCGTCACTTGTTCCTCGCCCAAGAGCCGCAACTACCAGGTCGGTCATGCCCTGGGTCAGGGCCTGAGCCTGGAGCAGGCGGTCAATCGCCTGGGCGAGGTGGCCGAAGGGGTCAACACGATCAAGGTACTCAAGGCCAAGGCGCAGGAGATGCAGGTCTACATGCCGCTGGTAGCCGGCCTGCACGCCATCCTGTTCGAGGGTCGTACACTGAACCAGGTAATCGAACACCTGATGCGTGCCGAGCCGAAGACCGACGTCGACTTCATTTCCACCAGTGGTTTCAACTGAGCCCTCAGCGGCCCTGACCAGAGCAAGGAGCGATACATGAACGATACCCCCGAGCGCGCGCAGCGCGAATCGATCATCCTGCGCGTGCTGTGGATGCTGGTGTTTCTGGTGGTCTGGCAACTGGCCGAGCTGCTGCTGGGCGGCCTGGTGATGGTCCAGCTCATCTACCGGCTCATTTATGGCGCCCCGAGCGCCAGCCTGATGAACTTCGGCGACAGCCTTAGCCAGTATCTGGCGCAGATCGGCCGTTTTGGCACCTTCCACACCGATAACAAGCCCTGGCCGTTCGCCGATTGGCCGGCCCCGCGCGCGCCTGAAGGCGAAGCACCGCACGCCGTGGCCCCGGCACCGCATCCGGTGCGCGATGAGGAGCCGAAGCTGTGAAGCTGTGGATTTTGCGCCATGGTGAAGCGGAGCCGCGGGCCAACACCGACGCCGAGCGGCGGCTGACGGCCCACGGCCGCGAACAGGTGCTGCACAGCGCCGCAAGGCTGCTTGGCCAACCGTTGCAGGCGATCATCGCCAGCCCTTACGTGCGTGCCCAGCAGACGGCGGCGCTGGTGCATGACACCTTGGGCTTTGCCGAGCCCGTGCGCACCGTGCCCTGGCTGACGCCTGAAAGCGATGTGCAAAAGGTGATCGCAGAGATCGAGCGGCTGGGCCTGGAGCAGGTGCTGTTGGTCAGTCACCAGCCACTGGTGAGTACGTTGGTCGGCATGCTCGAGCATGGCCACGGTCAGCAACCACCGCCCATGAGCACCGCCAGCCTGGCGGAGCTGGAGGGCGACTGGCCATTGGCCGGGCTGATGACCCTTCGCGCGGTCAGTTCGCCAGCCTGATCGCCGGCAACTGACATTGTTTCAGTTGCCGGTGCACGGGGCCCATTGCTAGCAGTGCCTGACCTTATCACCCTTGGCGATGACCTTTCCGGACGTTGCCGAGCGGCAGCAGGATGCCGACAATGGGCCATCATTTCTCGGTCCGGACCAGGCGCCATGTCGCAGCAGATCTTCTTCGCCCACGCCAACGGTTTTCCCTCGGCCACCTACGGCAAGCTGTTCGCTGCCCTGGCGCCGGACTACGAGGTCGGATACCTGGCCCAACATGCCCATGACCCACGCTTCCCGGTGAACGAGAACTGGCAGAACCTGGTGGATGAACTCCTGCACCACCTGGCCCGGCAGGATGCGCCGGTGTGGGGGGTGGGCCACTCCCTGGGGGGCGTGCTGCACCTGCATGCGGCCTTGCGCTGCCCGCAGTATTACCGGGGAGTGGTGATGCTGGATTCGCCGGTGCTGACCCGTGCCGACCAATGGTTGCTGCGTACCGCCAAGCGGTTTGGCTTCATCGACCGCATCACCGCAGCAGGGCGTACCCTGGGGCGGCGTGAGGTCTTCACCGACCGCGACAGTGCGCGCGACTACTTCGCCAGCAAGAGCCTGTTCCGCCATTTCGACCCCGACTGCCTCGAAGCGTATCTGCAGCATGGTCTGGAGGAGGCGGAGCAGGGGCTGCGACTGCGCTTCGATCCGGCCACCGAAATCAGCATCTACCGCAGCATCCCCCACGCAAGCCCAGCCCCCGCGCGGCAGCTGCAGGTGCCGCTGGCGATGGTGCATGGCGATCGCAGCAAGGTGATTCGCCGCCATCACACGCTGGCCGTGCGTGGCATGCCCAAGGGCGAATACCACAGCGTGTCCGGTGGCCACATGTTCCCCCTGGAGCGGCCGACCGACACCGCCAGCCTGATCAAAGGCCTGTTCGACCGCTGGAACCAGGCATGAGCGCACAGGTCGAGGAAGTCCGCCTGAGCCTGGGTCATATCGAGCTGGCCGCCCACCTGTTCGGCCCCGAGAACGGCCTGCCGGTGATCGCCCTGCACGGCTGGCTGGACAACGCCAACAGCTTCGTCCGCCTGGCACCGCAACTGAAGGGCCTGCGCATCGTTGCTATCGATCTGGCCGGGCATGGTTACTCCGAACACCGGCCACCGGGGGCCGGTTATGCCCTGGCCGACTACGCCCACGACGTGCTGCGGGTTGCCGAACAGCTGGGTTGGCAGCGTTTTGCACTGCTCGGCCATTCGCTGGGGGCGATCATTTCGGTGCAGCTGGCCGGCGCGCTGCCCGAGCGGGTCAGCCATCTGGCCTTGATCGACGGGGTCATTCCGCCGACCGGTGCCGAGCAGGATGCCGGCGAACGCCTGGGCATGGCCTTGCAGGCCCAGTTGCGCCTGGATGGCAAGCGCAAGTCGGTTTACCAGACCCTGGAAGAGGGCGTGCAGGCGCGCATGAAAGGCATGGTCGCCGTCAGCCGTGAGGCCGCCGAGCTGCTGGCCCAGCGTGGGCTGATGCCGGTGCCTGGCGGTTACAGCTGGCGCAGCGACAGCCGCCTGACCTTGCCATCCCCGCTGCGCCTGAGCCAGGCCCAGGCGATGGCCTATGTGCGCCGGGTGAGCTGCCCGACCAGCCTGGTGGTGGCCGCCGATGGCATGCTGGCGCGCCACACCGAGTTGCTGGAGCAGCTACCCTTTGCGCAGACCGTGTTGCCCGGCGGGCATCACCTGCACTTGAACGATGAACAGGGCGCGACCCTTGTTGCAGACTGTTTCAATCGCTTCTTTGGCTTTGCTTGACTTGCATCGGACAAGTGTCGAGGCTTGGCGGGTTGAACAGGGAGACAACCATGTACATGCCAGACATCCATCAACTTTTCACCGGCGCCGCGTGCGGCATGGGTGGCCGATGAGCATTCGAGTTCTCATCGCCGGCTGCCTGGGGCTGGCCAGCCCGTTGCTGTGGGCCGGCAGCCTGCCCGTTCCGGTGGATGGCAAGGTCGTCGACCAACGCCCTGCCGTGGAGCAGGAACGCATCTACCCCATGGGGCCGCTGCGCAAGATCAGCGGCCGGCTGCGCGTCGACGACAAGGTCGAAAGCCGTGGCCAGGTCAGTTCGGTGACCTATGAACTGCCCGTCGAGCGCACCGCGCGCGAAGCGTTCACCAGTGCCCGCGAAGAGCTGCAGCACGCCGGTGGTTACCCGCTGTTCTGGTGCCAGGGCCGCGACTGTGGCGAAGCCAGCCTGTGGGCCAACGATGTATTCGGCAACGCCCGGCTCAATGGCGGTGACGAGCAGCAGGCATTCATCCTGCTGCGCCGCTCCGCCGAGGAGGCCGACACCCTGGTCGCGCTGTACAGCGTCACCCGCGGCAACCGCCGCGCCTACCTGCACGTGGAGGAGTTCGTCGCCGGCAGCCCGCTCGGTGACCTGCTGCCCACGGCCGCCACGGTGCTGCGCGAAATGCGCGACACCGGCAAGCTCGACTACCCTGACCTGAGCGTCCCGCAGCCGGCCTGGGTGACGTTGCTCAGCCGCAGCCTGAACCTGGACAGCACCATGCGCGCCAGCCTCAGCGGCGCCCAGGCCGAGGCCTGGCGCGAGCAATTGATCAAGGCCGGGGTGCGCAGCAACCGGCTCGAAGTCGGCAGCACCCCAACCGATGGCCTGCACCTGGAACTGATCCGTTGAACGAGTGCCACCATGGCCAACAATGACCGCCTGTTGATCCAGATCGTCCTGCTGGCCTTGCTCGGTGCTGCACTCTGGGTGATGGCCCCCTTCATTTCAGCCTTGTTGTGGGGCGCCATCCTGGCCTTTGCCAGCTGGCCGTTGATGCGCTTGCTGACGCGGGTGCTGGGCGGGCGTGAAACCCTTGCCGCGAGCCTGCTGACCACGGCCTGGATCCTGATCGTGGCACTGCCCCTGGTATGGCTGGGTTTCAACCTGGCGGACCATATCCGCGACGCCACTGCCTTCGTGCGTGACGTGCAGGTCGGTGGCCTGCCTGAGGCGCCGGACTGGCTGGGGGGCATACCCCTGGTCGGCGAGCGTCTGGTCCGCTGGTGGCAATCCATGGATCAGCAGGGCGCTGCGCTGATTGCCTCGATCAAGCCTCACCTGGGCCAGGTCGGTAACTGGCTGCTGGCACGCAGTGCACAGATCGGCAGCGGGATGCTGGAGCTGTCCTTGAGCCTGGTCTTCGTGTTCTTCTTCTATCGAGACGGCCCGCGCCTGGCGGCGTTCGTCCTGCGCCTGCTGCAACGGCTGGCGGGTGAGCGCGCAGAATACTACCTGGAACTGGTGGCCGGTACCGTGCAACGGGTGGTCAACGGCGTGATCGGCACCGCCGCGGCCCAGGCGCTGCTGGCGCTGATCGGCTTCCTGATCGCCGGGGTGCCGGGGGCCATCGTGCTGGGCCTGGTCACCTTCATGCTCAGCCTGATCCCCATGGGGCCGCCGCTGGCCTGGATACCGGCGACCGGCTGGCTGGTGTGGAAGGGTGAGTACGGCATGGCCGTGTTCCTGGGCATGTGGGGCACCTTCGTCATCAGTGGCGTGGACAACGTGCTCAAGCCTTACCTGATCAGCCGGGGCGGCAACTTGCCGTTGGTGATCGTTCTGCTGGGCGTGTTCGGTGGGTTGATTGCCTTTGGCTTCATTGGCCTGTTCATCGGGCCGACCTTGCTGGCGGTGGGGTACAGCCTGTTGCTGGACTGGAGCCGCAACGCGGGGCAGCAGACGCCGCAGCGTTAATTCTGTGCCGGCCCCTTCGCGGGGCAAGCCCGCTCCCACAGGTACCCCACTTTTCTCAGGACAGTAGGGTGCCTGTGGGAGCGGGCTTGCCCCGCGAAAGGGCCGGTACTGCCACCTCAGAAGCCTGATCTTTACGCTTTCTTTATCCCCACCCCCCTCCCTCGATCTCGCCCCTTTACGCCCCTCCCACGGACAATTTCCCCAAAGCGGCCCAAGCCGCAACACGGGGAGTTCCACTCATGCACATGCTCGACGGGCTGTCACTGCTTCTGGCAGTGGCATTGGCGATTTACCTGCTGGTGGCGCTGCTGCGCGCCGATCGCAGCTAGGGAGTGGCCATGCACAGTTACGACTTCGCTTTGCTGTTGGCGTTCTTCGCCATCGTGCTGCTGCCGGCACCTTGGCTCGGACGGTTCTACTACAAGGTCATGGAGGGCCAGCGCACCTGGCTGACGCCACTGCTCGGCCCCGTCGAACAAGGCTGTTACCGGCTTGCCGGGGTACGCGCCGAACAGGAGCAGAACTGGAAGCAGTACGCCCTGGCGCTGCTGGCCTTCAACCTGGCCGGCTTCCTCCTGCTGTTCGCTGTCCTGCTGTTGCAAGGCTACCTGCCCCTGAACCCGCAACACCTGCCGGGCCAGGAATGGTCACTGGCCTTCAACACCGCCGTGAGCTTCGTCACCAACACCAACTGGCAGGCCTACAGCGGCGAGGCCTCGGTCAGTTACCTGAGCCAGATGCTGGGCATGACCGTGCAGAACTTCGTCAGCGCCGCCACCGGCCTGGCCGTGCTGGTGGCCCTGTGCCGGGGCATCGCCCGCCGCTCGACCACAAGCCTGGGCAACTTCTGGGTCGACATGACCCGCGCCACCCTCTACGGCCTGTTGCCGTTGTGCCTGGTGCTGGCGCTGCTGCTGGTGTGGCAGGGCGTGCCGCAAACCTTCGCCGACTACGCCCATGCCGTGACCCTGCAAGGCGCCGACCAGAGCATCCCGCTCGGCCCGGCCGCCAGCCAGATCGCCATCAAGCAACTGGGCACCAACGGCGGCGGCTTCTTCGGCGTCAACTCGGCGCATCCGTTCGAGAACCCCACGGCCTGGAGCAACCTCTTCGAAGTCGCTTCGATCATCCTCATCCCGGTCGCGCTGGTATTCACCTTCGGCCATTACGTCAAGGACCTGCGCCAGAGCCGGGCGATCCTGGCCTGCATGCTGAGCCTGTTCCTGATGGGCGGTGCTACCGCACTGTGGTCGGAGTACCAGCCGAATCCGGCGCTGCAGAGTGCCCAGGTTCAGCAGGATGCGCCCATGGAAGGCAAGGAGAGCCGTTTCGGCACCACCGGTTCGGTGCTGTGGACGGTGACCACCACCGCCGCGTCCAACGGTTCGGTCAATGCCATGCATGACAGCCTGAACCCGCTCACCGGGATGGTGGCGATGGTCAACATGATGGTGGGCGAGGTGATCTTCGGCGGCGTTGGCGCAGGGCTCTACGGCATGTTGCTGTTCGTGCTGATCGCGGTGTTCCTGGCAGGCTTGATGATCGGCCGCACCCCGGAATACCTGGGCAAGAAACTGCAGGCGCGGGAGGTGCAACTGCTGGTGGCTACCTTGCTGGTGATGCCGGTCGGCGTGCTGGTGCTTGGCGCCATCGCCGCCAGCCTGCCAGGCCCGGCGGGTGCGGTAAGCAACCCGGGCGCCCATGGCTTCAGCCAGTTGCTGTACGCCTATACCTCAGGCACCGCCAACAACGGTTCGGCGTTCGCCGGTTTCGGTGCCAACACGGTGTTCCACAACCTGATGATCGGCCTGGCCATGCTCATTGGCCGCTTTGGCTACATCCTGCCGATCCTGGCCTTGGCCGGCAGCCTGGCGGCGAAGAAAAGCGCGCCCCAGGGGCTGAACAGCTTCCCCACCCACGGCCCGCTGTTCACTGGCCTGCTGCTGCTGACCATCCTGCTGGTCGGTGGCCTGACCTTCCTGCCGACCCTGGCCCTGGGGCCAATCGCCGAACACCTGAGCCTGGGTTTCTGAGGAGCCGACCATGAACATGCCCATTCCTGAAGTGAACGCCCAGCACAGCGCCAAGGACCAGACGCGCTTCGCCGCACTCTGGCGCCCGGCGCTGGTGCAAGCCTTCGTCAAGCTCGACCCGCGCCAGCTCAAGCGTTCGCCGGTGATGCTGGTGGTGGCCCTGACAGCCGCGTTGACCACCGTGCTGTGCTTCGCCCCTGACAGTGGCGTGAGCACGGCGGTTGCCGTGCAGATCGCGCTGTGGCTGTGGTTTACCGTACTGTTCGCCAACTTCGCCGAAGCCCTGGCCGAAGGGCGCGGCAAGGCCCGCGCCGACAGCCTCAAGGCCGGTAGCCAAGGCCTTACCGCGCAGCGCCGCCGGAATGATGGTTCGTTCGAAACCGTCGCCGCTGCCCAGCTGCGCAAGGACGACGTGGTGCGGGTCGTGTCGGGCGAGATGATCCCTGCTGACGGCGAAGTGCTCGAAGGCATCGCGGCGGTCAACGAGTCGGCCATCACGGGTGAATCTGCGCCGGTGATTCGAGAGTCCGGCGGTGATCGTTCGGCAGTGACCGGCAACACCCGGCTGGTCTCCGACTGGCTGTTGATTCGGGTCACCAGCAACCCCGGCGAGTCGACCCTGGACCGCATGATCGCCCTGGTCGAAGGCGCCAAGCGGCAGAAGACCCCCAACGAGATCGCCCTCGACATCCTGCTGATCGGCCTGACCCTGATCTTCCTGATCGTGGTGGTGACTCTGCAGCCGTTCGCCCACTTCGCCGGTGGCAGCCTGCCGCTGATCTTCCTCGCCGCGCTGCTGGTGACGCTGATTCCGACCACCATCGGTGGTCTGCTGTCGGCCATCGGCATCGCCGGCATGGACCGGCTGGTGCGCCTGAACGTGATCGCCCGCTCCGGCCGCGCGGTGGAAGCGGCCGGTGACGTGCACACCCTGATGCTCGACAAGACCGGCACCATCACCTTCGGCAACCGCCGCTGCAGTGCGCTGCATGCCGCCACCGGTGTCACCGCCAGGGAGCTGGGCGAGGGCGCCTTGCTGGCTTCGCTGGCCGATGACACCGCCGAAGGCAAGTCGATCGTCGAGTATCTGCGTCAGTTGCACGACTTTGTCGAACCGGGCGCCGAGCAGTTTGAAGCCATTGCCTTCAGCGCCGAGACGCGCCTGTCGGGCATCGACTTCCAGCAACATTGCTACCGCAAAGGGGCGGTCGACGCAGTGCTGGCTTTCGTTGGCATGCAACGCCTGGAAATGCCGACCGCGCTGGCCCGCGAAGTCGAGCGCATCGCCCAGAGCGGTGGCACGCCGCTGCTGGTGTGCGTCGACAAGCGCCTGCTCGGCGTGATTCACCTCAAGGATGTGGTCAAGCCTGGTATCCGCGAACGCTTCGCCGAACTGCGCAAGCTGGGCATCCGCACCGTGATGGTAACCGGCGACAACCCGCTGACCGCAGCAGCCATCGCCGCCGAAGCCGGCGTGGATGACGTGCTCGCCGAAGCCACCCCGGAGAAAAAACTGGCGCGCATCCGCCAGGAGCAGAACGACGGCCGCCTGGTGGCCATGTGTGGCGACGGCGCCAACGACGCCCCGGCGCTGGCCCAGGCTGACGTCGGCATGGCCATGAACGACGGTACCCAGGCCGCACGTGAAGCGGCCAACATGGTCGACCTGGACAGCGACCCGACCAAGCTGCTGGACGTGGTGCAGGTCGGCAAGGAGCTGCTGGTGACCCGTGGCGCGCTGACCACGTTCTCCATCGCCAACGACGTGGCCAAGTACTTCGCCATCCTGCCGGCGCTGTTCGCCGCCATCTACCCGCAGCTCGGTGTGCTCAACCTGATGCACCTGGCCAGCCCGCAGAGCGCGATCCTCTCGGCGATCGTGTTCAACGCGCTGATCATCATCGTGCTGATCCCCCTGGCCCTGCGCGGCGTGCGCGTGCAAGCGGCGAGCGCGGCGCACCTGCTGCGGCGCAACCTGCTGATCTACGGGTTGGGCGGCATCGTCGTGCCGTTCGCCGGGATCAAGCTGATCGACCTGCTGCTCAACGCCCTGCACCTGGTCTGAGGAGGCCAACCATGAACACTTATGTACGTCCGGCGCTGAGCCTGATCCTGCTGATGACCGTGGTCACCGGTGCGCTTTATCCGCTGGCGGTGACCGGGATCGCTCAGGTGGCCTTCCCGGAACAGGCCAATGGCAGCCTGGTGCGCGATGAGAAGGGGGAGGTGCGTGGCTCTGCACTGATCGCCCAGGATTTCCAGGGCGATGGCTGGTTCCATTCGCGGCCTTCAGCGGGGGCTTATGCCACCGTGGCCAGCAGTGCCAGCAACCTGTCGCCGAGCAACCCGGCATTGGCCGAGCGTGTGGCCGGTGATGCCGCGACGCTGTATCAGGCTGGGCAGGGGCCGGTGCCACAGGCTTTGCTGACCACTTCCGGCAGCGGTCTGGACCCGCACTTGCCGCCGCAGGCCGTGGCCTATCAGATCCCGCGCGTGGCGGCGGCGCGGCAGGTGCCGGTGGAGAGGTTGCAAGCCTTGCTCGAAGAGGCCACCCTCCACCCATTGATCGGGCCGCCTGTGGTCAATGTGCTGGCGTTGAACCAGGCGCTGGAGAATTTGGGACAGTGATATCAGGGGCTGCTTAGCAGCCCAATCGCCGGCAAGC
>NZ_AKJC01000001.1 GCF_000282535.1 Pseudomonas sp. GM84 | reverse complement strand
CCCCCCCCAGCCACTTGTACATCACCAGGCAGTCCACCAGCCCCAGGCGGGCGTGGCGGAAGGCCTTGGGCAAGCGGCCGACCGTGTCGAAACCGAGCTTGTGCCACAGCGCCACGGCCACTTCGTTGCTGGCGACCACCGAGTTGAACTGCAGCGCCAGGAAACCTTCCTGGCGCGCCAGTTTCTGCGAGTGCTCGCACATCAGGCGTGCCACGCCATGGCCACGGGCGGCCTCGCTGACCATGTAGCCGCAGTTGCCGACATGGCTGCCGGGGCCGGCGGCGTTGGCCTTGAGGTAGTAGGAACCGAGCAGCTCGCCATCCTGTTCGGCCACCCACGTGTGCAGGGGCAGCTCCAGCCACAGCTGGCGCGCCTGCTCGACGCTCAGGTCGGGGTCGTAGGTGTAGGTTTCGCGGGCCTGGACGATGGCCTGGAAGGTCGGCCAGAAACGCTCGAAATCGTCGGGCGTCATGGGGCGGATGTGGATCATGGCGGTACCTGTTGGGGCTAGGGCGCCAAGTCTGGGCGGCGCGGCGTCGTCGCGCAAGGGCGGCGACGCCGTTTGCGGTTCAGCCTTCGGCCTTGCCCACCGCATCCAGGGCGCGCGCCGAGTAGACCAGCGCGGCACCGGCATTCATCGCCACGGCCACACCCAGGGCTTCGGCGATCTCTTCACGGGTGGCACCCTGCTTGACCGCCTGCTGCGAGTGCACGGCAATGCAGCCGTCGCAGCGCGTGGTGACGGCCACGGCCAGGGAGATCAGCTCGCGGGTCTTGGCATCCAGGTGGTTGGTCTTGGCGCCGGCGCCGCTGGCGGTCATGTAGCCGGCCACGGTGTCGGGGGACAATTGCTTGATATCGCCGATGCCGGCCATCAACTGCTTACGGTAGGCGTCCCAGTCCATCATGCTCATCGTCTTCACCTTGGGGAGGTTGCGAGTGGAGCTATCAGGCTAGTCGAAGATGGGAGGGTAGGGGGCTGGTGGGGGTATGTCTTGGGTTTTGTTGCGTGGCGTAAATCGAGCGCCGC